>CAZOIS010000037.1:0-34711 GCA_964579865.1 uncultured Lentisphaeraceae bacterium | reverse complement strand
GCGGCAAAGAGGCGACGGCGGAGAAGCTGAGCACCCTCTTCAAGCTGGAGTCCAAAGTCGAGGGCAGCGGCTTCGTGCTCGACGTCTCGGGCCTGATCGGCCAGTATGCGCACGGCAACGAGCCGAGCCACCACACGGCCTACTTCTTCAATTACGCGGGCGTCCCGTACAAGACGCAGGAGATCATCCGCGAGATCTTCGACACGATGTACAAGAACAAGCCCGACGGCCTCTGCGGCAACGACGACTGCGGCCAGATGTCGGCCTGGTACCTCTTCTCGGCCATGGGCTTCTATCCCTTCAACCCCTGCAACGACGGCTACGTTTTCGGCGCGCCTCAGATCGAAAAGGTGACGCTCCGCCTCGCCAAGGGCAAGACGTTCACGGTCGAGGCAAAAGGGCTTTCCAAAGAGAACAAGTACGTGCAGAGCATCACGCTCAACGGTCTCCCCGTGACCGGCTTCAAGCTCGCCCATGCGGATGTCGTGAAGGGCGGCGCGCTGGTTTTCGAGATGGGGCCTCAGCCGAAGAAGTGAGTCGGCGCAGGGAAAGCGGAGGATTTGCTGCGCGCTGATCCGGGAACGTTCATGACGTCCCGCTTCGGCGTGCTTGAGTTTTGCGCACGGCTTGTGCGTTTGCTGCAGGCTTTAAAGTGGGGGAGAAATCCAAATGACATGTCGCCTTGCCGCAGGACTGACGTTCTGCGCCTTTTCGCTGTTTGCCGGCCGTACGGTCGAGAACTTCAACGCCGACTGGCGCTTCCAGAAGGACGCCGACGGCAAACTCGACGCCTCGGCCGCCGCTTTCGACGACCGCGCCTGGCAGGCCGTGCGCCTGCCGCACGACTGGGCCATCTCCGGCCCCTTCGCCCCCGATTCCGACGGCGGCACCGGCAAGCTCCCCTGGCGCGGCGTCGGCTGGTACCGCAAGACCTTCACGCCCGCGGCCGCCGCCGGCCAGCGCGTCTACCTCGATTTCGACGGCGTCATGGCCAGCCCCGAGGTCTACGTCAACGGCCAGCGGGCCGGCGGCTGGGACTACGGCTACATCGGCTTCCGCGTCGACGCCACGCCCTTCCTCCGCCCCGGCCAGCCCAACACCGTGGCGGTCCGGGCCGACACGCGGGCCCATCATTCGCGCTGGTATCCGGGCGCGGGCATCTACCGCAAGGTCACGCTGACGCTCTGCGACCCCGTCCACGTCGCGCACGAGGCCACCTTCATCACCACGCCTGAGGTCAGCGCCCAAAAAGCCGATGTATGTGTGACCACCGCGATCACCAATTGCACGGACCAGACCATCGAAGCCTCTCTTTGCATCGCGTTGGTTGACCCCACAGGCAAGATCACCAATTGGGATATGACGGGCGTGGTGGTTCCCGCACACGGAAGTTCCCCAGTCGAACATCGTTTCGCCGTGTCCGCGCCCAAGTTGTGGGACGTCGCTGCGCCGAACCTCTACCGCGCCCGCGTGAGCGTCACGTCCGGCCCGCTCACGGACTCCGAGACCACGCGCTTCGGCATCCGCTCCTTCGCCTTCCCGGCCGACGACGGCTTCCACCTCAACGGCCGCCGCGTCCAGCTCTACGGCGTGGACCTGCACGCCGACCTCGGCCCGCTGGGCATGGCCTTCAACCGCTCCGCCATGCGCCGCCAGCTGGAGATCATGCGCGACATGGGCTTCAACGCCCTGCGCACCAGCCACAACTGCCCCGCCCCCGAAGTGCTCGACCTCTGCGACGAGATGGGGATCTTCGTCTGGAACGAGGCCTTCGACAAATGGGAAGGCACCTCCGGCCGCCGCAGCGACCAGAACCTCGAGGACTACGTCTCGCGCAACCTGCGCCAGTTCGTGCGCCGCGACCGCAACCACCCCTGCGTCTTCGTCTGGTCCATCGGCAACGAGATCCCGCCCGCCAAGCCCGGCGACGCCGGCGACCCGGGCATGACCGAGCCCCGCTGCACCCTCTTCCGCAGCGTCATCCGCACGCTCGACACCACGCGCCCGGTCGGTATCGGCTGCTGCCACGCCAACGCCATCGGCATGGGCGTCTTCGAGCACCTCGACCTCACCGGCTGGAACTACGGCGGCCAGTACGCCGCCATCAAGCGCAAATACCCGGACAAGCCCGTGCTCTACTCCGAGTCCGCCTCGGCCCTCAGCTCCTACGGCTACTACGCCGTGCCGCCGCCGCAGAACAAGACCGACTACGCGGTCGAGGACCGCGAGGTCTGCTCCTACGACCACAACGCCGCGCCCTGGTCGGACATCCCCGACCCCGAGTTCGCCCGCATGGAGCGCGACCGCTACTGCGGCGGCGAGTTCGTCTGGACCGGCCTCGACTACCTCGGCGAGCCCACGCCCTACATGCACTACTTCGAGCAGATGCGCAAATACCCGCAGAGCGAGATGGCGCGCAGCTCCTACTTCGGCATCGTCGACCTCTGCGGCGTGCCCAAAGACCGCTTCTTCCTCTACCGCGGCCACTGGAACAAGGCCGCCACCACCCTGCACATCCTGCCGCACTGGAACTGGGCCGGCAAGGAGGGCCAGAACGTACCGGTTTACGTCTACACCAGCGGCGACTCGGCCGAACTCTTCCTCAACGGCCGCTCCCTCGGCCGCCGCACCAAGGGCCAGCCGCAGTCCAAGCCCGCCAACTTCGCGGCCGGCAAGCCCGCGACCGCCTCCAGCGCCGAAAAGAGCGCCGCCCACGACAACCCCGCCTCGGCCGCGCTCGACGGCACCCTCGACACGCGCTGGTGCGCCTCCAGCGACGCCGTGCCGCAGTGGTGGCAGGTCGACCTCGGCGCGCCGACCGCCTTCCGCTATCTCGCGGTGACCTTCGAGGGCGAGGCCAAGAGTTACGGCTACGAGGTGCTCGCCTCGGACGACGCCGCGGCCTGGAAGCCGCTCTTCGCCAAGAAGCGCGGCGAGTCCGCGCCCGCCACGCTCGACAAGCCGACCACCTGCCGCTACGTGCGCGTCGCGTTCAACGACCTGGAGAAGGGCCGCTGGGCCTCGATCCGCGAGCTCACACTTTCCGACCAGAAGCCCTCCAATCCCTACTACGACGTCTGCGACACCTACCGCTTGCGCTGGCTCGACGTCGCCTACCAGCCCGGCGAGCTCAAAGCCGTGGCCTACCAGGCCGGGAAGAAGATCGCCGAGCAGGTCATGCGCACCGCGGGGCCTGCGGTCGCGGTCGCGCTCGCGCCCGAGCGGGACGCGCTGCCGGCCGACGGCGAGAGCGTGGTCTTCGTGCAGGTGGACGTGACCGACGCGGCCGGCACGCGCGATCCGCGCGCCACGAACCGCATCCGCTTCAGCCTCAGCGGCCCCGGCGAGATCGTTGCGGTCGGCAACGGCAACCCGCGCGGCCACGACGCCTTCACCGACACCGCCAGCCACCCGCTCTACTTCGGCAAGGCCGTCGCCGTCCTGCGCCGCGCCGCCGGGTCCACGGCACCCGTCGTCTTCACCGCCGCCGCCGACGGCCTCAAGCCGGCGACCGCGACGTTCAAGTAGGACGCCTGATGAGAATTGGTTGTTTCGTCTTTTTATGAGTGTCGGCGGGAAGCGATGAAGAGGGATTTCTTGTTATGTTCTGGATGATCGTGATTGGATTTATCGTCGCTTTGATCGTTTCAAAAAAAGCGAGGGGGATGGTGTTGGGGCTGGCAATCGGAGGCGTGGTTCTTTTTTATTTGCTGAGGTTTATCGTCAATAACTTCGAGCTTTGCCTGAAGGTGGCGGGCTGGGGGTTCCTGATAATGATGGTGCTTGGATTTTTCTTAAGCCGTTCCGAAAACAAGAAAACCAAAATAGCTTTTGAAAAATGGCTGGCACAGCCAGTTGATTTCGACAATATTCCTCTGAGGCAAATCATAGAGCGATCTGGGCTCCAACTCTGCGCGGCGAGTGAAAAACCGGTTTTCCTCGAAGACGATATCCCGCTCGGGAGGATGAATGCCTTTCTGAGCCACTTCGACGGACGGAACATCTATGATGAGGAGGTCATCGGATTCTCGCCGGTCAGAAGCCTCGATCAGATCGAGTTGCGCGAATACGGCTTTGCGGTCACAGACCGGGGCGTGTATGTTTCGCATCAGAAGAAGGATGGCGACAAGCATGTGGCTAAAAACATCGAGTTGCCCTACAGTGGGGTTTTCGCGGCGGAGAAGACTGATGACCGGATTACACTCAAGTACCCGGAGTTGAAAGAAATTGTGGTTCGAAAAGAAGATGTTTCCTTTCCTCTTGACCTGCTACACGCCTTTTTCAGGGAACTGATCGATTCGAAAGTGTCTTTGGCGCTACACAAGCGCGGCCTGCTGAAACCGTCAGACAACCCTGGCACCCACACGGAGTATGAATACGTCAACGACGAGGCCAGACAACGGGTTATCGTGACGGCGGGAACCGCCGCATCCATGCCGGTCGGCAACCTCAATATGGACGAAAACGGCTTCAGCAAGTTTCACAACACTTCGCGAGGCGGAGGAAGTTCCGGACATGGTTTTGCTGCGGAATACGCGAACACGACATTTGACCGGGCGACGGGACACTCTGCGCAGACAATCGGCGGCGACAACAAACTCAATGGCGCCGACAGGGTTGTGGACGGGAGAAACGTTCAAACGAAATATTGCGCCACTAACAACATGAAGGACATCTATCATGACAATGCCGCAAAAAGCATTGGCGACTGTTTCGAAAATGGACATGCACGATATTTGAATGACGACGGTTCCATGATGCAGATCGAAGTGCCGCGGAATCAATATGACAGCGCGGTCAAACACATGAAAAAGCGGATCGCGAACGGTGAGGTCCCCGGAGAAAGCAATCCGGAAAATGCGAAAAATTATATACGAAAAGGATATTGCACCTATAATCAGGCATTGGCCATTGCAAAAGCAGGAACGCTCGAGGGGGTCGCCGTAGACGCGGTATCGGGCGCCATCATTTCCACAGTCCCCGGAGGCTGCACGTTTGCCATTTCGTTTGCCCTCACGTTGTGGAATGGGGGCAGCCTCAAAGACGCGACAAAAGTTGGGCTGATCAACGGAGCAAAAACAGTCGGCATGGGGACGCTGGTCTATACCCTCACCGCCCAACTGAGCCGCCAAAACACGATCTTGGGGAAATCATTGACGGCTTCCGCTGGAGAAAAGATCGCGTCGGGTATACGCGGATCCATGGCTGCGAAGGGTGCAATTGGCAAACAACTGGGACTGGGCCAACTGACAGCCAGACAAGTCATCGGCAGTGGGGTGTTGGCGATCGTGACATTCGGGCCAGATATCGCACGCGGCTTAGTCGGACGGATATCCCCTGCCCAGCTTCTAAAGAATTCTGCGGTGGGAGCATCCGGCATAGCGGGAGCCGCACTCGGCCAAGCTCTCATCCCGATTCCTGTTGTTGGGGCGATGGTCGGCGGTCTTTTTTCCGGCCTGATCGCAAAAAAAGTGCTGGATCACTACATCGAGGATGATGCGATCGAGATGTTTAATGTCCTGAAAGAAGAGTTTCTTGATCAGGTGGCTCTCCATGCCTTTTCAAAAACTGAATTTCAAGAGATAATGGATTTGGTTTTTCCTGCCAAACAACTACCTCATATGATGCGGAATATGTACCAAAGCGGCGTCCCGCGGGAATGCGCAAAGAAAGAGATTGTTTTGGTCGCCATTACGACTGTCTTGTCCAAGCGGCGTAAGATAACCACCGAAGATTTCAACACGGCCTATGAGGGAATGGTCGCATAATCCTACGACAACTGTCTCCGTCCTCGCCTCCCGGTCCTTCTTCTCCATGATCCCTAACCGCACCGCCGAGGCGACCGTCACGTTTTTCACATGCGGAAAACACGTCGTGCTCGACAGGACGCCTGACGCTCCCGTCTCCCGAGCCGAAAACGGACGACGTCCACTTTTTTCGGTCTTTCCCGTTCGGCCGTGCTTGACAAGATGAGCAAACAGGCGTATTAGGGTTCCGCAAAAGGAGACGCATTGCCGAGCGGGAGCGAGGCATGTGAAATAGATCCTTTTGCAACAAGGAGTTTTGCTGTGTACGGTGTGCCTGCGCACGCGATGCAGTTGAGCTTGCACCTGGACGACCAGGAAGAGGAGCCTCCACAAGGAGAGCCGCCTCTGTTTTCATTATCCGTCCCCCGCGTGGACGGAAAACCGCGCCTGACGCCCCTTCCCGCGGCACCGGTCAAAGCCCGTGCCCTGAAGATGAGCCCGCAGTGCCGCGCGTTTCGCGATCAATTTTTCCCGAAGGCCGCCGATGAGCAGTGGTCCGACTGGCGCTGGCAGATCCAGCACCGGATTCGCGACCTCGAGACCGTCCGGCGCATGGTCCGGCTTTCGGCCGCCGAGGAAAAGGCGCTCGAGCTGGGCGGCAAGATGCTGCCCATGGCCGTCACGCCGCACTACATGGGGCTCATCTCTCCCACGGATCCCGACCAAGCCCTCCGCCGCGCGATGATCCCGACGGTCTACGAGATGCGGCGCTGCCCCGGCGAGGCGGACGACCCGCTCGGCGAAGAGCACCAGAGCCCGATCCCGGGTCTGGTCCACCGCTACCCCGACCGCGTGCTGCTGCTGGCGACGGATTTCTGCTCGGCCTATTGCCGCTACTGCACCCGCTCGCGCGTGGTCGGCCACGGCGCGATCACCCCCGGCACGCGACGGCTCCAGATGATCTTCGACTACATCCGGAGCAAGCCGCAGATCCGCGACGTGCTGATCTCCGGCGGCGATCCGCTGACCCTGAGCGATGAGAAGATCGAATTCATCCTTTCCAACCTCCGGGCGATCCCGCATGTCGAGATCATCCGCATTGGCACCAAGGTCACGACCGTTCTGCCGCAGCGCATCACGCCCCAACTCACGCGCGTGCTGCGCAAGTACCACCCGCTCTGGATGAGCCTGCATTTCACGCATCCCGACGAGTGCTGCTATGAAACGCAGAAGGCGTGCGGCCTGCTGGCGGACGCGGGTATCCCGCTCGGCTCGCAGACGGTCCTGCTCAAAGGCATGAACGACAACGCCGACGTCATGAAGCGGCTCGTCCACAACCTGATGAAGATGCGGGTCAAGCCGTATTATGTCTATCAGTGCGATCCGATCTCCGGCTCGGAACACTTCCGCACGCCCGTTTCCAAGGGCGTGGAGATCATCCGCAGCCTGCGGGGCCATACCACCGGCTACGCCGTGCCGACCTACGTGATCGACGCGCCCGGCGGCGGCGGCAAAATCCCGATCGCCCCCGACTATGTCGCGGGCAAGGACGCCGAGGGCAACCTGCGCCTGACCAACTACGAAGGCAAATCCTTTCAGTACCCGGACTACATCCAAGAATGAATGTCCAATGACCTCTCTTGCCGTTGGAAATTGCTCATTCCCTGTTGGAAATTGGACATTCGCCTATGCTCATCGGATTAACTTATGATCTCCGTTCGGACTATCTCGCCATGGGCATGTCCATGGAAGAGACGGCCGAGTTCGACAAAGAGGAGACCATCGCGGGCATCGAGGGTGCCCTGCGCGAACTCGGCTACGCGACGGACCGGATCGGCCACGCCAAGGCCCTGGTGAAGAGGCTCGAGGCCGGCGACCGCTGGGACCTCGTCTTCAACATCTGCGAGGGCCTCGAAGGCGTCGCGCGCGAGTCGCAGGTGCCCGCGATCCTCGACCTCTACCGGGTGCCCTACGTCTTCTCCGACGTCCTCGTGCTGGCGCTCACGCTCCACAAGGGCATGACCAAGCGCGTGGTCCGCGACGCGGGCGTCCCGACCAGCGACTTCTGCGTCTACGAATCGGCCGAGGATCTGGCAACCCTGCGGTTCGGCGCGCCGTTCTTTGTGAAGCCGGTCGCCGAAGGCACGGGCAAAGGCTGCTCGTCCAAGTCCATCGTGCGCGACCGCACCGATCTCGCGGCGGTGTGCGACGACCTCGTGGCCCGCTTCCGCCAGCCCGCGCTGATCGAGCCTTACCTCGGCGGCCGAGAGTTCACGGTCGGCATCACCGGCACCGGCCGCCAGGCCAAGGTCGTGGGCTCCATGGAGATCGTGCTGCTCTCGAACGCCGAGAAGGGCGTCTACTCCTACTCTAACAAGGGCAACTACGAGGACCGCGTGGTCTACCATCCCGGCGATGCCGCCAAAGACCCCGTGGTCGCCGCGGCCGAACAGGTCTCGCTCGACGCGTGGCGCGCACTGGGCTGCCGCGACGGCGGCCGCGTAGACATCCGCTGCGACGCGGACCAGAAACCCCAGTTCCTGGAGGTCAACCCGCTCGCCGGCCTCAACCCCAAGGACTCGGACCTGCCAATCCTCGCGCGCATGGCCAACGTTTCTTACACCGCGCTCATCGGCCGCATCATGGACTCGGCGGTCGCGAGAGCGAAACCCAACGCACAACGCTCAAGGTGAAACCGGCTCAACCTTCAGAGTTGAGCGTTGAACGTTCACAAAACAACCTGATAAGCGACGAAGTTTTCTAAAAGGCAAACATTGAAAACAAACGTTCCTTGCCCCAAGACATCCGCCCCGCCCCTGATCAAGCCGCTCGACGACACGCCGCCGTCGCCGGAGCAGTACGCCTGTTTCTACGCCTTGGCCAAACGGATTCTCGACGAGGCCCCATGGGAGTATCTGGAGGAGACCCAAGTGGTGGCCGTCGAGCGCAATGCCGCCGAGACCGATTTCGTGAGCGTGATGGGTGCGCTGGGAACGCACTTCGCCGTGGCCGTCTACCCCGGCCTCGTGGGCCTCGCCTATTTCATGACGCTTGACGAAATGCCCCAGCAGGAAGCCAGCGACCTGTTTTTCGAACTGCCCCAGCACCAGCTTGTGTTCGGAAGCAAATCCGACCTCTTTCCCGGCGAACGCGAGGCGATCGCAGCCGCGGGCCTCCGGTTCAAAAACGGCAAGTGGCCGCGCGTTCAGGCTTTCGTGCCCGGCTATTATCCGTGGAAGGCCGGCGCAAAAGGCATCGCGGACCTTTGCGTGACGCTGGAGCAGCTCCTTGCGGTTTTTGACGACGAGGCCGAGATTCCCTTCGTACAGGGCATGGATAAGCCGTTGCTGACGCGGTTCCAGAAGGGCGGCGCCTGGCACACGGAGATGCGGACCCACGAGCCGAAGCTCTCCCAGCAGGCGATTTTGCTGCCGCAGGACCTCCTCGCCGCTGTCCAGGCCCTGCCCGTGAAAGTGATGTGCATGGAAATCGACTGCTTCCCCATGATGATGCGCATCGGCAAGGCGGGAGAACGAAACGTCTGCCCGCGCCACCTGATGATGGTGGACCGCGCGAGCCAGTTCGTCTTTCCGTCCGACATCATCTCTCCGGAGAAGGGAAAAACCTGGGCGTTCGCGACGGCTGTCCCGTCAATCCTGAGGCAATTCGTCAAGCTCGGCTTCCGTCCCGCGACCGCCGCGTTCGCGCGCGAGATCACGGAAGGGTGGGGCGAGCAACTGTGCAACCTGCTGAGCATCCGCCTCGACCGCTCGCCCTGCGACGCCCTGCTCGACTGCCGCGCCGACATGGAACGCCTCCTCGCGCGGCGGTAAGTCCCCAGACGCCCAACAGCATGCGGCCGTATCCGGTAATTATGCTTTTTCATTATTTTTTGTTGATATTGCATATTAATCCGAGATAGGATACGCGCCATGAAAGCCACGTATGTCGCCCGCGAACTCCAGCAGGAGCTCAGCGCCGCCGCACGTCAGTTTCCGGTTGTCGTCGTGACCGGCCCCCGGCAGACGGGGAAATCCACCCTGTTGCAGCACCTCTTCCCGGGCGCGGAGTATCTGACGCTTGACGATCCTCTGACCCGGCAGGCCGCGCGGGAAGACCCTCGCACCTTCCTGACGCGCGCGCCACGGCTCATCATCGACGAAATCCAGCATCTGCCCGAACTGCTGCCCCACATCAAGATAGCGGTGGACGCCGACCGCCACGCGAACGGGCGTTTCCTGCTGACCGGTTCCCAAGTTTTTCCCCTCATGGCCGGACTCGGTGAGTCTCTGGCCGGCCGGGCGGCGGTCTATCGCCTACACCCTTTCTCGTGTGCCGAATTGGGCTGGCAGCCCGTCACGGTTTCCGATTGTTTTCGTCGACTCTTCACCGGTTTTTATCCCGAGATCGCCGTGCATGGGGCCGACCGCAACCGGTTCTTCGCTTCGTATGTCCAGACCTATCTGGAACGCGACATCCGCCTGCTCACGGCCGTCCATGATTTGCGGCTGTTTCAGAACGTGGTCGAACTCCTCGCCGCACGCGTGGGAAGCCTGCTGAATCTCAACGAGATCGCCAAAGAAGCGGGCGTCAGTTTCTCAACCGTTCAGCGATGGCTCTCGTTGCTCGAAAGCACGGGCCTTGTTTTTCTGTTGCGTCCCTACTCGCGCAACATGACGCGCCGCGTCGTGAAAACGCCCAAACTCTATTTCGGCGACACGGGCCTCGCCGCCTGGCTGTTACGCTACCCCGATCCGGAGTTGCTGCGGAGCGGACCTCAATCCGGCGCATTTTTTGAAAACCTGGTCGTGCTCGAATGCCTCAAGCGGAAGGCTAACCTCGCACGCAACACGGAGCTGTTTTTTTACCGGGACTCCAACCGCAACGAAATTGACCTCGTGGTTGAAAGCGGACCCTCCGTCACGCTGGTGGAGATCAAACAGAGCGCGACGCCGCGGGCGGAACACTTCAGCACACTGAGCCGTCTATTGCCGCTCTTTCCCAAGGCGCGCGGCTATGTCGCCGCACCCATCGCGAAAGAGGAACCCTTTTCGACTTCGCTGTCCGCCATCCCATGGCACACGCTCGCCGCCCGCGTGTTGTGATCGCCTGATGCGCAGGCCCACAGGAGTAGAAACGCGAAAAGGGAACATTCCACCACTTCAGAACTGATCGTTATAAGGATTCCCATGAAAATCACGATTGTCCACCAACACGTGCCCGCCGATGCCGCCGCCGATGAGCGCGACGTGCTGGACCAAGTCGACGCGATCCGCAACGCCTTGGCCAGCCGCAGCCACACGGTCACGGTCCAGCCCTGCACCATCGACCTCGGCAACATGCAACGCAAACTGGAGCTC
The DNA here is from genome assembly GCA_964579865.1 of uncultured Lentisphaeraceae bacterium. Taxonomy (GTDB): domain Bacteria; phylum Verrucomicrobiota; class Kiritimatiellia; order RFP12; family UBA1067; genus DAOPZC01. The sequence continues at coordinate 23,604 of CAZOIS010000037.1, read as the reverse complement.
CTGAAGCCCGACTGCGTTTTCAACCTCGTCGAGACGCTTGGCAATTCCGGCCGGCTGATCCACCTCGCGCCCGCGCTTTGGGAGGCCAAGGGCGTCGTGTTCACCGGCAGCTCCGCCGACGCGCTATACCTCACCACCCACAAGCTGCTCTCGAAGGAGCGCATGTTCGCCGCGGGCCTGCCGGTGCCGGAATGGGTGCAAGGAGCGACGCCTGATGCCCGGCGACCGACACCCGACACCCGACGCGCGGAGCAGCGAGCCGACTGGATCGTGAAATCGGTCTGGGAGCACGCCTCCGTCGGCCTCGGCGACGCCAGCATCCTGCGCGGCGCCACGGTCTCCGATATCGCCGCCCGCATCCCTGCCGGCTCCTTCGCCGAGCGCTTCATCGACGGCCGCGAGTTCAACCTCGCCGTGCTCGCCGGCCCGCAGGGCCCCGAGGTCTTGCCGCCCGCCGAGATCGTCTTCGAAAATTTTCCGGCGGATAAACCCCGGATTGTCGGCTACCAGGCCAAGTGGGACGAGAACTCCTTCGAGTACACGCACACGGTGCGGCGTTTCGCCGACCCCGCCGTCGACGGAGTCCTCATTGCCGAGCTGAAGGCCCTCGCGCTGCGCTGCTGGCAAACGTTCGGCCTCGGCGGCTACGCGCGCGTCGATTTCCGCGTGGACGCGCAGGGCAAGCCGTGGATCCTCGAGGTCAACTCCAACCCGTGCCTTTCGCCCGACAGCGGTTTCGCCGCCGCGCTGGAACAGGCCGGCATCGCGTACGCCGACGCCATGGAGCGGATCGTGCGGGACGCGACCGGAGGTAGGGACGGTTCCCCGAACCGTCCGCCGGTCCCAAGCGCCGACACATCCCGGACGCATCGGGGAGGCGTCCCTACCCATGTCCAGCAGCGCCCCGCCCTCACGTTCCGTTATGAGGTCAACCCCGCCGACGTCGAAGCCATCCGCGCGGTCACGGCCTCGACCGGCTACTTCCATGACTATGAGATCCCCGTGGCGGTCGAGCTGGTCGAGGAGCGTCTCGCCAAAGGCGCGGCTTCGGGTTACGAGTTCGTGATCGCCGAGTGCGACGGCCGGGTCATCGGTTATACCTCGTTCGGCCCCGTGCCCTGCACCCAGAGCAGCTTCGACTGGTACTGGCTGGCGGTGCGCCCCGAGATGCAAGGCTTCGGCTTCGGCAAGCTGCTGCTGCAGCAGGTTTTGATCCGTGCGAAAGCGATGGGCGGCACACAGCTTTTCTGCGAAACCTCGGGACGCCCCCAGTATGCCACCACGCGCGCCTTCTACGAACACATGGGGTTCACGCTCTGCGAGCTGCTCGACGACTACTACGAGCCCGGCGACGGCCGCGCCACCTACGTCAAACCGCTGTAACGCCGCGGCGCCGGCAGGGAAACCCGCATCGTTGAGGCTCACTTTCTCACGGGCGGAGCCGCGGGAAAAGCATCCGTCGACCGGAAGCGGCGCGTCGCCTCGCCGGTCAGCCACAAGTAATGGTCGGGCGGCAGCGCGCCGTAGCTTTGAAAGGCGAACCCTTCGCCGCGCGGCGGCGCGGCGTTGACCTTGAAGATCTGCGTGCCCTCGTCGATCTCGTCGAACATCGCCACATAGGCGCACGCCACCCCTGCACGCCGCGCGGCGGCGAACTGCTCCCACAGGAAGGCGCCGTCGCGGCGGGGAATCCCGTCCTGACGGCCCTTGAGGTTCTGCCAGCTGAAGCCCGGGAAAACGACCGGCATGAAAAGCAACCCGTTCTCGCGGCACCAGGCGGCATCGTCGCGCCACACCGCTTCGGCGCGGCGCACGCCGGCTTCATCGCGATAGCGGCCGACGCTCCAGGTGTGGACGATATCGGCCTTGCGCACGAGGGCCAGCAGACGCGGGTCCGGCACGGCGTCATTCCGGAGCGTGCGCCAGTAAAACGGCAGGCCCAGCAGCACCGCGTAGCCCGAGCCCTTGAAAGCTTCGACGAGCCGCTCGCAGGCGTCGAGTCCGTAATGGCGGTTATCGTTGAAGCCCACACCCCAGAGCGCGATCACGGGCCGGCCGCCATGGTTTTGCCAAGCGGTATCCGCCGCACCGCGGACTACGCCGGAGCCGGTCAGATGCCGCCAGTCCGCCGACACCACATCGGCGGCGTTGCTGCCCAGTCCGGAAAGATCGTACATCAGCGCATACGAGCGGCCACAGGCAGCGGCCGCGTCGCGGCAGTAACCCAGCACGCGGTCGGCCGAGTCGCGGAACGGTGCGGGCTCCAGGCCGCGCCGGTAGAGGTCCGTCGGGAACCGCTGCACGAACACGCCGTCGATGCCGTACTGGCGCATCCACGCGAAGTGCCGGCCGACGGTCGCGCGGTTGTCGGAGGAAAGCGCCTCGGCCACGCGTCCATCCGCGCACGCCAGCGGCAGCCGGCAGCGTTCCTCCTGCCCGGCTTCGGAAACGTCCGGCAGATAATCGGTGACCGGCAGCCAGGCGCCGTCGCGTCCGCGCAGATAATGACGCCACCCGGCACCCGACGGGTCACAGGGCGTCCGGAACCAGCCCTGATAGCCGCACAGTACTTTCCCTTCTAGGCTCGGGTGAAGCGGCGGCGGGGCCTCCGCCGCCCGCAATGCCACCGCGCCCAGCAGCGTGCCAACGCCGACCGCCAGTCCTATCCGTCTTCCGGCCCCGCTGAAAATCATGATGCTCCTGTCTTGCCGTCAGCCCGCCTGGTCGGGGGCGTCTCTATCCGCTGATCTGTTTCCACGCGATCTGGTGCGGCAATTGTCCGGTCAGTGCGGCCACGGCTGCCGCCCGTCCCGCCGCTTCGCCCAACGCCACGGCATCGCCCGTCACCCGGTAGCTGGCATGCGCATAAAAGTCGCCGCTGATGCACCGTCCCGCCAGCAGCAGTCCGTCCACATCCTTGGCGATCAGCGCGCGAAACGGGATATCGTAGGGTTTCGCAGTCACGCCTTCAGAGGTCACGCCGCCGTCGCTGTGGCCGGCGTCGAGCGCGTGGATATCTGCCCAATACGCCGTGCGGCACACCGCGTCCTCGAACCGTGCGCCCCGAATAAGATCTTCTTTGGTGACCGTGTAGCGGCCGTGGATCCGGCGGCCCTCGCGCACGCCGATCTGCGCGCCCGTCGCGAGAATCCGCGCATCCTTCCAGATTCCACCGCGCTTGCGCAAGGCCTGGATCAGCGTGTGGACCTCCCGCCGCGCACGGATGCTGGCGTCGGTGAGCTGCTGCGCGTCAATGCCCGAGGCCGCGTACTCATGGTTGGCCATCACGGCGAAGTGGTCGTCCCGGATGCGAAGTAGCGTCGGCAGCCCGTATGAGGGCGACACGCCCGCGCGCTGAAGTTCCGCGCGGAAGGCCGCCTTCTCTTGCGGCGACGAGATGTCGCCGCGGAGCAGCCCCTGCCCGCGCAGTGCCGCGGCGTCGAGTCCGCCCAACAGCGCAATCAGGCTCATCGGCTGGGTCCTGCCGGAAACGGGGTGGCCCCACGCGAAACCGCAGCCCGCCCGCGCGGCCAGGTCGCCTTCGCCGGTCGCGTCCACAAACGCCTTGGCCGCGAAGGCCTGGCGCCCCGAAACATTCTCGACGAGCGCGTGGGAGAGACGGTTTGAACCGTCCTTCACCGCGCCCACCACACGGGTGTGGTAGAGCAGCTTGACTCCGGCCCGCAGGCACAGCTCTTCGAGCAGCCGTTTCATCTCCTCGACGTCGAACACCACCGCGCTGACCTGCGCGTCGTTCGTCTTGAGGGCCGCCATGATCTCGGCGATCAAGCCGGACTTGTTCTGGTAGTCGATGATGTTGTTCACCATTCCCGCGGTCCAGACTCCGCCCAGATAGCCGTGCACCTCGATCAGTCGGACGCGGGCCCCTTTCCGCGCCGCCGCGATCGCCGCCGCAATGCCGGCGGGGCCGCCGCCGCACACCACGACATCCGTCTTTTCAGCGACGGGAACATCCGTAGCCGGCTGGTGGTAAAGCTCACCGGTTTCGGAGACTCCGGCTGCGAAAGCCATAGACGGCGCACCGGTGCCGGCCGAAACAAAAGCGCCCAAGGCGCTGGTCGTCAAGAACTGCCGCCGCTTCATCATGTTACACTCCCCCTCGCTATACCGCGAATATTACCGGTTTATCCGCTCCGAAACAAGCCGCCCGGGGCTGCCGAAGGCAACGGTTGACAAGCGCAACGAAAACGGGAATCATCATGACTGTCGCAAGCTATGCCGGCCTTGGCACGGCAATCGGGGGAAGACGGTTCACGCAACAGGGAGTCATCAATCATGTCCATGCGTCAGTTCGGTTCGTTCGCGGTTTTGCTTTTCTTGATGGGCGGGGCAACGCCCGGTTCGGCGGCCGGGGCCGTCCGTGAACCGCTCTACTCGGACACGTTCGACGCGGACGCGTCGCGGGCGAAATTCCAGCTCAACGCGCACGCCAGATGGGTGGAGGCCGAGGGCCGCGGATTCGTGCTGGAGGTCGAGAATCCCGCCCCCGCCGCCGGCAAGAAGGCGGGCTCGGTGGCGGTGAGCGCGCCGTTCGACCTGAAGCCCTTCGCGGGCAAGCGCATCATCTGGCGGGCCGACATCCGGCAGGAGAACGTCACCGTTCCGCCGGACCGCTGGAACGGCGTCAAGTGCATGCTGTGCTTCACCACGCCGATGTCCGGGCAGCACTGGTGCAACGTCGGCTGCCCCACCGGCACCAGCGGCTGGGCGCCGCGGTCGACCATGATCGACGTCCCGGAGGACGTCGGCCAGGTGACGCTGAGCGTCGGGTTGCAGGACAGCGCGGGCAAGATCTGGGTCGACAACCTGCGGATCGAGCTGGACCCGCGGCAGCGCGTGAAGCATCCGGCGCCGATGCAGAATCCGCCGAAGGTTTCGGCCGGCCACGACCGGGTCGAGCGCCTGCGCGGCGTCATGATCCGCCAGGAGTACAACCCCGACGCGCTGAAGACGCTGTCGGCGTGGGGCGCGAACCTGGTGCGCTATCAGATGACCCGGAACTGGGACCAGGTGGGCGACGTCAACCGCGACAAGGCGGATTTCATGCGCTGGATCGACACGAGCCTGGACACGCTGGACAAGATTCTGGCCGACTGCGAGAAGCTCGGAATCCTGGTCTGCATCGACCTGCACACGGCACCGGGGGGACGCTTCGAGGACAAGAGCATGCGGATGTTCTACGAGCCGGAATACGCCGACTTCTTCGTGGAGGTCTGGCGGCACATCGCGGCGCGCTACAAGGGGCGTCCGGCGGTCTGGGGGTACGACCTGATCAACGAGCCGTGCCAGAACAGCCCCTCGCCGGAGGGCTGCGACAACTACTGGGCGCTCCAGGAGCGCGCGGCGCGCGCGGTCCGCGCGATCGACCCGGACACCGCCATCATCGTCGAGGTCGACCAGTGGGACGATCCCGGCGGCTTCAGCTTCGTCAAACCCATGGCCGTGCCCGGCGTCGTTTATCAGGCCCACATGTACCGGCCGCACGCGTTCACGCACCAGGGCGTGCACGGCAGAGCGGAGCGCTGGGCGTATCCCGGCATCATCCAGGGCGTCGCGTACGACAAAGAGGCGCTGCGGCGCGAGCTGCAGCCGGTGCGCGATTTCCAGCTGGCCTACAACGTCCCGATCTACATCGGCGAGTTCAGCGCGATCCGCTGGGGCAAGGGCTCCGACCAATACTTGAAAGACGTCACGGACATCTTCGAGGAGTACGGCTGGGACTGGTCTTACCACGCCTTCCGCGAGTGGTCGGGCTGGAGCCTCGAACACGCCGACGCCGAGGCCGACCAGCAGCCGGCCGCCACGCCGCCCTCCCGCCAAACGGTCATCCGCAAATGGTTCTCGCAAAACCGCAAGGCTTCCAAGTGACCCGCACGGGGCGCGGGAAACGGTGCACCCAAGCCCCGACCGGACCAAGATGTGCGTAGATGTTGACCCTGACAAGGCAGGGCGGTTTCTCCGAAACCGCCGCCTGCGAAGCGCCTGCCGAAGGGCGGCTGCCTCGGAGAGGCAGCCCTACCAAAAAAAGTCAATCGTTGGCAAAACCGCTTGAGGTGCAAAATGCCGCGCTCGTCGCCTACTCGTCCGTGCGGAACGGCGAGGCCGGGAGGCCGGCGCCATTGTACAGCGTGCACTCGGGATTGTCGGCCCACGCATACCGCACATAGGCCGGACTCTTCATCGCATCGTTCCAAACGACCACGCTGTCGCCGTCGATGCGGGCCTGCGCCCAGACGAACTTCTTGTCGGCGCCGGCGACCGCGAAGCCCTTGAGCTCGCCGCCCTTGGCTTTCAGCCCGCCGCCGGTGTGCGTGAAGCGGATGCGGATCTTGTCGCCTTCGACCGCCTTCGCGGCATAGAGCGGGCCGGACACTTCGATGTCCTTCTCGCCGTAGCAGTCCCGCATGGCCCAGCGCGCGAGGCGGCGGCCCACGTCCTGCTTGTTCTTCGGATGGATCTCCAGGGCCGCGCCGATGTCGATGGTCACCGCCATGCCGGTGTCGTGCAGGGCCAGCGTTTTGAGCTGCGACTCGCGCAGGCGCGGCCAGCCGCCTTCGGAAGGCTGGGCCTCGCGTGCCCGGAAGTTCGCGAGCTGCACGAAATAGAAGGGCAGCTTCTCGTCGCCCCACCATTTGCGCCACGATTCGATCATGGCGGGGAACAGGATGTCGTGCTGCTGCGCCGCGCCGGCGTTGCCCTCGCCCTGATACCAGATGAATCCCCGCAGCGGATATTTCGCGTACGGCGCGATCATCGCATTGAAAAACGCGGTCGGCACGCTGTAGATGCTGGGCAGCGGCTTCGGCAGCGCCGCCGGTTTCTCCGCCCGCTCGACCTTACACTTCCAGATGCCGGAAAGGATGATTTCGTTCTGTGGGTCCAAGGCAAGTTTCTGCGGCGCCGGATAGCCCGGATAGAAACCGCCGTTGCCGATGCGGTTGAAGATGCGGACCGCGATGACGTTCCTGCCGGTTTTGACCCACTTCGCCGGGACCGTGTAGTGGCGGAAGATCCACTCGCGCCAGTTGTTGTCGGTGGCGCCGACCTTCTCGCCGTTCATGTAGACGATGTCGTTGTCGCTGATCGGTCCGAGAGAAACGGAGAGGTTGCGCCCCGCCCACGCCGCGGGAATGTCCACCTCTTTGCGGAACCAGACGGCCCCGTCGATGGCCATGCCTTGCGCCTCGATGTTGCCGGGCGCCTTGAAGTCCTTCCAGTCCGAGGTGTCGAGGTCCGGCTTGGACCACGCAAGGCACTCCGGCTTGATGCCCGTGTCCGCGTACGAGTAGCGGTCATAGGTGCTGTTCTTGTAGTCGAGGTAGGTCTTCCAACTCGTGTAGTTCTCGGGCGCAAGATCGGCGGGCTGCGGTAGCGTCTTGTCGGCGGTCAGCACCTCGGCCGGGGTCCAAGCCTGGCAGGAGCTCGCGCCGACCGAGCTGTTGATGACCCCTGTAGCGATTTTGTATTTCTGGTGCAGCTCCCGGGCGAAGAAGTAGGCGGCAGCGGAAAAGGGGCCGACGCTTTGCGGCGTGCAGATCACCCATTTCCCCGCGCCCTCCTCTCTGGGCCTGGAGCTCAGATCCCGCTCAACCATAAAGAACCGGATGTTCGGGTAGTCCGCCGCCGCCGTCTCGTTGGCGGCGTCCTCCACCTGCTTGACCGGCATTTCCATGTTGGACTGGCCCGAGGCCAGCCAGACATCGCCGACCACCACGTTCTTGATCGTGACGGCGTTCTTTCCCGCCACCCGCATGTCCGACGCGGCCGGACAGGGCGGCAGCGGATCGAGCGCGACCCGCCACTTGCCCGCGCTGTCCGCCGTCGCCGTCTTGCGCTGTCCGGCGAACTCGACCGTGATCTGCTCCGACGGTTCGGCCCAGCCGCGAACCGGCACGGGCACGCCTTTCTGCAGGACCATGTTGTCGGAAAAGACCGCCGGCATCCGCACATCGCCCCAGAGCCGGCCGGCGGCGAGCGCCCCGGCCAACAGCGCGGCGGTCATCGAGAAATGAAACGGCTTACCCCAGGTGTGTGTGTGTTCCACAAAAAATTCCCCCTATTACTGACGCCGCGTCCCCTCCGGCCGGCGTCGCGGATGCGGTGTGCGATTACTCCTTCTTGCCCTCGGAGAACGGTGCGGCACCGGTTTCAACGCCCCATGTTTTGTTCGGGCGGTCGCCCAGCTCCAGCACGACTTTCCCGCCGCTGGCGAGCGCTTCGTGCGGAAACCAGGTCTTGTCCCACGGCTTCCCGTTCAGCCGGACCGACTGGATGTATTTGTTTTCGCGGTCCGCGGCGGGCGCCTGCAGGACAAACTCTTTGCCGCTGTCCAGCCGGATCCTGACTTCGCTGAAGAGCGGGCTGCCGAAGGTGTAGGCCGGCACGCCGGCGGTCACCGGGTAGAAGCCCATCGCCGTGAAGACCGCGAAGGCCGACATGCCGCCGCCGTCCTCGTCGCCGCAGATGCCCATCAGATCGTTGCGGAACCACGCCTCCATCAGCATGCGGACGCGCTTCTGCGTCTTCCACGGCTCGCCCGCGAAGTTGTAGAGGTACGGGATATGGAAGCTCGGCTCGTTGCCCATCACGAACATGCCGACGTTGCCCGTGGAGTCCGGCAGCACGTTGTAAAATTCCCAGCGCGGCCGGTCGTAGCCTTCGGCAAAAAGTCGGTCGAGCTTGTCGGTGAACGCCTGCCGCCCGCCGAACAGCGCGATCAAGTCGTCCACGTTGTGGTAGACCTCCCAGATGTAGGTCCACGCGTTGTTCTCGTCGTAATAGTCCCGCGCGCCTTGGCCCCCCGCGTATTTGTAGTTGAACGGCTCGATCCAGTTGCCGTCCTTGTCTTTCGGGTGAAAGAACCCCGTGTCCTTGCGCCAGAGGTTCCGGTAGTCGTACGAGCGCTTCAGAAAAAACGCGTGGTCCTCTGTCTTGCCCAGCTCCTTCGCGAGCTGCGCCAGGCACCAGTTGTCGTACGCCGCCGCCAGCGTCACCGCCACGGTCTGCCGCCGCTCGCCGGGCTTGACCTCCTTGACCGTCTCGGGCTCGCCGGGCCTGAGCGCGGGCATATAGCCCTTGTCCCAATAGAAGCGGTCCAGCTCCGTCGCGGGCCCGCGGTGCCACGGGATCAGGCTCTCCTCGCGGATGGTTTTCTTCAGGCCCTCATAAGCCTTGGCGGCGTCGAAACCGCGCACGCCTTTGCGCCAGGCGTCGAGGAAGAGCGCGACGGCGTGTTGGCCGTTCATGCAGTGCGCGTCGCCGAAGACCGTCGGGAAGGTCGGCATCCAGCCCGACTGCTCGCACATGCGGATGTAGGAGGTGAGCTTCGCGCTCTCCGCCGCGGGATGCAGCAGCGCCGTCAGGGGGTGAAGCGCGTGATACGTGTCCCAGCTCCAGTCGTCCGTCCAGAACGGCACACCGCCGTCCTCGTGCGTCTGGCCGTCCCACGCGCTGAAGTAGCGGCCGTCTTCGGAGATGTTCACCATGCGCTCGTGGCAGCGGTAGAGCGCCGTGTAGAAGACCGCGCGCTCGTCTTCGGTGCCGCCCTTGACGCGGATCCGGCTGAGCACCCGGTTCCATTCGGCGCGCGCGTTCTTGGCCAGGCGCGCCAGGTCGAAATCGGCGATCTCGTTTCTCAGATTCCGCTGGGCCTGCTCGACGCTGATGTACGAGATGCCGTAGCGCATCCGCACCGTTTTCACGGCCGCGTCGAATTGGGCGACCACCGGCTTGTTGGAGTCGCGCGTGGCGCTGCGCGCGAAGTCGGCGGTCTCGCCCTCGAACGCGCCGACGCGCGACGGTGCCGCGTCGAACTCAAGATAGACGTAGACCGTGACGCCGTGATAGTCGTCCGTGCCGCTGACGGTCGCGCCGTCGATCGTCAGCGAACCTTTCTGTTTCGGCCGGAACAGGATGAAGCGCGGCTTGTCGCTCTCGAAGGTCACGGAGTAGATCGCGGCCTTGCGCCCCGGTGCCAGCTCGACGCGCGCGTCGTGGTCGTCGAGGAAGACCGAGTAGCGGTAGGGGAGCGCCTCGGCCTGGTCGTAGCGCGAGCTCCAGCCCGGGCGCAGCGCGGCGGCTTCGCCGCTGAAGGGCATCATCTGGAACACCTGGCCCTGACGGTGCGACGGCACGCTGAGGCAGAAGCCGTTGATGCGGTCGGTCGTGAAGCTCTCGTTGGGCGGCGTCACGCGCAGCATGCCGTTGGGAAGCTGGACGGCGGGAAAGACCGGCACCAGCATGTGGCTGATGTTCCCGATCTTCGTGTTCACGTAATCGACCGGCTCTTTGGCCTGTGCCGCGCCCGCGCAGGCCAGCACGGCGGCCATCCACAACATCTTTTTTTTCATGGTATTCCTTGCTGAACCGGGCACGGCTGCCGCGCCATCATCTTCCGAATTTCCGCTCCAATTCCCGATACGAGGTGAAAATCATCGTGGGCCGTCCGCGCGGGCAGGTGTAGGGCATGCGCGTGGCGGCCAAGGCGTTGACCAGCCGCTCTGCGTTCTCGTTCGACAGCGCCTCTTCCGCCCCGGCGGCGGCGCGGCACGCCGCTTTGGCGACGATCTCCTCGCGCCACTTTTCTGAGCCGCGGCGCGTGCCGGCGTTCTCGAGGTCGTGCGCGATGTTGCCCAGCAGCTCGCGGCAGGAGACGCCGCACAGCGCGTCCGGCAGCGCCTCGACGATGAAATGGTCGTTGCCGAAATCCTCCACGCCGACCCCCAGCTCCTGCACGATCTTCAGGTAGTTGCGCAGCCGCGCCGCATCGGCGGGAGGGAGCTGCACGGTTTCGGGCAGCAGCAGTTTCTGCGACAGGATGCCGCCTTTCTGGTGCCCCGCCATCAGCCGTTCGTAAAGCACCCGCTCGCGCGCCGCGCGCGGATCGACCGTCACGTACCCGCCGTCCGTCTCCAGCAGCACGTAGCGTCCGGCCACCTGGCCCAGCACGCGGCACCAGCGCCACGGCGAACCGTCTTGCGGCGCGGTGAAGAGCGGCAGACCTGTGCCGGTCGGCGCGTCCGGCGCCGGCGCGGAAGGTGGCGCGCAGGGGGCGGCGGCCGGAAGGCGGAGGCCGGACGCACCGGGATACGGGAAGGAGGCGGCGTGCTGCAGGAGCTGGCTCGCGTGCCCGTCGTTCTCCGCAGGGCCGCGGCCCGCCGCGGCCGGTGCCGCCGCCTCGGGGACGAGCATGCGCAGCGTGACGGGGGCGGCTGGCGAGGAAGGACAAGAAACGGCGGCCGGCGGCCGGAAGGCCGAGGTCGGAGAAAAAGGGCCGGGACCGCTGTCGCCGCTCACAGGCGGGAGGACGGGGCTGCCGCGTTTCATGCCGATCGCCTCGCCGATGGCGAGAATGAGCGCCTCCCGGACTTCGGCGGGTTTATGGAACCGCACCTCGCGTTTGGTCGGATGCACGTTCACGTCCACCCGGTCGGGGGGCATTTCGATGAAGAGCAGCACGATCGGCTTGCGGTCGCCCTCGAGCGGCGGGTAGGCCTCGCGCAGCGCATAGGCGATGACCGGCGCGGTGGCGGGCCGCCGGTTGATGAAGACGTATTGCTCGCTGCGGTCGTTGCGCGTCTGGTTCGGCAGGCCCGCGAAGCCGAACACCTTTACGTCCCCGACGGTTTTGCTCACCGGGCGCAGGTCCGCGCAGAAATCCGCGCCGAAAAGATCGCGCACGCGCTCTTCGAGGGTGGCGCCCGGCGGCAGGCGGAGCAGCTCGCGGCCGTCGGCCGCCAGGCTCATGCCGATCTCGGGATGCGCCAGCGCGTGCAGCGTGAAGACCGACCGGATGTGCGCCTGCTCGGTCTGGAAGGCGCGCAGGAACTTGCGGCGCGCGGGCACATTGAAAAAGAGGTCGCGCACCTCGACCGTCGTGCCGGTCGGCACGCCGATCTCGCGCACATCCTGCAGGCTGCCGCCGGTGACGGCCAGCTCCGTGCCGGCTTCGGCGCCCTGCAGGCGGGTCTTGAGGATGAAGCGCGAAACCGAGGCGATGGAGGGCACGGCCTCGCCGCGGAAGCCGAGCGTCACGATGTGCTCGATGTCATCCACGTCGCGGATCTTGCTTGTGGCTTGGCGCTCGAGGCAGAGCAGCGCGTCGTCGCGCCCCATGCCGCAGCCGTTGTCGCGGATCTCAATCAGCTTGCGCCCGCCGGCGGTGACGGTGACCTCGATGCGCGTCGCGCCGGCGTCGATGGCGTTCTCGACCAGTTCCTTCACCACCGAGGCGGGGCGCTCCACGACCTCGCCCGCCGCGATCTTGTTCGCGACGTGAACCGGAAGCAGGCGGATATGTCCGTCTTTCACCATGGTCAACAGAATGACGGCTCGGCGGCACAGCGTCAAGCAGGTTTATTGCCCTTGTTCCAGCGTCCGGTTTCCTGCTATTCTTTTCTCGACCGGAAAGGAATACATGCACGTTTCTGCTTTTTATTTGCGCGCCGGTTTAGCTGCGTTGTGTGCGGGGTGGATCCAGTCGGCCGGGGCGGCGGAAAATTTCGCCCCCGTCTGGTCCGCGTATGTCGGGTTCGACTACGACATCGACACCGTCAACGCCGTCGTCGCAGACGGCGCCACCAACAGTTATTTCGGCGGTTTCCTCGGCGATTATGACCGGGCGATCCATAACAGCATGGGGCCGGAGTTCTCGGGCAACGCGAACGGCTTTGTCGCAAAAACGTCACCGACCGGCGTATTGGTCTGGGCAACGGATTTCTACGACGAGGCAAATTACACTTACGAGAACTTCAACGACGAGGTCCGCGGCCTTGCCCTGTCATCTCAGAACCGCCTTGCCGCGGTCGGCGTGACGCAGCTTCCGGACGTTTACGCGGACGAGGGCACGTACGCCTTCGTCGCCAGCCTGAACGCCGACACCGGCGCGGTCGACTGGTATCAAAAGCTCGGCAACGCTTTCGGCACCAACAGCTTCAACGCGGTCGCCGTCGGCACGAACGGCGACGTCTACGCGGTGGGGCATACTTCCCTGGCCGGCCAGACCTGCAACGTGCCGGGGTACCAAGTCGGCGGCGTCACCTACGGCACCGAACTCAAAGGCGCCACCGATGCGCTGGTCGTGAAGTTCACGGCGGACGGGACGGTCGTCTGGCGGCACTATCTCGGCGGCGTCAACGCCGACTCCGCCGCCGCCTGCGCCGTGACGCCCGACGGTTCGGTCTACGTGGCCGGCGAAACGCGCTCGCCCGGCTGGGCCTCGCTGCCCTCCGGCGCGCCCGACCCGACCAACTCCGCCGGCTTTATCGTCAAGCTGACCGCGGGCGGAGCGCACGTCTGGTCCTCCTTCCTGAACGGCGGCTCGGACGATGCGGTCAACGCCCTGCGGGCGGACGCGGCGACCGCCTCGCTCTTCCTGGGCGGCGTGACCGCCTCGACCAACTTCCTCGCTTCGGCCGCGCGGCTCAACGCCCACGCGGGCGGCACGGACGGTTTCATCGTGAAATTGACCGACACCAACACCGCTTTCCGCACCGACTGGTGCCGGTTCGCGGGCGGCGCGGCCGCCGACGATGTCGCGGCGCTCGCGCAGCTGTCGGACGGGCGGCTGGCGGCGGGCGGCACCACCGGGTCGGGCGCGTGGCTGACGCAAACCGAGGGCGGGGCGTACCACGGCGGCACGGACGGATTCGTCACGATCCTCAACGCCACCAACGGGGCCGTCTCGTGGTCCGCTTATGTCGGCGGCGCGAACGCGGACGCCGTGGCGGCGCTCGACGCGGCGGCGGGCGCGCTTTTCACGGCGGGCAGCACCTATTCGCCCGGCTGGATCGGCGGGGGGTTCTGGGACACGTGGACAAAAGATTCCGATTTCGACGAGGCGGTCGATTTCGTCAATCCGTTCGGCTTTGTCGCGCAATGGGGCCCGGGCGCGCCGGTCCCGCCGGCCATCACGTCGCAGCCGTCCGCGCTCACCGTGCGGGAAGGGGCGTCCGCCACCTTTGGCGTCACCGCGACCGGCACCCTGCCGCTCTCGTACCGCTGGTTCCGCAACGGCGCGCCGCTCGCCGGCCTCTCCTCCAACAGCTATACCGTCGGCGCCGCGTCGTACGCCGACAACGGCGCCGTCTACAGCTGCACGGTCTCCAACGTGGCCGGCACGGCGACCAGCAGCAACGCGGTCCTGACCGTCATCGCCATGGGCGCGCTGAAGGTGACCCTTTCGCCCGCGGGTGCGGTTGCCCAGGGCGCGAAAAGGAGCCTCGACAACGGCGCCGCGTGGCTCGCCGACGGCCTCTGCACGAACCTGCCGGTCGGCACGTATGCGGTCAGCTTCACCAACCTGGCGGGCTGGCTCGCTCCCGCGGCGCTCCCCGCGGTGCAGGTGGCGCACGCCGCCACGAACGCCCTCGCCGCAGCTTATACGCCGATCTTGGCCGAGGCCGGGAGGACGGTCGCCGGCACAAACGTGACGCTGACCGTGCGGGCGCCCGCGGGCCTGACGGGGTGGACGCTGGTCGAGACGCTGGACCCCGGCTTGCTCGCGCCCACGAACATCAGCGGCGGCGGCGTCTGGAACGGCGCCGCACGCACGCTCACGTTCGCCGGCTCCGGCGCGGCGACCAACACGTTCTCGTATTCGGCGTGCGGCGCGACCTCCGGCGTCTACACGGTCGGGGGTATCCTCACATCCCAGCCGGCCGACATCCCCGTCGCGGTCACAGGCGACACGCAGATCCTGAATGCGCGACTCGTCCGGACGATCAGCGGAAACTCGGTCACGATCACGATGTCCCTCACGAACAAACGGATCTGGTACGTCACGGAAACCATCCCGGCAGGACTGACACCCGCCAACATCACCGGCCCGGGCGCATGGGATCCGGAAACGCGGCAGATCGACTGGCTCGCCAACAGCGTCGGCCAGACGCTGACCTACACGCTCGAGGGCGATCCCGGCGTTTACGCGCTCTCCGGATTCGGAAGTGTGACCGGCACGGAGGAGCCCGTCTTCGGCGAGAGCGTCGTGACGATTCCCGGAGCGGAAATCCCGCCGCCGGACATTCTCAGCCTCATCCCGGTCCCTGGCACGGGCACCTGTGCCCTGACCTTCACGTCCGTCGTGAACCAGGCGTACGCGGTGCTCACGAACGGCGTGCCCGCCGCCTCGAACGGCTGGGCCACCTGCCTCGCGCCGGTGGCCGGCGCGGCCGGCGCCACGCAGTGCGAGGTGCCCGCGGTCGGGCCGCGTTTGTTTTACCGCGTGCGCGTCGCGGAGTGACCACGGCTTTCCCTTGAACGCGGCCCAACCGTTTAGTACCTTGATGGCATGAAAAAATGGATATTGACCGCGTGCGCCGTTTGCGTCGCCGCCCCGCTCTTCGCCCAGTCGCTGATCCTCTGGCCGTCCGACCTGTGTGACGCCCGGAAGCATCCCTCCAGCGACGTGACGGTCGACGCGCAGAAGGCGATCCTCGTCACGACCGGCACGCAGTACGAGTGGCCCGGCGTCACTGTCTTTTTCAAGGCCGGCGAGCGGGACCTCGCCGAGTACGGCCCGCTGCACGTGACGGTCAGCAACACCTCTGCCCGCGCGCTCACGGTCAGCTTGAGCGTCAAGAACCGCAACCAGAAAGAGCACTCGCCCGGCGGCAGCGTGGCGCTCCAGCCCGGCGCGTCGGGCGTGATCGCCGTGAACCTGCGCCAGACGCCGTGGGTCTTGGACAAGCCGCTCGAGCTGGTCGGCATGCGCGGCTATCCGGCCGCGCTCGGTGGCGGGAGCTTCAACGTGCGCAAGACCGCCGAGCTGCACGTCTTTGTCGGCTCGCCCGCCGCCCCGGCCTCGTTCGCGGTCACCCGGATCGAAGCGTTCAGAAGCCCGCTCACGCTGCTTCCGGCCGACACCTTCCTGCCCTTCGTGGACCGCTTCGGCCAGTTCGCGCACGCCGAGTGGCCCGGCAAGGTCCACAGCGAAGAGGAGTTGCAGCAGACCAAGGAGCAGGAGGCCGCGTGGCTCGCGGCGGCGTCCGCGCCGGCGGACCGCAACGCGTGGGGCGGCTGGGCCCGCGGGCCGCAGCTCAAGGCGACCGGCCACTTCCGCACCGAGAAGAGCGACGGGAAATGGTGGCTGGTCGATCCCGACGGCCGTCTCTTCTTCTCGCACGGCGTGGACTGCGTGCGGTCCGGCGCGGAGACCGGCGTGCAGTACCGCGAGCGCTATTTCGCGTGGCTGCCGGAAAAGGGTGAGCCGTGCGACGCCTTCTACGGCCGCGCCAGCTGGGCCCCCCACGGCTTTTACAAGGACAAGAGCTCCTACAAGACCTTCGATTTCGCCCGCGCCAACCTGTTGCGCAAATACGGGGAGGGCTGGGAAACGGCCTTTGCCGACTTGGCCCACCAGCGCATCCGGGCCTGGGGCCTGAACACCGTGGCCAACTGGTCTGACAGCAAAGTCTACCTGCTGCGGCGCACGCCCTACACGGTCTGTCTGAACACGGGGGGGCCGCGCATTGAAGGCTCCGAAGGCTGGTGGGGCAAGTTCCCGGACCCCTTTTCGAAGGAGTTCGGCGAGACGATCCGCAAACGGGCCGAAGACCAGAAAGCGCCCGCCACCGTCGCCGACCCTTGGTGCATCGGCTATTTCGTCGACAACGAGCTCTCGTGGGGCAAAGACGACCGCGACCTCGCGCGCGCGGCGCTGGTCTCGCCCGCCACGCAGCCCGCCAAGCTCGCGTTCAAGGCGTGGCTGGAGAAGAAATACGCGACGCCCGAGGCGCTGAACGCCGCCTGGGGTTCGGCCTTCGCTTCGTGGGACGCGTTCCTCGCCAACACGAACAAGCCCAACGAAAAGCGGTGCGGCGGGGATCTGGAGGCCTTCCACACGCAGATCGCCGAACAGTACTTCCGCACCATCCGCGAGGCGGTCAAGGCCGCCGCGCCCGACAAACTCTACCTCGGCTGCCGCATCGCGTGGGGCGCGCCCAGCGTCTACCGCGCCTCCGCGAAATACTGCGACGTGGTGAGCGTGAACACGTATCAGAAGCAGGTGACGAAAGACCTGCCCGAGGGCAGCGAGGACAAGCCCATGATCAACGGCGAATTCCACTTCGGCGCGCTCGACCGCGGCCTGTTTCACACCGGCCTGGTGGCCACCCGGAGCCAAGAGGAGCGCGCCGCCTGCTACCGCGATTTCGTGAACTCCTGCCTCCGGCACCCGCGCTATGTCGGCACGCACTGGTTCCAGTGGCGCGACCAGGCGCTCACCGGACGCGGCGACGGCGAGAACTATCAGATCGGGTTCCTGACCGTCACCGACCAGCCGCAGCCCGAGCTGGTGGCGGCCGCCCGCGACATCGGCGCATCCATGTACGAGACGCGCTTCGGCGCGTCGGAGCAGAAATCCGCAACGCGGTAAACAGGCTCAACTGAAAAGGAGGCGGTCATGAAGTTCTTTGACGTGCCGACCCGCACACGCGATCAGTTCGTGAATATCACCGCCCAAGTGCAGCAGGCCGTGCAGGCGGCCGGCGTCACCGAAGGCGTCGTGACGGTCTTCGTGCCGCATACCACCTGCGGGCTGACGATCAACGAGAACGCGGATCCCCACGTGGTGTCCGACATGCTCAAGCAGCTCGAGGTCATGGTGCCGCAGCGCCAGCCGTTCTACGAGCACTCCGAGGGCAACTCCGCCGCGCACATCAAGGCGTCGCTGATGGGGTGCTCCCTCCAAGTCCTCGTGACGTGCGGACACCTCGAGCTGGGCGTGTGGCAGGGGATCTATCTCTGCGAGTTCGACGGGCCGCGTTCGCGCCGCGTCTGGGTCGGATAGGCCCGCGGGTCCGCGTCAGGCCGCGTCGGTTTTCTCCAGCGCCTTTTTCAGGTACGGCAAGTACTGCTTGGTGTAGACCGCGATCGACCAGAAGTTGACGAAGATGAGGAACGCTTCGATCACGAAGATCAGCGCCTGCGGCAGGAAGAAGGGGTGGAGCGAGACGTACAGGTAGATCACGCAGGCGGACGGGAAGCTGGCGGCCGTGCGGAATTTGCCCAGCCAGTTCGCGCCGCAGTAGGCGTTGTAGAGCGAGCCCACCGAGCGCAGGAACGTGACCCACTGGTCGCGCAGGATATAGAGGACGGTGAAGACCAGCATGACCAGCGCGTGGATCGCCTCGTCCGGCTGGCGTCCTAACAGCCAGAGCAGGGTGGGGAACACGACCAGATAGAAGACTTTGTCCATCAGCGGGTCGGCCATCGCGCCGAATTTGCTGACCACGTTCCATTTGCGCGCGAGCTTGCCGTCATAGAGGTCGGTCAGCGAAGCGATCACCAGCGACACCGTTGCCGACAGCGCCAGCCACGGCGAGGCCCAATAGGCGTCCACGACGGCCAGCATCATGAAGAGAACCACAAACGGCACGCGTCCGAACGTGATGGCATTCACTACCAAACGTTTCGATTTATCATCCATGTTGTTTATCAAACCATAAAAGATTCAGTTTGGGAACAGAAAATTCGGCGCTCACTCGTCGGTGCGCAGCTCAACCGTCACGGGGCCGTCGTTGAGGAGCCGGACCTTCATTTCCGCGCCGAAAACGCCGGTGCCCACGCGCTCTGCGCCGAGCGTCCGGCGGAGCAGGCTCACCAGCGCTTGATAGAGCGGCTGGGCCTGTTCCGGCCGGGCGGCGCCGATGAAGCTCGGGCGGTTGCCCTTTTTGGTGTCGGCATAGAGCGTGAACTGCGAGACCACGATGGCGGCGCCGCCGATGTCCAGGAGCGATTTGTTCATCAGCCCCTGCTCGTCCTCGAAGATCCGCAGCGCCGGAATCTTGCGCGCCAGCTTTTCCGCGTCCTCCGGACCGTCGGTGTGCGTGATGCCGAGCAGGATCAGGAAACCGCGCCCGATCTCCGCCACGCGCTCCCCCGCCACTTCGACCGAGGCCTCGGAAACTCTCTGGATGAATGCTTTCATCGTTTGTCAGTTCATGAGCGAACCGTCCCACCCGCGCACTATTACACTAATGCACTAATGAACTAATGCACTTCTTCCACCTTTTTCCACACGCGCAGCAATTCCGAAACGCCCCACGCCTGCGCGCGGCAGCCGCGGGCCACGTGCGGCGCATCGCCGTCGCAGATCTCCGGCACGTGGCAGAGGCAGCCGCGGTTCGCGTGCTCGACCGCCGAGCCCAGCAGTGAGAGCCCCGCCGAGCGCGCCGCGTGGCCGTAAACCGTGACGAGCGCCTCGACGTACAGCGGGAACGGCCACGTCCACGCCGTGCCGTTGTGGTAAGCGGGCTTGCGGCGCGTGTCCTCGTCGCCCAGGTAGTGCCCCTGATACGGGCGGTGCGGATCGTTCAGCAGCACGCCGTCGCGCCGCACCGACATGTCGGCCGCGACCGGGCGGTCGGCCACGCTGCGGATCGCGCCCGGCACCAGCAGCGATTCGCAGCCGCGCAGGATGGCGACCGCCGTCCCGCCGTCGAGCGGCACGCCGAGGGTGAGGGCCAGCAGCTGGTTGGGCCGCAGGGCATCTTCTTGCGTCGCCTGTTCGGCCGGCGTTCCCGCGGCCGCGCGCAGGCAGTCCGCCAGCCAGCCTTCTTTGACGGCGAAGAGCCTCGCGAGCGAGCGGGCCGCCTTTTCGGCCAGCGCGATCCACGCGGCGTCGATCTTGCGTGCGACCAGCCGCAGGCTGGCGATCCACAGGGCCTGGATCTCCACCGGGTAGCCTTCGCGCGGGGTCGCGGCGGGATAGTTCGTGTCCATCCACGTAAAGTGCGGCGGGCTGTAGATCAGCGCGCTCGCGGGGTCCATGCGGATGCCGTTCGGCGTGCCGTCGCGGTAGTGCGTGAGAATGGACACCAGCACGTCGCGCAACGGGCGGCTTCCGCACGCCGCGTCGAGCACGGCCCGGTCGCCCAGCGCCTCCATGAGGTCGCCGGCCGCCACGCAGAACCAGAGCGGCGCGTCCGAGGTGTCGCGGTTGCCCACGGTGTCGCCGTGGATGATGTTCGGCAAGGTGCCGCGCTCTTCGAACCGGCCGAACTCTTTGAGGATCGCCAGCGCTTCGCCCCGGCGCCCGTCCGCGATGAGTCCGCGCAGCGCGATCAGCGTGTCCCGCCCCCAGTCCAGGAACCACGGGTACCCCGCAATGACGGTGCGCAGCGCGTCGCGCCGCACCACGTAGAGCGACATCGCCTGCGACATCGCCTCCGGCACGGTCAGCAGCTCTTTCGGTTTCCGGCCGCTCGCGTCGGGTGCCGTTTCGGGGTCCGCCGCCTGCCAGTTGTCTTCCCGCGCGGCGGTGAGCACCGTCTGCTGCGAGTCTTCCAGGGGCAGCTCGAACCAGCCTGGGCTGAAGAGGTCGCCGTGCGCGTCGAGGCCGCGCGACTTTTCGTCGGCGTGTTCGACCATGTACGTCCAGAGGGGCTCGTGATGATACGTTCCGCGGTCGGTCTCGATGCCGAGCGTTTCCCCGGCCGCAGGCGTGAAAGTGAAGCCTTCGGCGCGCGGCTGGACCGCGGCCGGCCAGGCGTTTTCGGGGCCCAGAAAGGCCTTGGTCTTGTGGTGGAAGCTGCGCCACTCGATGTCCGGCCGGACGATCACCGTGACCGCGTCGTCCGGTTCCAGCCCGCCCTGCGTGGTTTGCCGCGCGACGGCGAGCCGTACGCGGTTGACGCCGTGGACGAGCTCCAGGCGGAAGGTCAGCGGCACCCAGCGGCCCATGCCGCAGGGCACGTTGAAGGCCCACTCGGCGAAGCGTCCGGCCGGGTCCGCCGTGAACCGCGCGAGGCAGGCCTTGTTGATCTCCTGCGAATAGCCGCGGTAGCGCAGCCAGGTGCGGCAGCGCGTCCAGAACACCATTTTGTCGACGGGGACCTTGGGGTGGGGGTTCGCGGCCAGCAGGCAGTCGTATTGGCTGTGGACCTCGCCCCACGCCGCGCGGACGTAGGCCATCGCGCCCGCGCCGTTGGAAAGCGCCGCGTACAGGGGCTCGTCTCCGCGCACCGCCACGCCGCTGAGGCGCGTCGTCACGCGGGCCGCGCCGGCCGGCGGCAGCACGAGCACCGTCGAGGTGTCGCGGCGGATGCCTTCGGGGGTGTAGACCGTCGTCCGGAGCGCGCGCGCTTCCGCCCGGGTGCCGTCGAGCGCGGGCGCGTACGGCTCGACCCGCAGAAAGGCGCCCCACTGGCCGTCGTCGAACGGCACCGCGTCTTCTGCGGCGAGCGTCCGCTCGCCGGCGGCGATCTCCGCGTTGAACGGGTGGCCGGCGCGGACCAGCAGCACGTGGCCTTCCGGGACCATCACCTGCCGGCGGGTGTCGACGGGCCAGCTCCAGACGGTGCGCGCGGGGAAGCCCGCGCTGCCGCAGGCGCAGAACGCGTCGGGGTCCGCCGCCATCGCCGTGCCCAGCGCGTCGGGATCCTCGTCGAAAACAAGGCGCGCGGCGGCGCGTTCCCGCTTGAGCTCCAGCCGGACGCGCAGGGCCATCAGGTTGCGGCGCCGGCGGGTCAGCGACGCGGGCTCGCCTTTCGCCTCCCCCGCCGAGAGGTCGTCGGGACTGCGCGTGAGGCAGCAGACGCGCCCGGGGGACAAATGCAGCCCGTCCGGATTCAGCGCGAACGCCTCGCCGGTCAGCAGGTCCCAGGCCACCGGCGCGCTGAACGCCCGCGGCTCCCAGCGCACCGTCTGGCCGTGCTTGCAGTCGAAGTTGACCAGCACGAGCAGGTCGTTGCCGTCCGGGGCCTTGCGCAGCACGGCCAAGACCGGGCCCTCGCCGTGGTGCACGAGGCTCAGGTGCGTGGACGGGCCGAACGCCGGATGTGTCGCCAAGAGCGCGTTCAGCCGCGCGATCGCGTCCACCTGGTTGTGCGGGGCGTCCCAGTTCAGGCCCGAGGCCCCGTGGACGTCGATCTTCTCGGCGGCGAACCACTCCACGCCGTTGGCGATGCCGAAGGCGCCCTGGTGGGAGAGCAGGGCGGAGAGCGCGACCCGCATGCGGGCGTAGGTCTCGCCGCGCGCGGCGAGGCGGTTGTTGTCGTGGGTCTCGGCGAAGTGGATCAGCGGGCCGCAGCGCTCGGCCAGCGGGATGGCGCGCGGCAGGTACCACTCCATGGCGCCGCGGTCCTCGGTCTGGAACAGCTCCGAATAGGCCCAGTCGAGGTTGGCGTCGGTCAGCAGCGCCTCGGTGACCTCGACCTTGCCGCCGAGGCCCTCCAGCAGAAAGACCGTGTCGGGATACTCCTCGCGCACGCGCGCCACGATGTAGGTCCAGGTCTCGGCAGGAATCATGTAGCCCGCGTCGCAGCGGAAGCCGTCCACGCCCTGGCGGCACCAGAAGAGGAAGACCTCGGCCATGTAGGCGCGCAGGCGCGGGTCGCGGTAGTCGAGCTCGACCAGGTCGGCCCAGGTCACGCCCCAGGCGCCGGGCGAAACGAACTCGCCGTCGGGCTTGCGGCGGTACCAGTCCGGGTGGTGGGTCTGCAGCGTGGCGGCCCAGCCGGTGTGGTTGGCCGGCAGGTCCATGTAGAGATAGCCCGCGCGGCTGTGGACCGCGGCGATCAGCTCGCGGAACTGGTCCAGCGGCGTGGCGCGCGTGTCGAATTCCGCCATCGCGGGATCGACGGCGAGGAAGTCCAGCGCGGCGAAGGCCGAGCCGTAGCGGCCCATCCGGCCGAACGTGGCCGGCACGGGGTGGACCGGCAGGAGCTGCACGATGCGGAAGCGCAGCCGCCCAAGGATGTGGTCGAGCTGCCGGATCAGGTCGCGGAAGGTGCCTGACGGCGGGATCACGGTGTAGCCGAGACGGTCCAGCGCGCGCGCTTTGTCGGCGACCTCGTCCGTGTTCGGGTTCTGCCGCAGCGCAGCCCCGAACTGGCGCACGAACGCGGAGTACATCGTGTTCGCGCAGGCCGTGTGGGCCGGCTCGACCTTGATGCGCAGGTTGTCGCCCTCCGGCCACTCGGGGACGTTGGAGCCGTGGGCGAAGAAGCAGGCCTTACCCGCAAAAACCCCGACCTCCGTGAGCGGGATGCGCACGGAGAAAAGCCCCGGCTCGGTCTCGCGCATGGCCACGTCGTGCCAGTCGCGCGCCAGCACCGGCTCACCCGACTCGGTGCTCGCGATGAGCTCCTGGCGCCGGACGCGGGCCATCCCCAGGTTGGTGCGGAAGACGGCTCGCCCTTTACGCGGCGCGTCGAGGCGCAGCGTGATTTCGAAGAGGTCGCCCGCCCACGTGAGATGGAAACCGCCGGGTTTTGGAGTGTGTTTCATGTTTCGCGGAAAACTATGCCCCATTGCTTGACGCTTGGCAACGTGAAAGTGACCGCGTATACTGAGGCTTTTGTTTCAGGGGACAAGCATGATATTTTTCGAGAAACTCCAGAGCCATACGCCGACGATTTCGTTCGAGTTCTTTCCGCCCAAAACGCCGGAGGGCTGGGCGAAGCTGTACGGCACCATCGCGGAAACCGCGCGGCTGAGCGTGGACTTCGTGTCGGTGACCTACGGCGCCGGCGGCAGCACGCGCGAAAACACCGTCGATCTGGTCGCCTCGCTGCAGAACAACCTGGGCCTCCACGCCATGGCGCATCTCACCTGCCTCGGCCATTCGCAGGTGGACCTCTCGAA
>CAZOIS010000036.1:0-34882 GCA_964579865.1 uncultured Lentisphaeraceae bacterium | reverse complement strand
GCGAGCGGTGATCGAGCTGCGCATCCGGCCCGAACGCGAGGGCGGCTTTGACCGTGTGGCCACACGCATCAGCAAGTTTCCCCAGGTGGAATCGATGTATCTGATGTCCGGCGGTTACGACCTGTTGCTCTTCGTCAAAGGCAAGAGCCTGCAGGAAGTCGCCAACTTCGTCAGCGCGCGCCTCGCCCCGCTCGACGGCGTCCTCTCGACCGCAACCCATTTCATGTTGAAAACGTACAAGGACCAAGGTGTCCTGATGGAAAGTGAACCCCATGACGACCGCCTCCAAGTCTGCCCATGACTTCGTGGCTCCGCACGTGCGGAGCCTCCCCAAATCCGGCATCCGCGATTTCTTCGACATCGTCGCCGGCCGCAAGGACGTGATCTCCCTCGGCATCGGCGAGCCCGACTTCCAGACTCCGTGGCACATCCGCGAAAAGGCCATCGAGTCGATCGAACGCGGCGCCACGCGCTACACCTCGAACCTCGGCTCGCCCGAGCTGCGCCAGGCGCTCGCGCAGTACATGCGCCATTCGTTCCACGCCGACTACGACTGGAGCACGGAAATTCTCGTGACGGTCGGCGTGAGCGAGGCCTTCGACCTCGCCATCCGCGCCATCCTTTCGCCCGGCGACGAAGTGCTCTACCACGAGCCCTGTTTCGTGGCCTACGCCCCGCTGATCCGCATGGCCCACGGCGTGCCCGTGGCGGTCGAAACCTACCGCAAGGACGACTTCCGCCTCACGGTCGCGGAGCTGGAGAAAAAGGTCACGCCCCGGACGCGCGCCCTGCTGATCAACTTCCCGAACAACCCGACCGGCGCCACGCTCAACCGGGAGGACACCGAAGCCCTCGCCGATTTCGCCATCCGCCACGACCTGATCCTCATCTCCGACGAGGTCTACTCGGAGCTCACCTACGAGGGCGGGCGCTTCTCGATGGCGGCGATCGCGCGCCTGCGCGACCGGCTGATCTTCCTCAACGGCTTTTCGAAAGCGTGGTCCATGACCGGCTTCCGCCTGGGCTACGCCTGCGCGCCCGCGCCGCTCACCGACGCCATGATGAAGATCCACCAGTTCGGCATGATGTGCGCCTCCTCGACCAGCCAGATCGCGGGCCTCGAAGCCCTCCGACATGGCGACAACGACATTGCGGAAATGCGCAGCTCCTACCACTTGCGCCGCAACTTCATCGTCTCCTCGCTCAACGAGATGGGGCTCGACTGTTTCATGCCGCGCGGGGCGTTCTACGTGTTTCCCTCGATCGAGTCGACCGGGCTCTCCTCGAAAGACTTCGCGCTGCGCCTGCTCAACGAGTATAGCGTAGCCTGCGTGCCGGGGAGCGCCTTCGGCCCGTGCGGTTCGGGATTCTTGCGCTGCGCCTATGCGACCGGCATGGACCAGCTCAAAGAGGCCATGGACAGGATGTCCACCTTCGTCAAAAGCCTTTGAACCGACGCCCGCCGCGGACAAGCGGGGCCTCGGTGTTAAAAGAAAGGGAAGATCATGAGGAACGGCATGACCGCGACCCGACGTGCTTTTCTGAAAACTTCAGCCGCCTCGGCGTTCGCCTTCAACATCGTCCCCCGGCACGTGCTGGGGGGCGAGGGGCACACGCCGCCCAGCGAGAAAATCACACTCGCCGGGATCGGCATCGGCGGGATCGGCCACCCTCAACTCAAAGCCTGCGCCAAGGCCGGCTTTGAGATCGTCTCCCTCTGTGACGTGGACGACGTCCACGCGAAAAAAACTTACGACCTTTTCCCGCAGGCACGCCGCCACCGCGATTTCCTCGAACTGCTCGACGCCGAAGGCGACAAGGTCGACGCCGTGTATTGCGGCACGCCCGACCACACGCACGCGATCGTCACGCTGGCCGCCCTGCGCGCCAAAAAGCACGTCTGCTGCGTCAAGCCGCTCACCCGCACCGTCGAAGAGTGCCGCGCCGTGACCGCCGCCGCCAGGCAGGCGCGGGTCGCCACCCAAGTCACCGCGCGGCCCAACACCGGGGAAGAGGGCTGCCGCACCACCGAGCTCATCGCCGCGGGCGCGATCGGCGCCGTGCGCGAGGTCCACGTGTGGTCCTACCGCCCCGTCTGGCCGCAGGGCATGCCGAAGCGTCCCGAAGGCGAAGACCCCGTGCCCGGCACGCTCGACTGGAAACGGTGGATCGGGCCCGCGCCCATGCGGCCGTTCAAAGACGCCTGGCCCGAAGGCAACCCCATCCCCGACATGCCGCCCAAGAATTGGGGCGGCCGCAAGGTGTACCACCCGTTCAATTTCCGCGGCTGGTGGGACTTCGGCACCGGCGCGCTCGGCGACATGGGGTGCCATTACCTGAACACCCCCTACCGCGCCCTGAAGCTCGGCTATCCCGCCCGCGTCTCCGCCTCCACGTCGAAACGGTTCGACGAATCGTTCCCGCTCGCCTCGATCGTGACCTACGACTACCCCGCGCGCGGCGATCTGCCGCCGGTGCGCGTCGTGTGGTACGACGGCGGCCTGCGCCCGCCGCGTCCCGCCGAAATGGGCTCGGACGACCTGCCGGACGAGGGCGTGCTCTACATCGGCGACAAGGGCAAGATGGTGTTCGAGAAGATCCTCGATCCCGCGCTGGCGGCGAAATCCGCCGCGGTTCCCAAGACCTTGCCGCGCCGCGAAGGCACCTGGAGCGAATGGCTCGCCGCCTGCAAGGGCGGCGAGCGCGCGGGCTGCGACTTCGAATGGTCCGGCCCGCTCACGGAATTCGTGCTTTTGGGGAACATCGCGCTCCGCACCGGCAAGCCGATCGAGTACGATGCCGCCGCGGCGCGGATCACCAACGTCCCCGAAGCCGACGCCCTGCTGCGCCAGCCTTACCACAACGGCTGGACACTCGCCTGACACCGCACCAGAAAGGAATCCGAGGATGAAGACATCGCGCGCTCTCGCTCTCGCCCTCTCCGGCTGCGCCGCGCTCGCGCTGCGCGCGCAGGAGCCCCGGCCTTACGGCGCCGCGCCGAGCGAGCGCCAGCTGCGCTGGCACGAGACCGAGACCTTCTCGCTCATCCATTACGGCCTGAACACCTACACCGACCGCGAATGGGGCTATGGCGAGGAGAACCCGGCGCTCTTCAGCCCGGCCAAGCTCGATGCGGGGCAGGTGATCACCGCGCTGAAACGCGGCGGCATGAACGGCGTGATCCTCGTGGCCAAACACCACGACGGGTTCTGCCTGTGGCCCACCAAGACCACTGGCCACAACATCGCGAAGTCTCCCTGGCGCGGCGGCCGGGGCGACCTCGTGCGCGAATACGCCGACGCCGCCAAGAAGCACGGGCTGCGCTTCGGCGTCTACTGCTCGCCGTGGGACCGCAACAGCGCCGCGTACGGCACGCCCGCCTACCCGCCTCTGTATCAGGCCCAGCTCCGCGAATTGCTCACCCAGTACGGCACGCTTTTCGAGGTCTGGTTCGACGGCGCCAACGGCGGTGACGGATTCTACGGCGGCGCGAGAGAGAAACGCAGCATCGACCGCTTCACCTATTACGACTGGCCCGGCACCTGGGGCCTCGTGCGCCAGCTCCAGCCATCGGCCTGCATCTTCGGGGACGTCGGCCCGGACTGCCGCTGGGTCGGAAACGAAAAAGGCTACGCGGCCGAAGAGGCGTGGGCGACCTTCACGCCCAAAGGCAAGACCGATCCCGCGCGCCCCGCGAACGGCGACTCCATGAACCACATCGAAGGTCCCGCGGGACACCGGAACGGCGCGGCGTGGATCCCCGCCGAATGCGACGTGCCCCTCCGCAAGGGCTGGTTCTGGCACCCGAACGAAGACGCGACCGTGCGCACGCCGGCCCAACTCATGGACATCTATTTCAACAGCGTCGGCAAAGGCGGCTGCATGAACCTCGGCGTCGCGCCGGACCGCGACGGGCGCGTGTGCGAGGCCGACATCCGCTCGCTGGACGTGTTCGGGGGACTCCTGCGCACGCTCTTCGCCGCCAATCTCGCCAGCAGCGCCGTCGCCGCCGCAGACAACGTGCGCGCCGCGCAGACCGCGCCCGACCAACCGTCGCCCTTCGCCCCCGCCAACGTGCTCGACCGCGACCGCTACTCCTACTGGGCCACGGACGACGGCGTCACCAACGCCACCCTCACGCTGACCCTTCCGGCCGTCGCCGAGTTCAACGTCGTGCGTCTGCGCGAGAACATCAAGCTTGGCCACCGCGTGGACGGGTTTGCCGTCGAAAC
This sequence comes from uncultured Lentisphaeraceae bacterium, assembly GCA_964579865.1. GTDB lineage: Bacteria > Verrucomicrobiota > Kiritimatiellia > RFP12 > UBA1067 > DAOPZC01. Next base: position 30,650 of record CAZOIS010000036.1, on the reverse strand, counting down.
CTGGCAGGACGGCCAGTGGCGCGAATACGCCCGGGGACAGAGCATCGGCGCATGCCGGCTGTTCCGCGGCGCAAAAGTCAAGACGGACCGCGTGCGGCTGCGCATCACCGGCGCGGCGGCCTGTCCCTGCATCAGCGACGTCGGCCTCTTCGCGATGCCCGCGGCGTTCGACCAGAAACCATAAGTTTTCGACGGTTGCCTTTACCGGCGCACCGCCTCATCACTCACGCAACCGCTCAATTACAACCTCATGCATTCGCTTACCTCTGTACCTCTTCTCATCATCGGCGGCGGCGCGGCCGGACTTTTCGCGGGCTGCCTCGCGGGCGAACGCGGCCTTGGCGCGCTGATCCTCGAACGCAAGCACAAGCCCGGGCGCAAGCTGCTGATGTGCGGCAACGGCCGCTGCAATCTGACGAAAGACATTTCGTCCGCGCAGATGCTGCGCGACATGGGCGAACCCATGACGACCTTCCTCGCACCGGCGCTGAACGCCTGTCCGCCCTCCGCCGTGCAAGACTGGTTTCAACGGCACAACGTTCCGCTCAAGCGGATGGATGACCGCCGCGTTTTTCCCCGCTCCGAACAGGCCTCGGACGTGGTCCACGCGCTCACGGATGCGCTGCGCGACACCGGCACGGCGCTCTGCCTCAACGCGCCGGTCGAGCGCGTAGAGCGCCTCGCGGGCGAGGGCGCCGCCCTCTTCCATGTGGCGACGGCGCACTTCTCACTGCTCGCGCAGCGCGTGCTGATCGCCACGGGGGGCGTCAGCTATCCCAAGACCGGTTCGGTGGGCGACGGCCAGAAGTTCGCCAAGGCACTGGGTCACGCGCTCAAGCCCTACCGCCCCGGACTCATCGGCTTCGTCATCACCCACCCGTGGATCGACGCGCACGCGGGCACCACCTTCGAGGAGGCCACCTGCCGCATCTTCCGCAAAGGCCAGAAGCTTTACGAAGGCCGCGGACAGATGGACTGCGAGACATGGGGCCTCGGCGGCGCCGCGGCCTACAACGCGAGCCGCTGCGTGGCCCGCCAGAACCTGAACGATTTCGAGGTCGAATGGCAAGTCGGACGGGACACCGTCCGCGTGCTCAATCCCGAGACGCGGCCGCTCAAAGAAGCGATCGTCACGATCGGCGGCGTGCCGCTAAACGAGGTCGATCCGGCCACGATGGCGTCGCGCAAATGCCCCGGCCTCTTCTTCGCAGGCGAGGTGATGGACATCGACGGCCCGACCGGCGGCTACAACCTCACCGCCGCCTTCGCCACCGCCGCGCTCGCCGTCGCGGAGGCCGCGCGGGCCTTGAAACCACCCCTTCGCGGCGCGCGTTGAGCCCCGGTTTTTATTTGCGTGTCGCCCGCGATTCGGCTAACATATCGGCTTTCAACAACGGATTTGTAGCGCCGGAAACATGCGCGGACGCATGGTGCCGGCTCAACACCAAGGAGAACACCATGGCTTATAAAATCACCGACAAGTGTGTGGCCTGCGGCCTCTGCAAAGACGCCTGCCCGGTCGAAGCAATCAGCGAGGGCTCGCCCACGTACATCATCGATCCCGACAAGTGCATCGACTGCGGCTCATGCGCCGGCGAATGCCCGAACGAGGCGATCATCGCGGGCTAATGCGACCTCCTTCTCGAAAAAGGCGGCAGGAGTGATCCTGCCGCCTTTTTTATTGTCGCTTTGGCCTTGAACAGCCCTTGCGTTCTCTTTAAACTGAGTGTCTCATTAAACGTTCAACCACGGATGTCCTGACATTATGCGCTACGCGATCGTTTCGGACCTTCATGCCAATCTGGCGGCGTGGCAGACCGTACTGACCGATATCGCCGATCTGAAAGCAGACAAAATCATCTGCCTCGGAGACGTGACGGGGTACGGGCCCAATCCGGTCGAGGTCCTTGAATCCGTCTACCGCGTTGTGAACGTGACGCTGCTGGGCAACCACGACGCCGCCGTCTGCGGCCGGCTGACGACCGAGACCTTTTCCGCGCGGGCCGCGACGGCCGTGGCCCGGCATCGCGAACAGCTCGCGCCGGCCGCCCTCGAATGGCTCGGCCAGCTTCCGCTCACGCACGACGAGCCCGCGTTCCGTTGCGCCCACAGCGAGTTCTCCGCCCCGGGCGAGTTCCGTTACATCGTCGAGCCCGACGACGCCCTTCCCTCCTGGCAAGCGACGACCGCGCAGCTGCTTTTCGTCGGGCACTCCCACCTGCCGGGCATCTATGTCATCGGCGAAAGCGGAACGCCCCATTTCGTGGGCCCCTGCGACTTCGAGCTGGAAGACGGCAAGCGCTACATCATCAACCCCGGCAGCGTCGGCTACCCGCGCGCGGGCGACTGCCGATCCTCCTACTGCCTCTTCGATGACGCGTCGCGGGCCATCACCTTCCGCCAGCTTCCGTTCGACAGCGCGGGGTACCGTCTGGCGATGCAGGGCGCGGGGCTGGACGATGACCCTTGGGTACAGCAGAAAGAGCAACAGCAGCATCTTCCGACCCTGCGCGAGAGCCCCTCGTTCGCCAAGCCGGCACCGCCTGCGCCGCCGCCTGCCCCCGCGCCGAAGAACGGGGCCGCGCCGCGCCGCGAACGGCATCCGGCTTCCCGTCAGCGCGCCTTCGGCTTCGCGGCCTTGGCCGCCTGCGCCCTTCTCGCCGCGGGCGCCCTTGCCTTCCGCGCCGGCCGCGCGGCGCCCTCCCCCGCGCTCGCCATCTCGGTCCCCGATTTCGACCTCCCGTCGCTTGCGGCTTATCCGCTGAACCCCGCCGACAAGAACCTGCTGCCGGTCCTTCCCGCGATGCTGAATCCGGACGGGCGCCTCGAGGGTTGGCGCTACGCGTTCGAAGACCGCAGCAAACAGACCTTCAGCACCGGCCTGCGCGACGCCGCCACCACGCTCTGCATTTGTAATGAAGGCCCGCTCAAAGCCCAAATCGAATCGCCCCTGATCAATCTCGCAGGCACGGGGCTCGACGCGCTGCGGCTGACCGGGAGAATCCGGAAAAGCGAGGCTTTCGACGGCGTCGTTTTTTACCAGCTGGTCATTTATGCCACCCGTCCGGACGGCGCGCCGGAGCAAATCCGGACCGACAGCTTCGAGGTGCGGGACACGCGCCAGAAAGTCGCCGTCCTGTCCGCCGCGCTGAACCGGAAGGTCACGCTGCCCAAACGGGCCACGCACATGCGCTTCCGCATCGAGGCCGCTTTCAGCGGCACGCTCGAAATTGAACAGCCGCGCGTCGCCGGCGCCGCGAAAGGAGAGCGCAAATGATCAAGGCCGTCGCGAACGAAGTCTGGGCATTCGACTGCGAATGGGTCCCCGACCTTCAGGCCGGCCGGCTGCTCTACCACCTGCCGGACGATCTGCCCGACGGCGAGGTCTTGCGCGTGATGTGGGAACAGGGCGGCGCCACCGCCGAGAACCCGACACCGTTTCTGAGGACGCTCTTCTGCCGCGTGGTCTCCATCGCCACCGTCATCCGGCGGGTTTTCCAAAACGGCGACGTGCAGCTCTATCTTCAGGCCTTGCCGGAAAACCCGGAAGATCCGTCGCAGGACGAAGCCTACATTCTCAAGCGCTTTCTGAGCGACGGGCTCGTCAGCCGCGACCCCCAGCTCGTCGGCTTCAACTCCCGCAATGCCGACCTGAGGATCCTCACCCAGAGAGCGGTCGTGAAAGGGCTCACGCTCAAAAGCCTGTGCGCGCGGCTGGACGCCAAGCCGTGGGAAAGCCGCGACGTCGACCTGATGGAGCTCGTCAGCGGTTTCGGCAAGAACTACGCCGTCTCCCTCAACGAGATCGCCACGCTCTCGGGAATTCCCGGCAAACTGGACACGACGGGCGACGACGTCTGTGGTCTTTGGTTCCGGGGACAGGCGCGAAAGATCGTCGAATACAACTGCTTCGACGCGCTCACCACCTATCTGGTCTGGCTTCGCATGGCCTTCTTTTCCGGCTGCTTTTCCGAGATTGACTACGTCGTCGAGCAACAGCGCCTCAGGCGCCTGCTCGACGAGCGCATCCAGAAGCCCGAGAACGCATTCCTGCGCGTCTACCTCGATGCGTGGCGCGAGCTCAAGGCGCGCACCGGGCAATTGGCCGACGGGGTCTTCCCGCCCGACGATCAGTGAACGCCGCGCTGGCTGTTCTGATAGAAATCGACGAGGATCTTGATCTCCGGCAGGTCCGCTATCTCGTATTTGATGCGCTCCAGCGCCTGCGTGCGGTTCAGCCCTTCGCGATAGATCAGTTTGTACGCCTCTTTCAGCGCGGAACGGACCTCTGCCGAAAAACCGCGGCGCTGCAAGCCGACGATGTTCGGACCCGCCACGCGCACATCTGTGCCGGAAGCGTCGACCACCATATAGGGCGGGCAGTCCTGACGGATCTTCGTAGCGCCGCCGATCATGGCGTGTGTGCCGACACGGCAGAACTGGTGGACTCCCGCCATCCCGCCGAGGATCGCAAAATCCTCAATCGTCACTTCGCCGGCCAGCGTCGCAAGGTTCGACATGATCACATGATTGCCGACCCTGCAGCCGTGCGCGATGTGGCAGTAGGCCATGACCAGGCAGTTGCAACCGACGCGCGTCACCTCGCCCGGCTTGGTCCCGAGATGCACCGTCGAGAACTCGCGCAAAACCGTCTCGTCGCCGATCTCGGCATAGGTGACATCACCGGCCTGATACTTCAAATCCTGCGTCTTCATGCCGACGCAAGCGAACGGGAAGATTTCGCACCGCTTGCCGATCGTCGTGTGCCCGCTGATATACGCATGCGCCTGGACCACCGTACCTTCGCCGATCTTGACGTCGGGCCCAATGATCGCATACGGGCCCACTTCGACGTCCTTGCCCAGTTGCGCCTTCGCATCAACAATCGCTGTCGGATGAATTGTCGCCATGTCCATCTCTCCTTGTTTCACATCACACTAAAGATTTTTGGGAATCAAATAAGCGGCAAGTATAGCGCACGCCGCCACGGGCAGCCAGACCAACACGTACGGCTGACACGTCGGCATCTTGTCCAACGATTCCGCCAGAATCACGCACAGATAATAGGCCATCGCCACCGCCATGCTCACCGCCATGCCGACCGTCGACTCCTTGCGGTGGGTCCGGATGCCGAGCGGCGCGCCGATCAGCACAAAGCAAAGCGAAGCGAACGCATAAACCAGCCGCGTGTGGTACTGCGTGCGGTGAATGCTGAGCAGCATGCGTTTCAACGGACGGGGCAACTTCTCGTTCGCCCGGAAATCCCGGATCGCCGCCTTCAGCTCATGGTAACGGAAGTCCTTTTCCTTGCGGACATAGGCGCGCTTCTTCAGCGCGTCCGGGATCACATGCTGAAACCGGTCGGCCGCCGCCATGCCGGGACGTTCCGCCTCGATCGGGTCTACGCGCACCTTGTACATGTCCAGCACGATGTCCGCGCCGTTCGTCGACACCAGGGCCTTCTCCGCACGGATCTCGCGCGTCACCCCTTTTTGGCTGTAGTCGAACACCAGCAGGTCGTGCAGCCAATTGCCGTCTTTCTTCTCGAAGAAGATTTTGAGGTTCGGGAAATCGTCGATCATGCGCCCGGGCTCAAGCAGGTCGAGGCCGACGTCCACGCTGATCAGCGAGCGCAGATTGCGCCGGACCTCATGACTCCGCGGCACGACTTCGTTGTTGATGTAGAACCCGAGAAACGTACAGGCGACGCCCACCAGAAGCGGCCACTTCATGATGTGCAGAAGATTCACGCCGCAAGCCCGCATCGCCGCGATTTCGCTGTCGGCGGAAAGCCGGCTGAAAACGAGCAGCGCGCTGACCAACAGCGCGATCGGGACCGTCAGCGTCAGCGTCTCAGGCAGCCCGACCAGCAGAAAGAGGCCGATCGCACGCAACGGCAAGCCCTCGATCAGCAGCTTCGTGATCCGCACCAGCAGGCCGATCGTCAGGACAAACGACAAGACCAGCCAAGCCAGAAAGAAAGCGGCCAAAAAGGACTGTAAAACATATCGCTCGATGATCTTCATGCGTCATCCAAAGACAAAAGGCCGCATAAGAAACGCCTGTTTCTTTGCGGCCTTTTGTCAGCGCTGAATCAAAAACGCCTGCACCCGGATTACGGATTCACATACTTGGCCTTGTCCGCATTCGTCCCGGCGCCGCGGATGTAAATCTCCACGCGGCGGTTTTCCGGATTGCCGTTGACCAGGTCGGGTTGCACTTTCGGCCGACTGAAGCCATATCCGACCGCCGTCATGCGGCTGCCCGGAACGCCCTTGCCGACCATGTAGGACTGGACGGCCTGCGCACGGCGCTCCGAGAGATCCTGGTTGTACTTCTCGCTGGAGCGGGTCCGGCGGTCCGCATGGCCTTCGACCACCGCCGTCGCCTGCGTGTTGCGCTGCAGCACGCGCACGACCTGATCGATCTCGCCGAAATACTCGGGCTTGATCACCGTGGTGTCATAATCGAACTGGATGTAGACCTCGAACAGCATCAGATCGTCGGAGGGATCCAGCGGGTTGGTGTGATCCTCAATCACTTCGTGCCCGTCGGCCACGCCGCCCTTGTCGGTGTCGCGCTCCAGCGGATTGGTCTTGTAGGTGAGGACCTCCTCGCCGTCCTTGAGTCCGTCGAAATCGGTGTCGGGGTTCAGCGGATTGGTCTTGTAGACCTTGACCTCGTCACCGTCCGTCAGGCCGTCGCCGTCCGTGTCCTTATTGAAGGGATCGGTCCCCAGCTTGGCCTCTTCATCATCCGTCAAACCATCGCCGTCCGAATCCTTCGGCAAGCCAGCCACCACCGCCGCACCACTTTCCGCGGCCGGCTTGCTGGCGCCGCCGAACCGGTACGCGACGCCCGCGTCAGCCGTGTAAATCATCTCGCAGGTCGTATCCACCGCCATGAACGCGCGGGTGTCCGCACGCAGCGACCACCGGTCGTTCAGATGGTACATCACGCCGGCGCCGACCCGCGGTCCGGCGACGCTGAATTCGCCGCCCTCGTTGAAGATGCGGTCATTCGCGCGGTAATACCCGAAGCCACCCGTCAGATAAGGATCCAGACGATTGTAACGGTTGAAGTGATAGAGGCCGTCCAAGAAGAGGCCACGCACGCTTTGTCCGCTGAAATCGTAACCCTCTTGCCCATCATCGCGTCCATCTCTGCCGTTGCTCGTGATGTTCGGAGCCCACGACACACCGCCTTCAGCCGACCAGTGCTCAGAAATGTCGTAACCCAAACGGAGCACCATGTTCAGCCCTTCGTCGGCCGGCTGGTTGCCCTCGAAAAACATCATGCCTACCCCCGGGCTGACATACCAGCGCGGCGCATCTGCCAACTCATCGGCACATGCCATTGTCGCGCCCATCAGACCTGCCGCGAGACACACGTAAAACGATTTTTTCATTTTCTTCTCCTTATAAGATCAGGTGTTTTGTAGTTTACTATAGTGTAACGGAGACCGCAACACGAAAAATCAAACATTACGGTCTTTTAAAGAAAACAAGGTCCGCCACGTCCCCCGACATGGCGGACCCGAGTACTTTCGGATACAGGCTCAGCATCAACATGCTTTGCCCAGTATGCACCCCGAATGTCCGATCCTGGCGGTTCTATCGGAAAACCCGCTGTTGGAGCTTCCCTTTGGCATCTCCTCGACACGAATGCCATCGAAGGTGGGTTTTTAAATGCAAAACCCATGCCAAACTTACCTCACAGCGCCCAAACGGCCTCTGCCGGCGATTTCACGGACGGGAACGCGCACACCCGCCGGCCGCCGTCGGACAAGACCGCAGTTCCGTCCTCCAGCGCCAACCGCAGCGCGCGCGCGCCCCGGCTCCGCATGACATTCGCCACCAGCAGGGCCTTCTCGAATCCATCCCCGCGGCGGAAGTTCCAGACCTCATCCGGCTGCGCCATCCGCGCCGGGCCGTCATAAATCGACTCGGCCGGCCACGACGCCACGCGCGACACAAGGGCCTCTTCGGCCAGCCCTTCCGCGCCTGCAACACTCACCGGATTCCGCTCCAGAGCCGCCTTCGCGAACGGCGCGTAAGGCGTGCGCGACAAGTCGCGCCACGCATAAAACGCCATATCCGCCGTCATATTCCTGCCGCGCAGCGATTCGATCTGCGCGACCATCTCCTCGCGCGTCATCTCCGCCGCCAGGCGCACCGGAGGCTGCTCCGACTCGAACGCCACACCCGCCGTCGCCGGCAGGCGCGGCTCCGTGTGGCAAAAGCGCACCAGCTGCGCCACCATCTCCGTGGCGCTCATGCAGGCGTCGCCGATCTTGTCCTTCAGCGCACGGAGGTCCTCCGGCTTGTCCAGATCGATTGACCGCGCCCGCACAAACTCTTCGATGTCGTTCAGCACGACCTTGCAGGGACAGCACGAGGCCGCAAAGGTCTCCATCGGAATCATGGACAGCAGCTTGTCGCGCGTCGCGTCCGTCACCTTGTACGAGCTCTCTTGCTCGAAGCTGAACGCCTGCTCCAGCGTGAGGTAGCGGTTGACGCCGTGAACGGGCCACCGCAAAACGAAACACTGGCGACAGCGCGGGTTCTGCCGCAGGAAGTTGCCGAGGATCTCGGGCGTCAGCGGGGTCTTGAGATACGCGCGCAACTGTGCGGCAAAACGGCCGTAACTCTCCGGCTCGATGGTCGCCCGCCGATAAAGCGTATGGATCCAGCCGGTCGGATGCGAGACAATCGTCACCCGCTCGTGCTCCAGCGCCCGGCGCGCCTGCCCCGAGATCTGCGTGCCGTTGAACCACATCGCCTTCGTCACCAGCCGGCGGTTATTGATCAGCACGCCGTCGTCCGCGTCCACGAAGTTCTGCGAATGCAGCGGCGTGGCCATCAGAAACACCTTTTCGAGCGGAATGCCCGCCACCACAAACAGGGCTGCGGCATAGAGTGCCGCGAGCGATACGCACTCGCCCGCGCCCGTCGTGAACCCCTCCCGAAAACGGAACGCGTCCATCGCCTCCACGGTCTCGGTCTTCCAGTACGGGATCACGTCGGACGCATACTTGTCCAAGCCGAAGTGGGTGCGGATGTCGATGTCGAAATAATAGGTGTCGCCCTCATAGCCGAACAGCGCGTTCGACTGCGCAATCACCTCCGGATCCAAAAACTCGGAAAACCGGGCCAGTTCGCGCTTCTGATTCGTCAGGCCCCACGTCTCCAGATCGAGGTTGAAGACGTAGTGGTCCATGATGTACTGCTTCAGCCTCTGCAGCCGGCGGTAAGGCTTCATTTTGCGGATGCCTTTGAACCACGGATCGTCCCGCCACAGCCAGAGACGCGGCGACATGATGTTCGCCAGCACCAGGCTGTACATCAGCTCAGGAAAAACGAAGATCTCCATGTCCGACAGCGTCACCGCCGACGAGCGCCGCTCCAGCTCTTGCAGTGTCATTGGCATTTTTTCCCGCCCCTCATTCACGCTTTCCGCGCTTCGTCCCGAAGAGGCCGAAGGCTCCCACTCCGAGCGCCATTGCCAGGCCGGGGTACCCCAAGGCCCAGTCGCCCCAACGGGTATACGGCGCGGCCAGCGGCTCGCGTGGCACCGCCACCGGCATCACCAAGAAGCCGTCGAAATCGGTCACCGCTCCGCCGGACTCCAGCCGTTTGACCCGCCCCACCGCATCCACCACGCACGACACCCCCGAGTTGGCCGCCCGCACCAGCGGCACCCCGTTCTCAACCGCGCGGAACACCGACTGGCTCAAGTGCTGCACCGGCTCGATCGATCCGTTGAACCACGCGTCGTTCGTCATCAGCACCAGCAGCCGCGCGCCGGCCCGCACCGCCCCGCGGCTCAGCGACGGCACCGTGTCCTCGAAACAGATGAGCGGCCCCATGCTCAAGACCTCGCCCGCCGCCCGCGTCACATGCAACACGCCCGGGTCACGCCCCGGCGTGCAGCTCACCCCCGTCGGCGCCAGCCGCTGGAGAAAGGGAATCGTCTTGTCCAGCGGGATATACTCGCCGAACGGCACCAGGTGGCGCTTGCGGTAACGCCCCATCGGCTCGCCGGTCGCAGAAAAGAGCCAGGCCGCATTGTAAAAGTACAGGCCCTCGGGCGCGGAGGGCGTCACCGCCGTCTTTTCGACCTCCAGCGTCCCGGTCAAGAGCGGCGCGCCAGCCGCCTCGGCGCCCTCGCGGATCACCTTCATCGTCTCCGGCTCGTAGGGCACCGATCCCAGCACCGCCGTCTCGGGCCACACCACGAGGTCGGGCTTGGCCGCCCCCGCCAGGCGCGTCTGGTTCACCAGCCGTTCCTGCTGCGAGCGCACCGCATCGTCGTTGATCGCGAAAACGCACGGCGAATTGGGCTGAACCAGTGCGACCCGCCACGAAACGGCCTGACACTCCTGCCGCCGCCACGCCAGCGTCCTCGTCATGCCCCAGTACCAGCAGACCATCACCGCGGCCAGCGGCAGAAAAGTCTCCGCCGAGCGGAACAGCCGGCCCCCGAAGCCCGTTCTCGGCCCGACGCTCTCCGGGCCCCGTTTCAAGCGCGCCACAAAGGGGGTTGCCGCGCGCTCCAGCACGCTCGCCACCGCGCCGTTCCCCAGCACCAGCAGGGCCGAAACGCCATACACGCCAGCCACCGACGCGGCCTGGATCAGATGCAGGTTCGACACTTGGCTCACCCCGAGGAAGTTCCAAGCGAACCCCGAAAAGAGCCATCCGCGCGCCACTTCCGAGCCGGCCCACATCAGCGGGTCGAGCGCCGCCACCGCGGCCACGCGCCGCCATCCGGGGGCCGCGCCAGCCCATCGCCACGCGCGGGACGAAGCGAACGCGAAAAGCGACAGAAACGCCGCGCACCACGCGGCCAGCCCCGCCTGCCCCAACACCACCAGCGGCCACGGACCGCCGTTCTTGATGATCGCGGGAAACCAACTCAGCGTCAGCACCCAGAAGACCAGCCCCGCCAGCCACGCCCACCCCGCCGCCGCCCTCGGCGCACTGTGGCGGATCACCAGCATCAGCGGCACGAGCGCCATCCACGCGCTGTCCGACTGCGCCTGCGGAGGGAACGCCACCCACAGCAGCAGGCCGCTCATCGCCGCCGCCGCGCCCTTCACCAGCCTCAGCCCCGTCTCACGCGTCACAAAATCTCCTTGCCCGTTGTTTTCATCCCGACTTTCACCGCTCCGCGCCAGCCGCCGTTCTCCCCACCCCGTCCCGACGAGGCCGCATCACGGGAACAGCGCCATCAGCGCGTCCGCGAAGAGTCCCATGCCGAACGGATTCGGGTGGTTGATGTTGTTCATCATCAGCGTCGAATACGGGATACCCTGCCGCCACAGACGCCCGTAGCGCAGCGACGCGTCCGCCAGCGCGAGGTTATTCTCCGCCGTGAACTTCCGCAGCGCCTTCACATAGGGCCGCGGATCGTCATCGATTCCCTTCTCGGACGTCAGCCCCATCCAGTCCGGCCGCACGTAATGCGGCGTCAGGATGATCCACTCCGCGCCGACCGCCTTGAACTCGTCGCGGATGCGGCCGTAGCGCTCAAACACCGCGGCCTCGCCAAACCCCGCGTCGTTGACGAACTCCGAGATGACCAGATCCGGCCGCACGTCCAGCACCTTTTCCTTGTAGTTGTGGACGCTGCCCGGCGGCTCCCTGCGGTAGCTGTCGGTGTTGCGCCCGCCCCACGCCTCCGTGATCAGCTCGATCTGCGCCTGCGGATAGCGCGCCTTCAGACGCCGCACGAACTGCGCCTGCCAGCGATCTTTCTCGGGGTCGGGCAAAAACCCGTCGGCCGTCACGCTGTCGCCCCACGCCAAAATGCGCAGCGCGCCGCCCGCGTTGAGCTTCGCCATCGCCTTGGGTATGAGCCGTTCCGCCGCCGTCGGCGAGGCCTTCGGCGGCTCGGGATACGCCCCCTCAAGCACAGGGAACAGATTCGCCTCCGCCAGTTTCGTCAGCCGCGGCGTCACCCAGATGTTGGCCAGCCGCGTCTCCCCCGTTGCCGTTGCCGGCGTTTCGGGCAGCGAGACATGCGGCACGCCTTTGCGCAAGACGACCTTCTTGTCGGCCGTCAGCACCACCGCGTCCAGCCGCATCGTGCCGTAGGCGTAGCTCACCACGACGGGCGTCGAGGCGCCGATCGCCCCGCCCTCCAGCCGGCCCACGCACCCCCACGTCAACTCGGCCTCGTAGTCCTTGCCGCGCACGAGCGCCGCCGCATCCGGCGCCGGCCGCACCACCAGCGACTCGGGATCCAGCGCATGCCGGACCGAACACTCCTGCGCCCGCACCCCGGCCAGCTTCGCGCCCCGCGCATACTGCGCCGCCTTGGGGTTGTAAACCGGCAACGCGGCGATCTTTTCAACCGCCACCTTGACCACATCGGGCGCGTCCACCGTCACCGTCGCCGCGATGCCATCCGACTCGACCTTGATTTGCCAATCGCCCGCGAGCGTCAGCGCCGCGGGCGCGGCCGACGACAGCCCCGCAGAAAATGCCAGCAGAAAAGCAGGAACGAAAACTCTCATCACAATCCCCCCCTTTGAAACGGTCTCCCGTTCACTTCGCGGAAGCGAGCAGTTCGCGCGCATGGCTCTCGATCACGCTGGTCAGCCCTTTGCCGCCCAGCATGCGCGCGATCTCATCGACCCGCCGCGGCTCGTCCAGAATTTCGATGCGCATCTTGGTGCGCCCCTTGACCACCTCTTTCGAAACCACGAAATGGTGGCGCCCGTAAACGGCGGACTGCGGCAAATGCGTGATCGAAATGACCTGGTGTGTCTCCGCCACGCGGCGCAGCTTCTGGCCGACCGCGCGCCCGACCTCGCCGCCGATATTGGCGTCGATCTCGTCGAACACCAGCACCGGGATGCTGTCGTGCGAGGCCAGCACGGCCTTGACCGCGAGCATGACGCGCGCGATCTCGCCGCTGGAAGCGATCGCCCTGAGCGCGCGCATCGGCTCGCCCGGATTCGGCGCAAACCCGTACGAGACGACATCCGCGCCGTGCGGTCCCGGAGCGCAGGCCTCGAGGTCGACCGCAAAACCGGATTTGAGAAAACCGAGGTCGTGCAGTTCGGCCGTGATGGCGCGCGCGAGTCTGCCCGCCGCCTGCGTGCGGCCCTTGGTGAGGGCGGCGGCCTTCTCCGCCAGCTTCGCGGAAACGGAAGCGATCTCTTTCTGAATTTTTTCCACCTGCTCGGTGCGCGTCGCAAGATCGTTGAGCCGGTCCTGGTTTTTCCCCAGCGCCGCGAGAACGTCGCCGACCGTGTGGCCGTATTTGCGCTTGAGGCGCTGCACCAGCGCCATGCGTTCCTCGAGCTGCTGCAAACGCGCGGGGTCGGCGTCGATCCGGCTCAGCCGGTCGTTGACGGCGCGCCCGAGCTCCTGGAGCTGCACCGCCGCGCCCTGGACCTCGGTGCGCCACGCGGCGGCCTCGGGCAGGATACGCGCGAGCTCCGCGATCTGGACCTGAATGTTGGCGAGCAGATCGAACGCCGAATTCTCGCCGTCGGTGAGCGCCCCGGCGACAGAAGCACCGAGGGAAAGGATCTGCTCGGCGTTCGCGGCCTGCGCGTGCTGCTCGACCAGTTCGGTCTCGTCGGCATCGGTGAGACCGGCCCGCGTGATCTCGTCCACGATGAACTGGAGCCGGTCGATCTCGGCGACGATGTCGGAGGAGTCGCCCTGCAGCGCGTCAAGCCGCGCCTCCAGTGCCTTCAGCGTTTGCCACACGTCGGCGTAAGCGGCGCGCTGCGGCGCGCAGTGCCCGTAGGCGTCAAGCACGTCGCGCTGGAAATCGGGATCGAGCAGCGACTGGTGGTCGTAAGGTCCATGAATATCGACGAGCAGGCTCCCGAGCCGGCGCAGCGTCTGGACCGTCGCGGGCGTGTCGTTCACGAGGCAGCGCCCCGCGCCCGAGGCGGCGACCGAGCGGCGCACCAGCAGCGCGCCCTCCTCGCAGACCGGCAACCCGCCCGCATCGAGCAGCGCGTCGACGGCCCGGCTGTCGGCGAGGCTGAAGGACGCCTCGACCCACGCCTCGGCGGACCCTTCGCGGATGGCCGACTTGTCGGCGCGCCCGCCGAGCACCAGATCGAGCGCGCCCATGAGCACGGACTTGCCCGCGCCGGTCTCGCCGGTGATGATATTGAGCCCCGCGCCGAAGGCGACTTCGGCCTCTTCGACGATGGCGAGATTGCGAACTGAAAGATGGGTGAGCATAGCTGTCCTACGCCGTTTCCGTGATGCCGTGGTACTTGAAGTAGGCCTCGGCAACCTCGTTGCCCATGTAGCGGCGCAACGTCTTGGGACTGGACTGCGAGAGGTCCACCATGATGAGGCCGTCCACGACCGAGCTGAATTCCGGATCCACGTTAAAGGAGAGCAGCTTGCCGCTCAGCTTCAAGTACTGGCGCAACAGGACCGGGATGTCCTTGCCGTCGGGCTCGATCTCCGCGACATACCCCGCCACCTGGTCGATATCGTTCAAATACTCCATGTATTCTTTGAGGCACCACTCTGAACGTTTGGGCGGCTTGGGCGGGAACTTGGGCTTGACCAGATACGCGAGGTCATCCGCCATGCAGGTCTGGCGCATCGAAGCGAGGATCATGCAGCGCGAGGCCTCGCGGTATTCGTTGGTGATGCTGACCGGTCCGAAAAGCACGCGGTAGTGCGGATTGCGTCCGATGAAGGCGGAGATGCCCCTCCAGAGCAGGAAGAGCGACGTGTAGGCCTTCTGGTATTCGGTCCGGATGAACGAGCGCCCCATCTCGATGGCCGGCGGGATCTTTTCCATCAGCCGCTCGTCGAACTTGAAGAGCGTGCGCGTATAGAGCCCCTTGACGCCGCGGTCGGCCAGAATTTTGTCGGTCAGGCCGAGCCGGTACGAGCCGACGATCTCCTGCCTCACCGTGTTCCACATGAACAGGTGGTTGTAGTAATCGTCGAACGCGTCCAGGTCAATCGCGTTGCCGGTGCCCTCGCCCACCGCGCGGAAAGTGGCCTCGCGCAGGCGGCCGATCTCGCGCAGGCACGACGGAATCTGCCGGGCGGCGGCGATGTAGACCGCGAAATCTCCGGCGGCGATCAGCTTGCAGGTCTCGGGCAACCGGCCGATCTCGGCGGCCAGAATTTCGGCGGGCACCGGCGCGATGACGGGGTCGGGCGGCATCATCGGCGGATGCAGAGAGATGAAACGCCGCGTGCGGTGCGTTTCGCGCTCAGCCAGCAGGTAAGAGCGGAACCGCATGTACTTGATGAGCTGCACATCGTCCATCGAGAAGGGCTCGAGCGCCTTGGTGGTGAGCGGCGTGCCGATGCGGACCGTCAGAACGCGGCCTTTTTTATTGGCGATCTGACGCGGCAGCAGCGAGGTCCGGAAACGCGGGTGGATCAGGCCGACCAGGTTAAAGAAGATGCTGTTGCGCCCCGGGAAAAACATCGGCACCACGGTCGCGTTGGTCTTGCGCGTCAGCGCGGCGATGCTCGCGCTCCAGGCGGGATCGCGCACCCGCAGCGTGCGACGGTCGAAACTGGACACCTCGCCCGAAGGGAAGACGATGAGCAGGTGCCCGTCTTTGAGCCACCCCATGCTCTCCTTGATGGGACGCAAATTTGCCTTGGCCGAATTCTTCGAGGCGAAAGGATCCACGAAGATGAAATCGTCGCGCATCTCGGGGATCGCGCTCAACAGGTAGTTGGCCATCGCCTTCACGTCGGGCCGGATGCGCCGCAGAAGCGCGAGCAGAATCACGCCCTCGATGCCGCCGAAGGGATGGTTGGCCACCACCACCACCGGTCCCTCTTTCGGCACACACGCCAGCTCTTCCTCGGCGAAATCGGTGCGGACGCCGACCGCCTGCAGGGCGCGGTCGCAGAAAGGGATCTCCTTCGGCATCTTCCACGCGCGGGCATAGATGCGGTCCGCCGCGCGCAGGCCGCTGACGCTTTCGATCGGGCGCTTGACGAGGCGCACAAGGAAACGCAGCAAGCGGGTATGGACCTTGTGCACAGGAAATTCGAAAATGCGCGGAGCCTGTGTCGGGTTAGATGCCATCGTCTGCCTCCGATTGTGCGAGATGCTGCGCGAGCGCGAACAGGAAAACGAGCGGGAGCCCGATACCCCGCACCAACAGCGGGTGCCATACGGCCGCGGCAGCAAACGCGGCCAGCGAGCCCAGCACGCCCGCGGACAAGGCGGCGCGGGGCGTACCGCGCCGCGCGAGAACGGACCGGACCGCGGCGCGCGCGGCGCTCACGAACATCGCGAGAAAGGCGAGCAGGGCCGGCAGTCCGCACGAGGCGGCCAGCACCAGATACAGGTTCTGGATGTCGGGCTCCGAAGGCCCCGTCTGACGCGGCACCTGGTCGTAATACTGGCCGACGTGTTTCTGGTAGTTGCCGAGGCCGACGCCCAGCCACGGATGGGTGAGCGTCATGCTGGCCGCTGCCTGCCAGTCGGGATACCGTCGCCCGGCCTGGCCGCTGCCGTCGTAAAGCGCCACGGACTGGAAATGGACGAGGTCGTTCTCGCGCGGGAGCCGCGGCAGCACCGCGCTCTGCCACAGGATCAGGCCGGCGGCCACCGGCACAAACACTTTGGGGCCACAGGCCGCCGCCATGCAGGCGACCACCCCGGCAACCGCGAAATAAGAGGCTCCCGAGAGGTCGATGGCCAGCCCGGCCGCCAGCATCACCGCGCAGGCCGCCTTCAGCGGCCAGCCGCGCGCGCCCAGCGCGCCCGCGAAGCAAAGCGGAAGCGCCAGCGCGAGAAAACCGCCGAGCACATTGCGGTTGCCGAACGAGCCGCGCACGGAAAGCGGGTCCTCGGCCCCCGCGAAATAGTGGACCAGCGCGAGGCCGAGCACCGCGGCCGTCACGCACCCGAGAAGGGTCAGCGCCCGCCGCACGGCCAGCCGGTCCCCGTCGCGCAGATACGCGCCAAAGAGCATCGAGCCCACGAGGAAATACTCGACGTACTGGACGAGGTCCTTGAGCGCCGCCCCCTTGTCCGCCGCGACCCGCACCGAGAGCGCCGCGCAGGCGACAAAAAGCAGATGGGGCCACGGCGGCAGCCGCAGCAGACGCCGCCAGTCGCGGCACACCAGAAGGTCAAGAAACCAGATGCCGGCGGTGGCGGCGAGCGACAGGTCGGCCGGCGAAAGATGGAGCTTGGGGCGGGGCTCGAGCGACCACTGGGTTGGAGCAACGCACAGCGTGACGAGCACGCCCCACCGGAAGGCCGACTGGAGCAGCGTATGGAGGCGCTGTCGCGTCATTTGCGCGCACCCGTGGGCTCGATCTCGACGGGAACGAAGCGCTTGTCCGCGCTGAGCAGGATTTGATCGAGCCGCACGCCGTCCTCGCGGTTGCGGAAGGTCAGCGCGTGCCGTCCTTTTGCGAGCTTGACAGGCGCAGAGGTGCGGGACACGGGATACCGGACCCAGTGCCACACTTTGTAGGTGGCGTCCTCGCCGAAGAGAAAAGCGGGCTGCCCGTCGACGGTCACGGTGAACGAGTTGCTGCACTCGCCCTCCCACCAGACGCGGCACCACAGGGTGAAGACGCCGTCTTCCGGCACGTCGAACGAATACACGGCTTTGCCCGCCTCCACTTTGGGCGGATTCCCGGCGCCCTCGGGAATCTCAAGATAGACACCCGAGGCCCCCGCGACGCCGTTCGACACGACCGCCATGGGCGCTTCGCAGCGCTCCGCCGACTCCGCCTCGAAACAAAGCTTAATCCCCGCAGCCTGCGTTGCCATGGTCCCCAGCAGGCAGCCCGCCGCCATAAGAAATAAACATTTCATAGCCGCATTATACGTTTTCCGGTGCGGCTCGGCAACAGGAAGGGCTTGTCGACTTGCCTTGCGCGAATCGCGCAGCGGGCCGTTCCGGAACGGCCCGCGTTTCGACCGGCAGCTCGGCATCACAGGTCTTTGAACCACGCCTCGGCGGAAACGTTGGAGGAAACGGAAGAGGGCTTGGAAGCGGTCGCCTTCTCCAGCAGGAGGCGTTTTTCGTCCGCGGTCATCATGCGCCCCGGAACGACAACGTCCCGGGCGTTGAGGGTCAGCTTCACGCCCCGCACGCGCTCCCACCGGAACCCGGGGGCCAGACAGACCGGAATATCGGGAAGCATCGCCCCCGTCCCGAGCGTCTGCGGCGCGGTCAGGCGCCGGGCCAAGCCCTCGTTGCCGCCCGCCGCGTGCAGCAGCGGCTTCACGGCCAGGCTCTGCACTTCTTCGCCCGTGTCGAGCAGAAGGCCTACCTCCAGGGATTTCAAGACGACCGGGACCGGGCTCCCCAGATTGATCACCGACAGTGTCGCATAGGAGACCGGCTTCGTCACGCGCCGGTTGAATTGACGCGACTCGGAGGCGTTGTCGGCAAACGAGGCGACCACCGCCATGACCCCGTCTTGCTGCAGCTCGCCATACCATCCGGGCTTCACCAGCGACGTGTCCTCCTGCGCGGCCGGAGCGCCCGCCGCCGTCGCGGCAACCGGCTCCGCCGGCGCGTCACCGGCCGGCGGCGTGACCTTATCGTAGACGTTGACGACCACCAGCAGCAGCGTCAGCACGGTCACCGTCAGGCCCACTTGGAGCCGGCGCCGGACGCGCCGGCTCCAATGGTGGAACTGCACGATCTGCGCATAGCAGCCCGCGCCGAGGGCCGCCAATGCGAGCAGGCCGGTCACGCCGTTGAGGAAAGGATTCGCCGCTTCTCGCCGCGTGTAGGCCACCAGTTCCATGATCAGCGCGACCCCGAACGCCAGAAAAGCGGCCATCACACACAGCACCGACGCCGTCCTGCCGAGCCCCGCCCGATGGCCGGAGCCCATCCGATGAGAACCGCCGCTGCGTGCGGAAGAGAGGGGTTCGCTTTCGCCCGCACAGCCTTCCCTCAAAACCGCGCTGCGCCGGGAACCGTTCTGCGAACGCCCGGCGTCGTCGCGATGGCCGAGGGAGCCATGGCGGGAATGGTGGTGGTGCCGGTGTAAACTTGGCATGCTCATGACGTGATCCGATCAGACCGGCCGAGCCCGGCAAGCGGCCTGCGCCGCCGCGTAGACTTGCCGCGGGGCAACGTGGTGCGAAAGCGCGAGCAGCGCGCAGGCGTTGTGTTCCGGCGCAAAGGTGATGTCCTCGCCGCGCAGCGTGCCGATCTTGACCGGCACCTCGCCCCACGGCGTCGCCACGTTCTCAAACCGGCGGGCCAGCGCATCCCGCTGCACCCCGTAGCTGCGGATGCCGAACGTGGTGGTGGAGCGGAAAATCCACTCGCGCAAAGCCGCCGCCTTGGCGGGCTCGGCCAACACGCTCAGGACGATGCCGGGGCGCCCCTTCTTCATCACCACCGCCGTGTGCCAGACATCCAACGCGCCACGCTCGAGAAGGTCCGTCGTCAGCGTGCCCAGCCATTCGGGATTGCAGTCGTCCAGATTGGTCTCAAGCACCAGCAGTTCCGGCGCGGACGCCGCGGCCCCGGCCGCCGCCTCAGTCAGCAAGGTGGCGCGCAGCACGTTCGGCCGACTGTTGAGCATCCGCCCGCCGAAGCCGAAAGCGCTGCGGATCACGGTAGTCTCGGCCGGCAAGGGCGCGAGCGTATGGGACCAGACGCGCAACAGCGCCGCGCCGGTGGGCGTCACGAGCTCAAAGGGCTCGTCGGTCTGCGTCACCACCATGCCGGCCAGCAACTCCTGCGTGGCGGGCGCGGGATTCGGCATCTCGCCGTGGGCGCACCGGATCGTGCCGATGCCCGCGGGCAGAGGCCCGCAGGAAACGCCGCACACGCCGAGCTGATCCAGCGCGAGGCAGGCGCCGACGATATCGGCGACCGAGTCCCACGCGCCGACCTCGTGAAAGTGCACGGCCTCCGGCGTCTTGCCGTGGATCTTGGCTTCGGCCTCGGCCAGTTTACGGAACACGCCGAGCGCCAGCGCGCGCGTGGCGTCGGAGAGCGGCGCATGCGCCAGAAGATGCTCGATCTCTTTGAGGCCGCGGTGCCCGTGCCCATGGGCCGCACCGTGGTGATGCGCATGCTCCATCGCGTCCGGCCATTCGCGGTCGTCGTGATGCGCAGGGTGTTCCGCATGAACCGACACCCGCACGCCGTTCAGTCCTGCGGCGCTGGCGGTGTCGAGGTGAAAACGGAGGTGCTCCGGAAAGAAGCCGTTGATCGTCTGCTCGATGGCGACGATATCCGCGCCCAGCGCCGCAAGGGCGGAGAGGATCATATCCCCGCTGGCGCCACCCACGCTATCGAACCGAAGATAGGTTTTCATGCAGGTAGCTTACAGGTCGGGATGCGCGTCTTCAACTCGAAAAACAGAGAAGCCCGCCGGAAATCCGGCGGGCCTCTCTTAAGGCTTTCAGCAGGGCGAAGATTAGTTCTTGCCGCGGCCCTTGACGCCGGCCGCCTTGTCGGCGTTGGCCTTGGCCTTCTCGTGGGGACGCAGCGCGCGCACCGCCGCGCCGGCGGTCCACATCTCGGAGTCGCGCATCACCTTGAGCTCGGCGTCCAGCTTCTGCTTGTAGTCGGCCGTGCCGCAGACCTTGATGACGTGCTTGGCTTCGCTCTGGGTCTTGACCGCCTTGTAGAGGGCGTTGAACACCGGCAGCGTGGCCTTCTTGAACTTCGGCTTCCAGTCGAGCGCGCCGCGCTGCGCCGTGGCCGAGCAGTTCGAGTACATCCAGTCCATGCCGTTCTCGTCGACCAGGCGGACGAGGCTCTGGGTGAGCTCCTCGACCGTCTCGTTGAACGCCTCGGACGGGCTGTGGCCGTTCTTGCGGAGCACGTCATACTGGGCTTCCATAATGCCCGCCAGCGCGCCCATCAGCACGCCGCGCTCGCCCACGAGGTCGGAGGTGACTTCGTGCTCGAACGTCGTCGGGAAGAGATAGCCCGACCCCACGCCGACACCGATGGCCAGCGTGCGGTCCAGCGCCTTGCCGGTCGCGTCCTGCGCCACGGCGAAGCTGGAGTTGATGCCCACGCCCGCGAGGAAGTTGCGGCGCACCGAGGTGCCCGAGCCCTTGGGGGCGACCATGATCACGTCCACGTCCGCGCTGGGCTTGACGCCCGTCAGCTTGTTGTAGACAAATCCGAAACCGTGGGAGAAATAGAGCGCCTTGCCGGCGGTCATGAAGGGCGCGATGCGCGGCCACACCTGCTTGATCGCGGCGTCGTTCACCAGCATCATCACGATGGTGGCTTTCTCGGCGGCCTCTTCGATGTCGAACAGCGACTTGCCCGGCTTGAAGCCGTCCTTCATCGCGCGCTTCCAGTCGCCCGCGAACCGCTTGTCCTGGCCGATGATGACGTTGATGCCGTTGTCGCGCATGTTCAGCGCCTGAGCGGGTCCCTGCACGCCATAGCCAATAATGGCGATGACCTCATCCTTGAGAACCTTCTGCGCTTTCTTCAAGGGATACTCTTTACGTGTAACGACGGTTTCGACAACACCGCCAAAATCGATCTTGGCCATTTTCAGTTACTCCTCAGTTTATGAACACTCCGCCCCGTCACACACGCCGGATGGCTGCACAATCAGGCGGAAAAATGCCCACCATCATATCACCTTATATCCGCGACGCAAGCGCTTAATTTGGCGTCCGTAGGAGTAAAACCGGAAGCCAATGACTCCGGTTTCACTGCGGAAAACCCAAGAAATCGGCCCATAAACCGGTTTCTTTCCCGTTTTGCGGCCTTCCGTCAGGCCGTTCTGCCAGATAGAAACCGGCACGGCCTTTCAGGTTCCTCGGGCCGCGCGCGCCGCATCCCGCCCCTTCCGGTATTCGGGCGCATAGATCGCGGAATCGCGCACCACGCAGCCGCCGCGTCCCTCCAGGTCCTTCATGATCTGGGAACACATGGAGCAGGTCACGCAGCACTTCTCCGGCGCCATCCCGCCGTGCCGCAAGATGTCCCTGGGCGCATCGGGATACGCGAATGCCGAGCGCCCGAACCCGACCAGGTCGCACCACTCATCGCGAACCAGTCCCGCAGCCGCATACGGCGCCAGATGCCGCAGCCACGACAGCGCCGCCGTGATCACCGGCACGCCGTCCGCCGCCTGCCGCACGGCCCGCACCGCCTCCTGGAAGCGCACCACGCCTCGCAGCGGATCTTCGGGAGGCGGAGGGCACCCCGCCAGCGACCGGTCGTGCGGCCGGTTCATGAACGGCTGGAAACGGGGAAAACCGAGCGAGATGTTGTGCAGCGGCACGCCCCGCGCGGAAAGCTCATTGACCAGGCGCAGCGGTTCGGACAGATCCGCCTGCCAGGGCCCCTCCTTCTCTGCGACGCCCCAGCCGCAGGGATAGTCTGAAGGCTCCAGCACGGTCAGCCGCGAGACCACCCACGTCGTCCTCGCGAGCGTCTGCCGCATCCCGGCGATGCAGTTCTTCAGAAAGCGCGTGCGGTTCTCGTACGGGCCGCCGTAGCGCCCCGTGCGGCACCGTGCGCCCAGCAGTTCCGCCGCGAGGTAGCCGTGCACGGCCTTCATGTCCACGCCGTCAAAGCCGGCCCGTTCGGCCAGCGAGGCCGTCGCCACGAACCGCTCTTCCAGCCGCTCCAGCGCGTCGTCGCCCACCGGCTCCGCGAACGGCATCCCCGGCAGCGCCTTCTCCAGCGCGGGATTGCGCTGCGCCACGACCGGCGCGGAGCGCCCCTCCGGGCGGCTGTAGCGCCCGCTGTGCGTGAGCTGGAGAATCAGCGCGACCGCGCCGCACCCCTCCGCCTGCGCCGCCCGCCGCGTCTCGTCGACCAGCCGCCGCCACACGTCGAGGTTGTTCTCCGTCAGCAGGAGCTGGCGCGGGCCGGAACGGCCCTCCGGCACCACCGCCGCGGATTCGAACCAGATCAGCGCGCTGCCGCCCGCCGCAAAGCGCCGGTAGCGCCGGAAGGTCAGCTCGCTCGGCGCGCCGTCCCCGTCCCGCGCGTCTACGCCTTCCATGGGCTGCACGACAAAGCGGTTCTCCAGCCGGCGCCCCGCGACGGCCAGCGGCTCGCCCAGCACGGCAAGGTTTTCGCTCACCGGCAGCCGCGCCCCGATCCGCGCCAGCTCCGCCTCCAAATCCGCCACCGTCTTCAAATCGAATCGCTTCATGTTTCACCGCCTGCGAATCCCGTTCCCAAAACTGCCTGAATGCGGCATACTATAGCATATGTTTTTTTAACCCTGAACCCATTCCGGCGGCAATCCCGCCGCCTCTTTGTTTCTGTTTCAGCCATGGACATTCCCGTCACCACCGCCATCCGCGCGCTGCGCGCCGCGAAGGCCGTATTCGAGCCCCGCGTTTATGACTACGTCGAGCACGGCGGCACCGACCGCGCCGCCCAGGAACTCGGCGTGGACGAGCACAGCACCGTCAAAACCATCGTGATGGAGACCGATGCCAAAAAGCCCTTCATCGTACTGATGCACGGCGACCGCGAAATCTCCACCAAACAGATGGCCCGCGTGCTCGGCGTCAAAGCGGTCGCGCCCTGCGCGCCCGACACCGCGACGCGCCATACCGGCTACCTGGTCGGCGGCACCAGCCCGTTCGGCACGCGCAAACCCTTGCCCGTATACGCCGAAGCCACGATTTTCGACCTGCCGCAGATCTACATCAACGGCGGGCGCCGCGGCCTGCTCGTCAAACTCGCGCCCGACGTCCTCGACCGGATCATCCACCCCGTGCGCATCAGCGCCGCGGTTCCGGGCTAACCCGGCGGCTCCCGCGCTACCCGCAGCCGCCGTAAAAGGCCTTCACCTTGCCGACGATCATCTGCACCTGTTCGGCCTGGAGGTCGTAGTACAGCGGCAAGCGCAGCAGGCTGTCGACGAAACGTTCACAGTTGACCAATTCGGGGCCCGCATATTTGTCTTTGTAATACGCCGATTTGCGGAGGCTGAGATAATGCGTCGCCGTCTGAATGCCGCTGGTCTTCAGATAGGCGACGAGGCGCGCGCGCTCCCGCTGCGTGCGGCACACCAGATAGAACATGTGCGCGTTGTTCGTGGCATAGGGCGGTATCCGCGGCACGGCGAAGAGGCCCTCGTCGGCAAGCGGCTTAAGCCCGGCATAGTACATTCGCCAGAGCAGCTTGCGCTTCCGCTGAATCTTCACGAGATTTTCGAGCTGCGCATACAGGAACGCCGCCGTGATGCCGGACGGAAGAAACGATGAGCCGACGTCGACCCACTCGTATTTGTTCACCTCGCCGCGGGAGAAATCGGCGCGGTTGGTGCCTTTCTCCCAAATGATCTCGGCGCGGCGGATGAAACGGGGGTCGTTGATGGTCAACATGCCGCCCTCGCCGCACTGAATGTTCTTGGTCTCATGAAACGAGAAGCACCCCAGATGGCCGAGCCCCCCCAGCGGAAAGTTGTGGTTCAGCGGCTTCAGCCTCCGGTGCCAGGGATACGGCGCCGCCGACAGATCGCCCGTGTAATAGGCGTCGACCGCCTGCGCCGAATCCGCGATGACCAGCAGCCCGTATTTCTGCGCCAGCGTGAGGATCTTGCCCATGTCGCAGGCGATGCCGGCGTAGTGGACCGGGACGATCGCTTTCGTCCGCGCCGTGATCAGAGGCTCGAGCTTGTCCGCGTCCATGTTCGGATTGTCCGGATAGCTGTCCGCAAAAACGATGGTCGCGCCTTGGCGCACGAACGCCAGCGCGGTCGAGACGAAGGTGTAGGAGGGCACGATCACCTCATCGCCCGGCTTGATGTCGGCCAGAATGGCCGCCATCTCCAACGCATCCGTGCAGGACGTCGTCAGCAGACACTTTGTAAACCCGTAGCGCTCTTCGAAAAACTGCTGGCACTTCTGCGTGAACGGCCCGTTGCCGGAGGTCTTGCCGCTCGCGACGGCTTTGGCAATGTGCTCGAGTTCCCGGCCGACCACCGCCGGCCTGTTAAAGGGGATCATACCGTTTCTCCTCCGCAAACCTCTTTGACGGTCGCCTGCGGCTTCCCGTTGCAGTTCAGATAGAGGCGGCCCACATACTCCCCGACCACGCCGATCGAGAACAGCAGCACGCCTCCCAGAACGAGCTGCAGGATCACGAGCGTGATCCATCCCTCGACGCGGCTATCGAGAAACACGTATTGGACCAAGTAAAACAGGGCAAGGGCAAATCCGCACAGCGCACACGTGATGCCGAGATACGAGGAGAACCGCAGCGGCCACACCGAGAACCCGGTGGCCACCCGCAGAAACACGAGGACGGACTTGGCCACCGTGTAATTGCTCTTCCCCCGGTAACGCGCGTTGTGCGGGATGTCGATCTGCCCGAGATTGCGGGTCACGCCCATAATCAGGCCGTCGACATACGGAAACGGCCCCGTATATTTGATGATTTCTTCGACGATTTCCCGATTCATGACCTTGAACGGCGAGAGGTAAAGGGCCGCAGGCTTGTCGATCACGATCTCGGCCATTTTGCCGTTGAGCCAGCTTCCGGCCCTTTTCCACCACGCCTCCTTCATCGCGAAAAGCCGGGCATAGCAGACGTCCAGCTCCCCCTTCCGGCACTGTTCGAGGAGCGCGGGAATATCGTGCGGCGAGTGTTGCAGGTCGTCATCCATGACGGCGACGAACGCGCCACGCGCCCGGCGCATCCCGCACAGGATGGCATTGTCCTGCCCGGCATTCTTTCTCAGATTGATGCCGATGACCGACGTGTCTTTTTCGCACAGCCGCCGGATCACACGCCAGCTGCCGTCCGGGCTCTGGTCGTTGACGAGGATCAGCTCATGGGAGACCCCCCGCAAAGCCTCCGCGATCTGCCGGGCCAACTCCTCCAAACAGGCCTCGCTGTTGTAAACGGGGACGACCACACTCAGTTCAACCATACGACCTCCACGATCATGTCGCGCGCCACGCTGACGATACGATAATCGAAACCCACGCCCGCTTTAAGCCCGTCCAAGGCCCCGATGAGCGAGGGCGCGTCGAACCGAAAGGTTTCCTCCTTCTGGCCGACGCGCGTGCTCTTCCTCGCGAGAAACCTCAGCAGCCCGCGGGAGTTCGTCCAGTTCCTGACCGGCTCGGAAAGGAGAAAACGCCCGGAAGCGGCCTTGATGCGCCGGAAAAGTCCCGGAAGATCTTCTCTGAAATGGTAGAGCGATCCCATCATGACGCAGGCATCGCAGGCGGGCAGCGCGCGCGCCCGCGCCACGTCCTCTTTGCGGGCATCGAAGCCCCGCTTGGCGGCGTAGGCGACAAAGGCGTCGCTGACGTCGAGGCCGATCCAGCTTTTTCCGTGCGACCGGCAATACTCCGCGATCGCCACATCGCCGAAACAGAGCTCCAAAACGGTTTGGTCCTCATCCCGCAGCAAGGCGGCGACCCGCGCAAACCGCGCGCGATATCGTCCCTTATACAAGAGGGTCATGACGCCACGATAGAGCCAAAGCCGCCGATAAATCACACTGCCAATCATTGTGTTTTTATCTTTTCACGTTCTTTCCGCGCCCGCAATCTCTTTTAACCCGTTTTTTTTCAAGCAAGGGTTGAACGCGCGTTTCGAGTGTGCTATTTTCTAGAAAAATAGGATTCGGATTTTAGCATTATTCTTTAGACAGGAGTGATTTGACGTATGGCATGCTTGACCGCCTTCTTTCTGGGCAGAAATGCGACCTCGCGATTCTTTTACGGAGGGGTGCTGCTCCTTCTGCTGATCCTGACGCGCTGGCTCTGGATCGACTGCGACGGCGGCACGCCCTCGCTGATGGAATACGGATACTTTGCGACGGACGAGGGGTTCTACTCCGGCGGAGGGAAACAGAAGTTGCTGTTCGGCAAATTCATTTCGATAATCCGCGCCAACCCGAACACCTACGCCATTTGTCCCTCCTCGCACGCGCTCACGTGGATCGCCTTTTCGATTTTCGGCCAGACCACGTGGGCACACCGCTTCTTTCCGCTCCTGCTGAACACGGCGGCCTGGCTGGGATTCTATGCTTTCCTGTCGCGCAAAACGCTCGCGTGGATCGCTTTCGCTCTCTGCGCCGGCTGCATCCTGAACCCCCTTCTGCTGGTCTATTCGCGAACCGTCTGCAACGACACGCTGATGGCCTCGCTGCTCATGCTCGGTTATATCCTCGTGCGCCAGAAAGGCAGCGTTCGGCCATTCTTAGGGGGCTGCGTGTTCGGCCTTGGGCTCTGGGTCAAACAATCGATTTGGCTTCTGGTCCTCTTCGGCGTCAGCGGCGCGGGGATGGCGGCCGCCGCGAAAAACCGCTGGAAACGCATCGGCTGGTTCTTGGCGGGTTTTGCCGTCTCGTGCTGCGTCCAGTATGGCTTGATCCGCCTGCTCGTCTACCCTGACGCCGTTTTGCAGGACGTGTCCGTCGACGTACTGCTGGAGGCCTCGGATTCGAGCTATCCCCTGCCCAATCCTTTTGACTGGGTCTCCACGCTCAAAGGCATCTCCTCATTCCCGCGGTTTCCCAGCGGCGGATTGCTGAGCATCTGGATTCCCCTGTGCCTGGTGCTGCCCGCGCTCCTGCTGATCAGGCGGCTCACCGAGAAGCCCATCCGGTGGGACGGGCGGCTCCTGCTCTATCTCTTGCCCCCCCTGTACGCGGCGGGCATCATGATCATGCCGGTCTATTACTCGCACTATTTCATTCCCGTGATCGCCTTCACGCCGATCCTGTGGCTCGAAGCCCGCCACGACTTGAAACTGTGGTCAGGCTCAGAGCGCCGATCGTCCTTCGCTCTGCTGGTGATCGCCGTCCTGTTTGTTTTCGCCAGCTTCCACTCGTTCGACGTCGCCGAATCGCAGGCCGAGAGTCTCAACGACTATCTGGCGAACGCCTATAATCTGCCGCAAAAGATCGTCTGGACGCGCAACGGAGGCTATATCCTGACTGGGGCCGGACTGCTGCTGGCCATGGGCTTGTGGGCGCGGCACCGCAGATGGACGCTCCCGGCCACCGCGGGGATTCTCCTTTCCGCCCTGGGCGTCGCGGACCTCTGCTTCAGCCGGCTCCCCTTGTCGGAAGCTTACAAATACACCTCGATCTTCCCGTCCACCATAAAAGATGTGGCCTTCGTATTGCAGGTGGGCTCGATTCTCCTCTTTTTCGCCGTCTGGTGTCTGCCGGGGACACTCCGGCGCGGCATACGCTGGCATCTCCTGCTCGTCGCGCTGCTGCTGTTCGGGACGGCCGCGAATCCGCGCTGGCGCAAGGGCGTCGTGGAGCTGACGCAACGGGGGCACCTGCACAAGAAAGCCGTCGCCGAGCTGGCCAAGATCGTCCCGGACAACGCCGTCGTCTTCGGCGAACGGGCGCCTCAGCTTTTCCTGTCGCTCAAAGCGCGCGTGGCTCCCGCGCCGAACGCCGATCCGGTCCCCATGGTCCTGAACGTCCACAAGCAATATCCGGACCTCCCGCTTTTTGCGCTTTTGGACTCCGAGCACAACTACCACTTCACTCACTACGATAAAAACAAGGACAAGATCGACCTGCAGGTGCTCCACACGCTGGTGCTCCCCAGCTTCAACAACGGGCTTCCCTCCAACGTTTTCTTGGTCAAACTGCACCTTAAAAGCGCCGCTCCCAGGCAGGGCCCGGTCATCCGGTAAAGGTCGAGCCCGGAAGGCAAGAACGCCCTGCGCCACGAGCCCGTTTTTCGCCGCGCGGGGCGTCGAAAAACGGGCTTGCCATAAACAGCCCGCAGGGGTATTCTCGTTCCGTCACCGTGGATATCAGAACGCTAGCAAAGCAGTCACGTATGGCGAAGAAACAACCTTCTGACTATGTCGGCTTCGGGCCCCGCCTCTGGGCGTGGGTCATCGATGTTGTGGCGTTTGTTTTCTTTTCCGTTCCGATTCTGTACGCCATCCATGGCCGCGAATATTTCAAAAGCGACATCGCCGTGCGCGGCCCCGTCGATTTCCTGAACACGTTCGTCTTGCCCTGCCTCATCATTTTGCTTTTCTGGCTCATCTGCTCCGCGACGCCCGGAAAAATGGGAGTTTCCGCGAAAATCGTGGACGCGGAGACCGGCAGGAAGCCCGCGCCGTGGCAGCTTCTCGTCCGCTTTCTCGGATACTTTCTCGCGGCACTTCCGCTCGGGGCGGGCCTGCTCTGGATCATCTTCGATCCGCGCAAGCAAGGCTGGCACGACAAACTCGCCCACACCGTCGTCATGCGGGTCAAGTGAGCGGCCCGGCGCAGGCCGCGCCCGCGCTACGCGAATTCCGACCGCCTCACCTCTGACGGAAGCCGGCCGCTCAGGGCCGCCAAGGCGGCGACCTTGCCGGCCGCTTCGCCCATCGCCACGGCATTGCCCGTCACGCGGTAGCTGGAATGCGCGATGAAGTCGCCGCTGATGCAGCGCCCGGCAAAGAGCAAACCCTGCACATCCTTCGCGACCAACGCACGGAGCGGTATGTCATACGGCTTCGCACGCCAGGACTGCGCCTCGATGCCCTTCGTCTTCCGGGGATCCAGCGCATGCACGTCGACCCCGAACGTCGCGCGGCAGACGGCGTCCTCGAAGCGCCGTCCGACGCGCAGATCGTCCGCCGTAAGCGTGTAGAGGCCCCTCAGCCGCCGCCCCTCGCGCACGCCGATCTGCTCGGCCGTCGCGACGAGGCGCAGGTCCTTCCAGACGCCTCCGGTGCTCCGCAAGCCGTCGACCAGCGCGTGCAGCTCTTTGCGGGCGCGCAGCGTCGCGCGCGTCACGTCGCGCGCGTCCGTCCCCTTGACGCCGTATTCGTGGTTGGCCATCAAGATGAACAGGTCGTCGCGCACACGGAAAAGCGAAGGTTTGGCATACGACGGCGAATGGCCGCCGGCCTCCATGGCGGCGCGTAGCCTGTCTTTCGGCGCGGCCCAGGAGCTCGCGTGGTCCAGATCGTTGTAGTACGCGCTGATCTCCGGCGCGGAGACCCCCGACACCAGGCAGATCAGGCTCATGGGCTGGGTCGACCCCGTACCGGCTTGCCCGAGTTCGAAGCCGCATCCGGCCAAGGCGCCGAAGTCCCCGTCGCCGGTCGCATCGACGAAAGCCTTCGCCGACAGCGCTTCGCGCCCGGAGCGAGATTCGGTCACGGCGTGTGTCACGCGCCCGTCACGCGTCACCGCCGCGACCGCGCGCGTATGGTAACGGACCGCCACGCCGGACTCTTCGCAGAGCCGTTCGAGCGACAGCTTCATCACCTCCACATCGAAGGCGTTGGTGGCTTTGCCGCCGGCCGTGACGGCCTGGGCGCCCCGCTCGGCCATCCGCTTCGTGATCTCCGCCATCAGTCCTGCTTTGTTGTCGCAGTCGAGCAGCCAGCTCAGCAGGCCGGAGGTCCAGATGCCCCCCAGGCAGCCGTGCTGTTCCAGCAGCAGCGTTTTCGCGCCCTGCCGCGCCGCGCCGACAGCGGCCGCGACGCCCGCGGGACCGCCTCCGCACACCACCACGTCGGCCTGTTCCGCGACCGGGATATCGCGCGCCGGTTCGCGCACGGTCGTCCCTTGCGCCACAGGCGCGTCCGCGGCGCGCGACGTCTGCGGAAGCAGCCCGGGAAGCAAGGCCGCACCTCCGCCAACCCGAAGGAAGTTTCGCCTGTTCATGTGTTCACCTTACAGAAAAGGAAAATGCGGGGCGACTTGCAAGATCAAATGAACGTTTTTAGGCTGCGAGTTTATTGAGTT
>CAZOIS010000035.1:0-35190 GCA_964579865.1 uncultured Lentisphaeraceae bacterium | reverse complement strand
TGTGGCACGACCACCAGATCAGCCTGATCGACACCCCGGGACACGTGGACTTCACGGCCGAAGTCGAACGCTCGCTGCGCGTGCTCGACGGCGCCATCGCGCTCTTCTGTGCGGTGGGCGGCGTGCAGCCCCAGACCGAGCAGGTGTGGCGCCAGAGCGAGAAGTACGAAGTGCCGAAGCTCTGCATGGTCAACAAGATGGACCGCATCGGCGCAAACTTCTTCAACGTGATCAATGAGATCCGCGAGACGCTGGGCGGCAACCCCGTCATGATGGTTTATCCGATGGGCGCGGGCGAGACGTTCTGCGGCGTGATCGACCTGCTGACCATGAAGGCGCTGACTTTCGATGAAGCTTCCAAGGGCGTCAAGGTGATCGAGAGCGAGATTCCCGAAGAGTACCGCGAGGAGTGTGAGCGACTCCACGTCGAGATGATGGAGAAGGCCGCCGAGCAGGACGACGCGCTGATGAACAAATACTTCGAGACCGGCGCGCTCACGAACGAAGAGATCAAGCAGGGCATCCGCAAGGGTACGATCGCGCGCACGCTGGTCCCCGCGTACTGCGGCACGGCGTTCAAGAACAAGGGCGTGCAAACGCTGCTCGACGGCGTCATCGACTACCTGCCGTCGCCGCTGGACGTCGGCGCGGTACACGCCGCCGACAATCCGGAGCAGATGCGCAAACCGGACGACAAAGAGCCGTTCGCCGGCTTGGCGTTCAAGATTCTTTCGGACAAGCACATGGGCAAGATCACCTTCGTGCGCATCTATTCGGGCACGCTGAAGGTGGGCGACCCGATCTTCAACAGCACGATGAACGCCGACGCCCGCATCGGCCGGCTCTTCCGCATGCACGCGAACCGTCAGGAGGCCCTCGAAGAGGCGCACGCCGGCGACATCATTGCGGTGGTCGGCCTCTCCAAGACCCGCACCGGCGACACGATCTGCGACCCTGAAAATCCGATCATGCTGGAGTCGATCGAGTTCCCGGCGCCGGTGATCGCGATCGCCATCCGCCCGTCTTCGCGCAACGACAACGAGAAGCTCGGCAACGCGCTGCACTCTCTGGCACAGGAAGATCCGACCTTCATCGTCAAGTTCGACCAGGAGACGGGCGAGACGGTCATCTCCGGCATGGGCGAGCTGCACCTCGAGATCATCGTGGACCGTCTGCGCCGCGAATTCAACGTCGAGTGCGAAGTCGGCAAGCCCGAAGTCGCCTACCGCGAAACGATCCGCCACCAGATCGAGGGCGAGTACAAGCACGTCAAGCAGTCCGGCGGACGCGGCCAGTACGCGCACGTCTGCCTGCGCCTCGAACCTCAAGAGGCCGGCCGCGGCTTCTCGTTCGTCAACGAAGTCAAGGGCGGCGTGATCCCGAACGAGTACATCCCGGCGGTCGAGAAGGGCGTCATCAAGGCCATGGAGAGCGGCCCGTGCGGCGGCTTCCCCGTGGTGGACGTCAAGGTCGTCGTGTACTTCGGCTCGTATCACGAAGTCGACTCGAACGAGTTCGCGTTCGTGGAATGCGCGCGCCAGTGCTTCAAAAACCTCTTCCTCAAAGGCAACCCGCAGCTGCTGGAGCCGATCATGAACGTCGAGGTGGCCGTGCCCGAAGAGTACATGGGCACCGCGACCGGATCGATCTGCTCCCGCCGCGGACGCGTCGAGGGCATGGACGAGAAAGCGGGCACCAAGCTGGTGCACGGCTTCGTTCCGCTCGGCGAGATGTTCGGCTACTCCAGCGCGATCCGCACGGTCACGCAGGGGCGCGGCACGTTCACCATGGTGTTCGAGCGTTACGAGGGCGTCCCCTTCGAACTCGCAGAGACGATCATCGAGAAGCGCAAAAAAGAAGGCAAAGTGCGCTAAGCGCTTGCCCGCTTCACACGAAAAAAAGGCCGCCTTTCCGGGCGGCCTTTTTTCGTTCACAGGGCACTCACTGCGCGCTGACCTCGATGCGCTTTCGCTGGGCCTTGACCTGCTCCGTCTTCGGCAGCGTCAGCGTCAACACGCCTTTCTTGAACTGGGCCTTGGCTTTCTCGCGGTCCACCCCCTCCGGCAAGTCGAAGGTGCGGCAGAATTGGCCATAGCTCATCTCCGAGACGTGATAGTCGCGCCGTTTTTCCTCGTGCTCGCGCCGTTTCTCGCCCCGGATCGTCAGCGTGTGCCCTTCGAGACTGACCTCGATGTCCTTCTCATCCATCCCCGGCAGCTCCGCCTTGACGCGGAACTCGTCGTCCGATTCCGACACCTCGAAACCGGGCGAGCCCGTCAGCCATTTGGCCTCGCGCCGCATCAGCGGCCCGGCGGAGAACATCTCTTCGAACCCTTCAAAGAAGTCCTCGAACAGGTCGTCCATCCGCCTGTGCAACAGATCGACCGCCTGACTCTTGCGCCGCTCCGGCACCAGGCCTTCGTCTCGCCTTCTCCAAGGTAGCAGATCTTTCATGGCGATCCTCCTTTCTTGAATCCGGTCGCCGCGGCTATCGCGAGCAACCATCTTTACTCAAGCATCAAGGATACCAAACCGCCTATAAAATTACTTATCTTATTGCAGAATAGATAGTTAAGACTTCATTCTGAGCGTCGATAACGGCCCCGAATAGAGACATCTTGACGCACACCCCGTAGCCTTGAAAACATTTTGTCACAGGCCTGAGAGCCGGCGTCCGCATCTCTCGGGCCGCGTCATCCGGGAAGAGCCGGCGGCGGCAGGTGGCGCTCCACCCAGGCTACGATTTCGCGGCCGACATCGATCTTGCTCTGCAGCGGCAGCGACCGCGGATCCTCGGCAACCGCGATGAAGGTCACCCGGTTGGTATCCACCGCGAAGCCGGCGTCCGGCCGGGTCACGTCGTTCGCGACGATCAGGTCGAGGCCCTTCGCCTCCAGCTTGCGCTGAGCCTCCGCCAGCGGATCGCCCGTCTCGGCCGCGAACCCCACGAAAAGCCGATGCGCCTTGAGCGGGCGGACCGTCTTCAGGATATCGGGGTTGGGCTCCAATTCGATCACCGGCGCCATGGCCGACTTCTTGAGCTTGGTCTCGCTCACCTGCCGGGGACGCCAATCGGCCACGGCGGCCGACATGACCAGCGCGTCCTGGTCGGGGAGAAGCCGCCGGATCGCGGCGAGCATGTCGCGCGCGCTCACCACGTCCACGCGGGCCACGCCCTGCGGCGTCGCCAGGGAGACGGGGCCGGCGACCAGCGTCACGGCGTGCCCGCGCTCCGCGGCGGCCTGCGCGACCGCGAAACCCATCTTGCCCGTCGAGCGGTTGCTGAGGAAGCGGACCGGGTCGAGGTGCTCGCGCGTGGGGCCCGCGGTGATGAGGATTTTCATGGGTTTTATGTTACACGGTTTACATTGACAATTCAACATGGGGGTTGTGATAATAGCCCGCACAATAAGTCAGTGGCACAGGCGAGGGCCGCTTTGCAGGGCCACCGCAACGGGCCGGAAAACAGCGCGGCGCGCATCAGCGTGCGCCGCAACAAGGGATCAGGGTATGCCGAACACGATGCCGATGGGGACGCGCGTCAAACTGAGCGCGATGATGTTCTTGCAGTTCATGATGTTCGCGGTTTTCTGGGGCGCGCTGGCCACGTATGTGACGAACAACAAGTGGGACGCCATGAAGCCGTGGATCCTCAGCACCATGCCCTTGGGCGCGCTGGCCTCCCCGGTGATCGGCATGATCGCGGACCGCTTCTTCAACAGCGAGAAGGTGCTGGCCTTCTCGAACCTGCTGTGCGGCCTGATGCTCTTCATGGCCGGACGCGCCACGACCGGCACTGAAGTCTTCATCTATCTGCTGATCGCGCTGCTCTTCTACATGCCGACGTGGAGCCTCACCGCGTCGATCGCCATGGCCAACAGCCCGGCCGAGCAGTTCCCCCAGATCCGCGTCTTCGGCTCGATCGGCTGGGTGGCCTCGATGGTCTTCAGCATTGTGGCGCTCAAGGCGTTCGGCACGAACATCGACGGCACGTCGATCCCCTTCTACTGCGGCGCGGGCGTCGCGGTGATCGGCGCGGCGGTCGCCCTGCTCTGCCCGCCCACGCCGCCCAAGGGCAAGGGCCAGCCGCTCTCGGTGGTCGACGCGCTGGGCCTGCGCGCCGTGTCGCTGATGAAGGACAAGAACTTTGCGATCTTCATGCTGGTCTCGTTCGTGGCGATGATCCCCTTCAACATCCACTTCGCGTTCCTCTCCGACTTCCTCGCGGCCAAGGGCTTCAAGCTGCTGACCGCGACCAACTACATCGGCCAGGCGGCGGAGATGGGCTTCATGCTGCTGGTGACCGTGGCGATGCGCAAGTTCGGCGTGAAGTGGTCCATCGTCGCGGGCCTCGCCGCCATGGTGGTCCGCTACGGGGCCTACTATCTGGGCGCGGGCGACATGCTGCCGGCGATCTACGTCGGCATCCTCGTGCACGGCGTCATCTTCGGGTTCTTCATCGTGGGCGGCCAGATCTTCGTGGGCAAATCGGCTCCGGCCGACATGCAGAGCCAGGCGCAGGGCTTCTACGGCCTGATGACCTTCGGCTTCGGCTCCCTCATCGGCACCTTCGCGAACAACGGCCTGATCAATTTTTTCACCAAGCGCAATGCCGCCGGCGTGCTGGAAGGCGCGTGGGACAAGGTGTGGCTGGTGACGCTGGCGTGCTCGCTCGTCCTGCTGGTTGTCATGGCGGTTTTCTTCACCCCGAAGCTTGAGGAAAAGAAAGCTTAGCCATGGCACGCTATCTCCTCGGGGTCGACAACGGCGGCACGATGTCCAAAGCGGCGGTCTTCTCGGAAGACGGCCGCGAGCTGTCCGCGTCCGGCCGCAAGGTCGAAATCCTTGAGCCGCACCCCGGGTGGTCGGAGCGCGACATGGGCGCCATGTGGCGCGGCACCGCCGAAGCCATCCGCGAGGCGATCGCCAAGTCGGGCGTGGACGCGGCGGAGATCGTTTGCGTCGCCTGCGCCGGCCACGGCAACGGGCTCTACCTGATCGATGCGGACGGCCAACCCGTCCGCAACGGCATCAACTCCATGGACAGCCGCGCGGAGGGCATCATCGCGCAGTGGAGGGCGGAGGGCGTTGACGCGCGCGCCCTGCCCAAGACCGCGCAGTGCATCTGGCCCGCGCAGCCGAACGCCCTGCTGGCGTGGCTGCGCGACCACGAGCCCGAATCCGTCACGCGCGCCTCGGCGGTGCTGATGGCCAAGGACTTCATCCGTTTCATGCTCACCGGCGAGGCGAAGATGGAACTCACGGACATGAGCGGGACGAGTCTCATGAACGTGGTCACCGGCCGCTACGACGACGCGGTGCTGGCGCTCTTCGGCATCCCTGAGATGAAGCGCCTGCTGCCGCCGCTCGTGAAGACGGCGGACCTCTGCGGCGCCGTCACGCCGGCGGCCGCCGCCGCAACCGGCCTCAAAGCCGGCACGCCCGTGGCCGGCGGCATGTTCGACATCGACGCCTGCGGCCTGGCCTCCGGCTGCGTGGACGAGCGCCAATTCGTGATGGTGGCCGGCACGTGGGGCAACAACCAGTACATCGCGCGGCAGCCGCTCGTCGACAAGGGGCTCTTCATGACCTCCTGCTACAGCATGCCGGGCTGGTACCTGATGCTCGAAGGCAGCCCCACCGGCGCCGGCAACCTGGAGTGGTTCATCGGCGAATTCCTCGGCGACAAAAAAGAGCTGCTTCGGCGCGAAGGGCAAGGTTCGGTCTATGCGTGGGCCGATGCGGCCGTCGCCGCGAAGAATCCGCGGGAGAACGACCCGCTCTTCCTGCCCTTCCTCTATGGCTCGAACGTCGGCTATCCGGCCAAAGCCTGCTTTCTCGGGCTCGAAAGCCGACACACGCGCGAGGACGTGCTGCGCTCGGTTTACGAAGGGTGCATTTTCTCGCACAACACCCACCTGCAGCGGCTCTACGCCTTCCGCTCAAAGCCGGACGTCATCCGACTGACCGGGGGTGCGGCGCGCAGCACGGTGTGGTCGCAGATGTCGGCGGACATCTTTCAGGTCTCGGTCGAGATCCCCGACGGCACCGAGCTCGGCGCGCTGGGCGCCGCGGTCGCGGCGGCGGTGGCCAGCGGCATCTACCCCTCTTTCGAGACGGCCGTGGCGTCCATGACCCGTGTCGCGCGGCGCCACGAGCCCGACGCTGCGCGCCGCGACCTCTACGCGCTGCGGTACGCCAAGTACCTCAAGGCGGTCTCCGCCTTGCGCGAGTATTTCTAAGCGAACGGCACGCGGGCCAAGCCCGCAGAAGGAGAAGAACTCATGGAAAACCGCACACCGTGCCCCATCTGCCGTACGGCGAACGTCGCGCACACGGGCGCCGGATCCAACACATCCGAAATCCACTGCCCCAGATGCGGACGCTTCCAGATCCAGACGCTGGCCGAAACCCAGCTCATGAACAGCCCGCCGGCCTTCCCGCCGCAACACCTGCTTTCAGGCCTTTGCCGGAACACGTGGGAAATCCTGGGCGAGAAGCTGCTGATCACAGTCGACCTGTTCAAATCCTGGGCCGAGCTCGACAAAGCCGCGAAAATCGCCGTGCCGCGCGACACCGACGTGGCCACCAAAAGCGACTACCTCCTCAGATATTTCCGCCGCCGCTCGAAGTCGCTCGCCGACGCGGTTCCGCTCACGCCGGCTGAGCTCGCGGTCGGGTTCTGCACCAACAAGAACGAACTGCTTTTCTGCCTGCGCTACTTGGCCGCCAAAGGCCTCGTCGAGGAAGACACCGTCCAGCGCAAAGGCCAGCAGCAGGGCGGCGGCCTCACGTACAGCCTCACGCCCGCCGGCTGGGCCACGCTCGACACCGCGCGCCCCCCCTCCTCCCAACCCATCGCGGCCGTCGCCCTGTCGCTCGACAAGGAGAGCGACACCGTCTGGACGCAAGGCCTGTCGGCGGGCATCCAGACCGCAGGCTATACGGCGGTCCGCCTCGACAGCCGCGAACACGCCAACAAGGTGACCGACGAGCTGATCGTCGACCTGCGCCGCGCCGCGATCATGGTGGCGGATCTCACCGGCCAGTCGCCGCTCGCCTTTTTCGAGGCGGGCCTCGCCATCGGGCAGGGCAAGCCGGTCTTCTGGACCTGCGAAGAGAGCGAGGCGCGCGACAAAAAGCTCTTTCTCGAGACGCGCCAGCACGTGGTCACCACCTGGACGCGCGACAAGCTCGACGATTTCGCGCGCCGCCTCGCGCAGCGCATTGAAGCCGCGATCGGACGTCCGTAAGCCGGCAGCTCCGCCTCATTTCTCGGGCCACGCCTCCAGAGCCGCCTCCGCAAAAGCTGCGAGGTCGGGATAGCAAAGCGTGGCGACGCGGTCGAGCGGCGTCGGCTGGGCATTGACGATCACCAGCTCGCCGCCCGCGCGCACCGTCAACGGCGGAACCGACGCGGCCGGATGCACGGTCAGCGAGGAGCCGAGCACGAGCATCAGGTCGGCCTTCTGCGCCAGCGCCACCGCGCCCTCGAACGCGCGCTCCGGCAACATCTCCCCGAAAAAAGTGATGTCGGGCTTGTAGGCCTCGCCGCACCGCTCGCAGCGCGGCACGTCGGTCTTTTCCAACAGGGCGCAGATCTCGTCGAACGTTTTCTCGCGGCCGCAGCCGAAGCAGTGGTGCAGGATCGGCGAGCCGTGCATTTCGTACACCGTCCGCGAACCCGCCTTCTGGTGCAGCATGTCGATATTCTGCGTGATCACGCCTTTGACGAGGCCCGCCTGCTCCAGGCTCGCGACCGCGCGGTGGACGGGGCCGGGCCTGAAGCGCCTGAGGCCGTAGACCAGCTCCCGGCAGCCCTTGTAGTACACCGAGGGATCGCGCCGGAACCAGTCGATGTCGAAAATGCGCTCGGCATCCGGCTGTTTGTAGAGGCCCTGCGGGCCGCGGAAATCCGGGATGCCGCAGAGCGTCGACACGCCCGCCCCCGTGAAGACCGCGACACACCGGGCACGCCCGATTTTTTCAATGACCCGCCGCATGGCCGCCCGCGCTACGCCAGCGACCACGGGCCGCGCATCGCGCGCGTCAGCAGCCGGTTGGCCATCGCGTCGTCCGCGAAGCGCTCCTGCACCGGGTCCCAGGCCAGCCGGCGCTGCAGCTGCATTGCGATGTTGCCGATGTTGCAGAGGTTGGTCGTCTTGTGGCCGATCGCCAGATCCGACACCGGCCGCTCGCGCGACTTCACGCACTCGATCCAGTTGCCGAAGTGGTCGCGGCTCTTGTAAAGCCGCACCTCGCCGTCGCCGATCTGCTCTTTGAGGAGGCCCTCGGGGTCGGACTTCAGCTTGCCGCGCGACACGTCGAGCGTGCCCTTGTCGCCGCGGAAAATGATGTTGCCGTCATACACGCCGTCGGTGCGCGTGCGCATCCGCATCGTCACCCCGTTCGCGTAGGTGTAGCGCACGTCCACGCGCGTCGGCGCCGTGAAGAGCCCGCTGCCCGGAAAGACGCCGTGCCCCTCCACCGCCACAGGCCCCGACTCGTCCATGCCCAGCGCCCACTGCGCGATGTCGAGGTAGTGCGCGCCCCAGTTGGTGGTCTGGCCGCCCGCATAGTCCAGAATGTAGCGGAACTGGTAGTGCGTGCGCTGCGAGGTGTAGGGCGCGTACGGCGCCGGCCCCAGCCAGAAGTCGTAGTCCAAACCTTCGGGAACCGCTTCGGGTTTCCACATGGCGCCCACGTAGCGGTTGTTCGCGGGGATCAGCACGTCGATCTGCTTGACCGTGCCGAGGCGACCGTTGCGGATCAGCTCCGCCGCGCGGTGGAAGCCCTCGGACGAGCGCTGCATCGTGCCGGTCTGCCCGACGCGCTTGTGCTTGCGCAGCTCCTCCACCAGCACCTGACCCTCGCGGACCGTCAGCGTCAGCGGCTTCTCCACGAAGACGTCCTTGCCGTTGCGGATCGCGTCGATCGCCGGGATCGCGTGCCAGCTGTCCGGCGTCGCCACCGTGATCAGGTCGATGTCCTGGGCGCGCGTGACCTCGCGGAAGTCGCCGGTCATGCGGCAGTCCTGGGTGCCGTACTTCTCGTTGACGATCTTGGCCGCGCGCCGCTGGTGGTGGCGGTCGACGTCCGCCACCGCCACGATGCGCACCGTGTCGCGCCCCAGCATCTGCGAAATGTGCGAAAGCCCCATGCCGCCCACGCCCACGCAAGCCACCGTCAGCACTTTGGACGGAGCGTTCTGCCCCAACACCGATGCCGGAATAATCGTCGGAAACGCCGCGGCCGCACCGGCCGCCAGTCCCGCGTTCTTCACAAATCCACGCCGTGTCACATTCATCTCGATATCCTCAATCTGCTGTTTGCGTTTTGCCCGCCTCGCAAAGCGGGGCGGGCTCGGTGCCTCGCCCCTACAGAGAGCGTTCGCGCAGCGCCACCGCGCCGGCGAAACCCGCCGCCTCGCGGCCCTTGACCTTGCCTGCCGCCGCACGCAGCGCGGCGTCCGCCTCGGCCCCCGGCACCTGCTCGATCGCCAGGCGCGTCAGGTGGGCGACCACCTCGTTCCCGCTCGCCAGCTTGTCCTTCAGCGCCGCCACGCTCTTCGGCGAGGCGATCAGCGACAGCAGGCGGCACACGAAGCCGTACCCGGCTTCCGTGCAGGCCGGATCGACGGCGATCTTGAGCAGCTTCTCCTCAAACCCGGGATACTGCGACGGGTCGGCGTCCAGAATCACGCGCTCCACGGTCGAGACCATGGTCCGGTCCTCGCCGTACGCGAGCGTCCCGATCACCTTCCAGGGATCGGCCGTCTCGTTGAACTTCTTATAGCGCGCGTCCGCCGCCTGCCCCGCCAGCGGATCGCTGGCCGCCCGCTTTCCGTCCGACACCGTTGTCTTTTCGCTCATCAACCCCTCTCCTTCTTCGGTTACACCTGAAATGTGTCCGCGATTTTACCACGCCCCGCCCACCCTGGCCACCCGGTTTTCGTCGAGCGTCCGAAAACGGATTTCGGAGCGCTGAGGCGTCATCCTCTATTGAACGCGTCCATACGCACCGCCTCCGCAAAAGCCTCGACGGTTTTGAAAACGTAGTCGGGCTTCACGGCGTACAGCTTGGCAAGGTCGGCGGTCGGCGCCCAAGCCGCGGCCGCCGCCCGGATGCCGCAGGCGTGAGACGCCGTGATGTCGTAAGGCGAATCCCCCACATAGAGCGCGTCTTCGCGCCGGAGCGGATAGGACGCGAAAATCTCCTCGATGCGCGCCTCTTTGACCGGGCCTTCCGGCCGGCCGGTCTTGACCACGTCGAAAACGTCCGTCATCCCGTATTGCCGGAGCGTGATCGCCAAGCTGCGCGGCCCCTTGCCCGTGACAAGCCCCAAAAAGGCCCCGGCCTTTTTCAGCTCGGCCAGCACCGCGCGGATCCCCGGAAACGGCTCAGGCCACCGGGCCTGCAGCCGCGCATAGCTTTCCAGGTAACGCGCCACGCCCTCTTCGAACCGGTCCGGCGTCAGCGCCGTGACCGTGCCCTCCTCCGTAGGACCAAACGTGGCCATGATTTCGGCCTCGCCCAGCGGCCGCCGCGCGAGCGGCTCCAGCGCCTCGCGGAAAGCCGCCACGCAAAGCGGCAGCGTATCGCCGAGCGTGCCGTCGAAATCGAATAAAAAATGCGTCATTGGAAACTCCTATCCGTTCGCCTGTTCCGTGCGGTGCCGCCTGTTTTTCCGGGAGCGCGCGCGGACAAGCCACACGCGGGCCACGGCCTCGTCCAGCGGCACGCCGTAACGGAGCGCCTGATAGCTTTCCAGCCATGCTGCCAGCTCGTCCCGCCGCGCGGGCGGCAGTTCGGGCCCGGCACGCCGCAGCCATGCGCTCCAGTTTTCGGAATGACGGCGCCGCAGATGCGACGGCACCGATTGCCGCTCGATGCGCCGCATCGCCTGCGTCAGCTCGGCCCTCAGCCGGGCCGCGGGCGGAACCGCACGGCGACGCGCGCGCTGCCGCAGCCACCCGAGAACACCGAAGCCGGCCAGCACAACCGCGCCGGGGATGCTCCAGAGCACGTGCCACAAGAAAAGGAAAAACGTCTCGCCCGCATCGGCGAGCACCTCGAGAAAGTTTGCGCCTCTCAAACCGGCAATCAAGCGCTTCCACCCGGCGATGAGCCAGTCAAGTGCCCAACGGCCCCGGCCCGTCTGGCTCAACGAGGCCGGCCGCCCGTCCGGCGGCGTCGGATCCGCCACCAGCCACCGCCCGGTCCCTTGGTCCCACACCTCGACCCAAGCATGGCCTTCGCGTTCGCGGACCACCCAACGCTTCAGCCACGGGTTCCACCCGGTGCACACAAACCCGCCGACCATGCGCGACGGGATGCCGCGGCTTCTGAACATCAGCGCCGCCGCGCTGGCGAACAGCGTGCAGGCGCCCTCTTTTCGCGCCATGAAGTCCACCAGCGGGTCGGGGTCAGACCTCATCCGCACCCCGAGTCGATAGGTGAAGTTCGAGGCGAAATGGTCCTCGACGCGACGGATCGCAGCGGGCAGCGTGGGCGCGGAAGAGAATCCGTCGCAGTCGGACACCCAGTTCGAGACGGCGCCGGACAGCGCCGCCGGCACTTCGAGATAGGCGGGATCCGCCCCGCCGTCGGGCAGCGGATAGGCGCTCTCGAGCAGGCGTCCGGGGGCGACCCTCAGGTCGTACCGGTCCGGCAGCACGCCGCTTGCCGCGACGGTCCCGTTCGTTTCGGCCTGCGGAGGCGGGCCGTCGCACGCCATGGCGACCGCATTGCCGGGCAGGCAGAAGCCCGACAAAAGCGCCGGCGCGATCACTTCGACGCGCCACGCGGCCGGGGCTACGGCGGCGCTTTGCGGCCGCTCCGGCTGCAGCGCGTATTCGCGCCTTCCGGACTCGGCTCCAGACCGCTTTTCCTTCAGCGGAGCGGCGGGCTTGATTTCGAGCCACCGTCCGGCACGGTAGCGGACGAAGGACTTTTCGCGCAAATAGCCGGGAAATCTTTCCGCCTCGATCAACAGGACCACGCGCATGCGTTTCGCGAAGCCGAGCGGAAGCGGCGTCGCCAACAGAAGATCGCCGCCCGGCCGCCGCGACACGCGCTCCGCATACATCACCCAACCGAACAATGTCTTCTGGATTTGCCGGGCGCCCCGCTCGACCGGCAGGCGCAATCCGAACGCCACCGCCACGACCGCGATCAGGCACAGCGTCCGCCGGCCCAGCTCGCCGGAGCCGGGCGTCAGCCCCTCGTCGGTGCGCGGCGCCGTCAGCCGCTGTGCGAGATCCGCTGCGACCAGCAACGCGACAAGCCCCCAGATGATCAGCACCGCGTATCCGTCGGCCGCTCCGGGCGTGCCCGGCATCCGCGCCAGCACAACCATGGCCATGGGCAGCGCGCCCACCGCGACCAGCGTCAACGCGTCGATCGACGAGCGGAAAAAGAGAGCGGTCAGCCCCAGCGCGAAGGCCACCGTGGCGATGCGGTCGATCGCCCGGCTCTCCTCGACGGCCTGCTCCGGCGGCACCAGGCGCGTCACGTTGGCCACGAGGCAGGCGACCGTGAGCA
Source organism: uncultured Lentisphaeraceae bacterium (assembly GCA_964579865.1). Taxonomy (GTDB): domain Bacteria; phylum Verrucomicrobiota; class Kiritimatiellia; order RFP12; family UBA1067; genus DAOPZC01. The sequence continues at coordinate 22,647 of CAZOIS010000035.1, read as the reverse complement.
GCACCCCGCTCCAGACGGCCCAACGCGTCGTCGACGGCAAAGGGCGCGGCCAGGCCACGGCCAGCGCCGACAGTCCCGCCGCAAGGAGCAGAAGTCCCTGGCTCGCCTCCCGGCAATACCACCACGCGCACCACAGCAGGACCAGCGCGCCGCACAACACGGGCCACCGGCTGCGCGGCGGGGCCGAAACCGCCGGGGCACGGGGGAAGAACCATGTGGCCCAGCGGATCTTCATAGGCGGAGCACCTTTCCGTCAAGGACATCGCGGGCCGAGAGGCGGACCACCTCGGCCGGCACGCCGGCGGTCGTGTTCCCGCGCGTCTCCAGCAAAACGACCTTCAGCCCGGTCTCGCACGCGCCAAGCTCGCGCACCAGCGCAGCGCGGCGCGCGTCCCAGCCCGTCAAGATCAGGCAGACGCTTTGGATCGTGCGGATCTCATCGAACAGGAGCGGCTCCAACCGGTCGAGCGGGTCGTCGCGGCAAGGCTCGATCGCGGCCAGAATATCCAGCACCTCTTCGAGATACCCGACGCGTCCCGCGCTGACGAACCGGAACACCCGCGGCCCGGCCACCAGCAGTTCCAGCACACGGTCGGTCACGGACAGCGCATCGGTGATCGCGGCGGCCAAAGACAACGCGGCCTCGACCGGATCTTCGCGCAGGAGGCCGGCACGCAGGCGTCCCAGCGCGCCCCGCTCGCGCGTGTCGATCAGCACAGCCGTGCGGGAGCGCCCTTCGGACTGGAACTCTTTCACCACCGGCACGCCCAGACGCGCCGAGGAGCGCGGGTGCACGTGGCGCAGCGCGTCTCCTTCGCGGAACTCGCGGCAACCGTGGAACTCTAACGCCTCGCGCGCCAGTTCGCGGGCGGTGGACAGATCTTGCCGGCTGCGGTTACCCAGCGGGATGTCAAACGACGCCAGCCGGGCGTACCGCGGATACACGGAGAGGAACCGCTCCTGCGCTGACGTGCGGCCCCAGCGCCAAAATCCGCAGGGGAAAGCCGAATCGTACCGTAGCGCAGGCAGCGTGTAGACGCCCCGCGCCAAGGCATGGCCGGCGGCAGAAACCGTTTCTGCCGCGCCTGGCGGCAGGACCGCCAGCCGGGCGCGGTGCCGCCTCAGGCTAAGCCAGTCCGAGAAGACCAGCGTATCGACGGACAAGTCGCGGGCGGCGCCCCTCCCGAGGTTGCGGACCGTGTAGCGCGTCTCGAAGCGGCTGCCGCATTCGACGCGCGCGGGCATCTGCACCGCGATCTCCAGCCGCGGACACGCGAGCAACCCTGCAGCCATGCAGGAAAAGATCCAGGCCGACACCGCAAAACCCAGCGGCAGAATGCGGCTGTCGAAACCCACCAGCAGCATCAGGGCCGTCGGGCCGGCTCCGACCGCACCGAGCACGAACAGCCGCGGCGTCGTGTGCGCGACCAGCCAGTAGTACACCCAGCAGACCATCGGGAAACTGCGCGTGAGCCGGGAACGCCGGCCGTGCTGGTAGCCGATCGGCGGGTTCCGCAGGCGCTGCCAAAGGCGGACCAGGCGTGTGGGCCGCATGCTCATGCAGGCACCGGTTCCACCCGCAACGCCTCGGCGACCACCGTCTCGCCGGTCAGCCCGCCATGGCGCGCCTTGACGTCGATCACCAGCCGGTGCGCCAGCACCGGAACGGCCAGCCGCTGCACGTCCTCGGGGCGGACCATGCGCCGGCCGGCCAGAAAGGCCGCCGCCTGCGCGCAGCGCCGCAGATCCAGCGACCCGCGCGGGCTCGCGCCCAGCCGCAGCCGCACGTCGCGGCGCGTCCGCCCGACGAGGCGCACGAGGTAGTCGAGCACGGAATCTTCGATCCCCACCTCGCGCACCTCGGCCTGCAGACGGGTGAGCGTGTCCGTGTCCAGCACCGCGCGGAGCGCGTCCAGCGGCTGGGAGACCGCCTGGTCGTCGAGCATCCGGCGCTCGTTCGCGGCGTCGGGATAGCCGAGCGACAGACGCAGGCAAAAGCGGTCCAGCTGGGCTTCGGGAAGCGGATAGGTGCCGTTGTATTCGATCGGGTTCTGCGTGGCGAGCACGAGAAACGGACGCGGCAGCGGACGCGTCGCGCCCTCGGTGGACACCTGCCGCTCGCCCATAGCTTCGAGCAGCGCCGACTGCGTGCGCGGCGAAGCGCGGTTGATCTCGTCCGCCAGCACGATATTGGCGAAGACCGGCCCGGGCCGGAACGTGAAGCTGCCGTTGGCGGCGGAGTAGATCATGCCGCCCACGATATCGGTCGGCAGCAGGTCCGGCGTGAACTGGACGCGCGAGAAGCTGGCCGACAGCGACACGGCCAGCGCTTTGGCCAGCGTCGTTTTGCCGGTGCCGGGCACGTCCTCGATCAGCACGTGGCCGTCCGCCAGCATCGCGACCAGCAGCTGGTCGATCGCCTCGCTTTTGCCGCGGATGACCGCCGAAAGATTCTCTTGCAGCCGCGCCAACACCGCGTGAGGCGCCCGTGTCGCATCCAAACCCATATTCATGCCGCCAGTTTAACTTCCACCCGAATCCCCTGCAAGCGTCATGTGTCAGGCCGCCTCTCCCCGCGAAGTGTAAAATGAAATGCACGCTTTGCCGGGAACGAAGGCATCGGCAGGAAAAACGAAGGAGGCCCCGGGACCCCGGGCCTCCGAAGGACGTTCCGGGAGAGCCTCTGGAGCAGCCCCCATGGGGGTCGGCGGCAGGAAAAAAGGAGTGCCCCATGGGCCTAGATCTGGTTTTCTTGAGTTACCACACAACAAGGAAACCGGATGACCCGTGGGACAAAACAATGATGGCAGAAAGCGCGCTGGCAGAAAACACTTTAATTGGGACGAACGTGCGCGGCTCGAGGCGCTCGTCTGGGGGTTGTTCCCTGAAGGCCGCGAGCCTGACTTCACGCGGCTCGGCGCGCTGTTCGGCAGGCACCGCTCGTCGGTCAGCCGGGAGTACAAGAGGGGCACGGTCGTGAATCTGGACGGCGAGCTGCGGCGGTTCTCTGTCTATTCGGCGTGAAAGGCCCAGGACGACGCGGGCCGGGCGTGCACGTGCCGAACTTGGCCGAACTGGCTGGGAAACTCGGGAAGCAACTTGGGTTGCGGGCTCCGCGCGCGTTAATCAATCAGCCATTCGGGCGCAGACACCAGCCCCACCTCGGGCTGCGGGTCGGGCGGCGGCACCCAGAACTTTTTGCCCCATACGGCCGCGGGATTTTTCCAGTCGCCAAACTGAGGCGCCACCGAAGTCCAAACCGTGATCCGCAGCTCGGCCTTCCGGCCTTTGAGTCCGTCCGGCACAGACCATTCGAACGGGGCCCAGCAACGCGCGCCCAGCGCCACGCCGCCCAGCGACACCGTCGTGTAGAGCCCGCCAGTATTGAGCCGCAGCCGCACATCGCCCGCATGCGCCGGGACGTCGACCGGCTCCGTGTACGTGACGTCCCCCGAAAAATCGGCAAGCCCCTGACGCCACAGCGCACCGATGCCCGCGCGCGCGGACAACGCCCTGACCTCACGCTGCACGACGGCGAAATCACCCGCCAGAAACGCGACCGGCAAGAAATAGTTCGTGTCGCTCCCTCCCGCCGCGATGGCGAACGTGTGCTCGCCCGCTTCGAGCCTGAAAGATTCGGTCTGAAGATAAAGCTCGGCGAGCCCCTGGCGCAGCGCGTCGCACGGCAGACACGTCCGCAGCGGCCGGCCGTCCAGCGTGACGGCGCTCGGCACGGGATGGTGGCGCACCGCGACCCGCACTGCCGCAACCGGCTGCGCAACCTGCATTTTCGCGGTGCCGTTCGTGCCGAAGGCCAGCCTCAGCGCATTGTCGCCGCCGAGGGACAGACCCATCTTTGCCGTCGACGATGCAAAAACGGGACGCGTCCTGATCCCCTGCTCCGCCCGGCGGCCTTGCGGAATGGTTTCTTTCTCCGGACTCCACGTGAACACCCCGCGCGCCGGCAGTTCGAAGGACACCGGCTCGCAACCCTTCCGCATCAGACGAAGGCGCCCGTGCTCCTTGGCCGCGAGGCCCAGCACCACGACGCTACCGTCCTGATAGTGGCGCACCAGCAGGTCTTCGTCCGCCTGGCCATCGGCCGTCTCGACCCACGCGCCGGGCGGGCAGACCGTCTTGGCGAATGCGGCCGCCTCTTCGGGTGACGCGAACGCGCGTCCCGACTTCTCCTCTTTCAGGGTTGTTCCTTCGAAGGCGAACACCAGCGGCTTGCCGCACGGCTCGTCTTCTTCGTAAAGATCGTAGGTGAGCTGTTGCGCCGAGAAACGGCGGAGCGTGGCGAGCAGGGCGGGATGAGCTTTGCGTTTCGCCGTCAGCCGTGCGGACTCGCGCTGCGGATAGCGGACCGCGATATCGCAACGCACCGGTTTGGCCGCATAGCGCGCGGCCACGCGCGACTCGTCGGCCAGCAGGCGGAGCGCGGGAAACCACGGCTGCATGCGGGTGAACGAATTCAGATACCCGGCCTTCTCCACGTTGCCGCGCGCGTCGAGCGGCGCGATCGCCAAAAGATAGCGGTCCATCTTGTGCAGCGCGCAGAGCCAGATCATCTGACGCTGCGTGGCGTGCGACATGTCGCTCGGCCCGAGCGCGAAGAGTTCGACGAGTCCGCCGTTGCCCACGCGGCCGACGGCGTGTTGCGCGACGGCCAGCGTGACCCATTCGATCTGCACGGGATCAAGGCGCGTGCCGATCTCGTCCATGCCCGGCAGGGTCAAGCCTTTCAGCGCGTGCAGCGGCTTCCCGTTGTAGAGCGCCGAACTGCAGGTGTCGTTCTCGGCGATCATGTGCCCGGTCGACAGCACGCCCGCGCGGTCGCACCACGCGCGGATCGGATCGAAATAGGCTTTGCGGAAGCGTTCTCCGAGGAGACCGTAGTAGACGGCCCAGACCTCATCCTTCGCGTTGTCCGCCAGATAGGCCTGCACGTCCGACCGCAGCTCGCGCCCGGTCGCGGCCTTATACTCCGCCTCCGCCCCGTCGAAGTAGCGGAAGAGCAGCGCCGGCTTGCGGCTGAGGGTGACCGGCGTAGGGTGGGACGGCTCGTCGGTGAAAATCCCCGCGACCGTCGAACCCAGATATGGCCCGAGGCGGACTTCATATTTCTTATGGGTCAGCTCGATGAAGCGTTCCATGGCCTTGAAGCTGTAGTTGTCGACCCAGCCGGGCGAGTGGACCACCTGCCAGTCGCACACGCCGGCGGCATTGGTATAGACCGCGTACTGGCGCGACTCGAAGTCGGGGTTCTCAGAGGGGACCTTGCCCTTGCACGAGCCGCTCGGCCAGTTGTATTCGTCGTAGAGCCAGATCGACATGCCCAGCCGCTTGGCGTGCTTGCAGAACTGTTCGCACATCTGCATCCATTCCTCGCCCATGTACTCCAGCTCCAGCCCGCTCCGCGCATAGATCAGATACTGGTCGATGCCCACCGCCTTGTAGGCCTCCAGCGTTTCCTTCACCGTCTGCTCGTCCGGTTTGCCCGTGATCGCCCCCATCGGGATCAGCGGACAGCGCAGCTCATCCGCGACGGCCGAGCTCCAGGCCAAGACCAGACAGACCGTCATCCAACCGATTGTCCTGAACGGCGACAAGACACACGCCTTCGCGGCGGATTGTGGACGGCTCAGCGCAGCTTCGCCCTCCATACTGCGAAGGTGCCTTGGAAATGGAGGGCGAGGCTGTGCCGAGCCGCCGTTCATCACATCGTCATTCCTGATCGATTTCTTCATAGGTGATCCCTTCGACTTCTGCGTCCAACATTCAGCGTTTGATTCAATCCCCGGTCCTCAGTACCTGGCGCAGCGCGTCGAGGCGCGCCGTCCCCTCCCCGTCCGGCGGCGGCAGGGCGGGCACGAGCCAGCCGCCCTCGTCGATCTCGTTCCACGCGTAGACCAGCACCAGCTCCGCACCGTTTTTGGCGGGATGCTGCCGGTACCACGACACGCCTCGCCCGATATGCGCCGCCAGCTCCTCTGGCGTGCCGCGCCGATAGTAGTACTGGTCCGCATCTTTTTTCAACTGGTACGACTCCCATGAGACCGGATTGAGCACGCGCGGACGATGATCCCATCCGGACATGCAGATCGGCACAGCCGGCGTTCCCGTCGCTTCGCAGCCCTCCCAAAACTTTTCCGCGTGCGCCGCCAGCTCGGCAAACGGCGCGCCCTTCGCTTGGCCGTTTGACACGGCATAGGCGCTCAGAGCATCTCCGCCAAACAGATCGCAATACCGTTTTGCGGATTTCGGCGAACCTTCGCAGAACACAAGGTACGGAGTCCCAAAGCCGCAGCGGGCGAGCCCGTTCGTGAAGCCCGTCCACGGCGCGCCAAGAACTTTTTTCGCCAGCGCGTCGTTGAGGAACCCCATAAAGAAAACGGGGCGCGTTCCCTGGACTTTCAGATAGTTCGGCTGCTGAGCCAGCCTCAGCAGATAGGCCCAATACGCCTGTTCCGCCGCATCATCGGGAATGCGTCCGTAGGCCGGCCACATCGGCAGAAAGAGACAGAGCTTGATCTTATCCCGGTTCTTGCAGGTCAGGAACGTTTTCAGCGTATAGCTCAAAGGCGAGGGTTCCGGATAAGCCGTGAACGCCCAATAGTCCAAACCTCCGTCTACGGCGAAATCGATTTCCTTTTCGAGCACGTCCGTCCGGTTTTCGTTGAACGCCTTGGCGGTCCCGCCTGAATCGCGCTCCGTAAAAAACGGCCAGCGGTAGCGCCAGGGCTCGGCCGCCAGCGAGCGCGCGGTCTCCTTTCCGGGGTCCTGGCTCACCAGCCGGTTGCGGGCCGAGTCGAAGCCGGGGTACGGCACGGAGGCGGGCGGACGCGCCGTGTCCGGCAAGGGGCCGTACCAGGCATCCCACCGGATCGCGCCGACCAGCGGCCTGGCCGGGGCCAGTCCCGCCAAGCCGCAGACGGTCGCCGCCAGCACCGAGAAAGCAACTTGCTGAAGCCGAGTCTTCATGGTGTCGTCCTCATTTCTCTTCTGGGCCCAAGACCTAGCCCCAGACGACGCATTTGGTCCAGCGACGCCTGCGACATCGTCCCGTTCTGATAGATGCCGAGGTTGAAGGTCATGGGCGCCTGGTTCGCGTGGCACGCGCGAACATAGGCGGTCAATTCCGAGTCTCGGTAAAGCGGCCGAACGATCTCGGTGTTCTGTTTGGCGTGAACCCAGCTCCGATCATCGAGACACGTCCAGCCGAACCACTGCAGGCCATTCGACTGGTACCGGCTGCCGGCCGGATGCTTCAGATCGTTCATCTCTCCGGCCCAATAATCCTGATGCGTTGAATACAGATACGTTTCGTCGACGCCGGCATTATAGGTTACGAGCCGCCCGGGGAAGCCCGCTTTGGCCGCCGCCGTCATGCGCTCCCAAGGGAACCGGAAACCCGTCATGTCCGTCGTCACCGAATTGTGCGGGCCCGAGGGATCCAGCGAGTACGGGCTGTCGAACCACCACGCCCGGACACGCTCACCGTAGCGCTGCCCCATCCAGCCGACGATCTCCGTCACGTTATCGGCGAACCGCCCCTTGTCTTTTCCGTCGTACCCCACGGCCTGCCGCCAAGCGGGATCGCTCTTGCCGTTGCAGGCGTGGTTCCAGTACACGAGGAGCGGCAGATGATGCACCGCCAGCGCGTCCGCCAGTTCGCCGATCAGGTCGCGCCGGCACGTCCGCCCCGGCAGGATGCGGTCGAGAACAGGATTCGGTGCCGGAAGCATCTGCAGGGCGTGTGTCGCCGTAAACAGCACGTAATCCGCGCCCGCGTACCGGACCTGCTCCACGAACGCCTTCAGGTCGAACGCCTCGACGGCCTGCTGAAAAGGCAGCGGCGGCCCTTGCCGCGGAACGCTTTGGGCTGTCCAATGGACGCCGATCCCGTAGCGGAGTTTCGCGAGCCAATCCGTATTGGCCCGCATGTACGCGTCCTTTTCGGCGGCGCTCAGCGGAAGCGAACAGGCCGCAAAGCCGGCCAACGCTCCGCCCACGAATCCGCGCCGGCTGAGGACGGCATGTGCTTCGGCTGTTTGGTTTTCTCGTGTCATGCGCGTTCTCTGTTCGCTATCGGACATGCTTTCGTCTGTGGCGCGAGCGCGACCCCGCGCCCGCGCCGGGACTACCGGCCCAGCACCTTGCGCAGCGCGTCGATCCGGGCCGTCCCCTCGCCGTCGGGCGGCGGCAGCGCGGGCATAAGCCACCCGCCTTCGTCCAGTTCGTTCCACGCGTAGATCAGCACCAGCTCCGTTCCGTTCTTGCCAGGATGCTTGCGATACCAAGAGACGCCCCGCCCGATATGCTCAGCCAGCTCCTCGGGCGTGCCCCGCTTGCTATACCGCTCGTCACACACATGCCAGGAGACGGGGTTCATCGCGCGCGGGCGCCAATCGAAACCGGCCATGCAGATCGGCACGGCCGGTACCCCCGTGGCCTCGCAGCGCTCCCAAAAAGATTCGGCGGCCGCTGCCAATTCAGCGAACGGCATGCCTTCTTTGGTGAGCCCGCGGCTATAGTTGTAGTCGCTCAGCGCGTCCCCGCCCAAACGGTCGCAATACTTTTTGGCGTTGGCGGGATTGCCGTGGCAAACCACGAGGTAAGGCTTGCCGATCCCGCTCTTCGCCAGCTCGCCGCAGAAGCGCTGCCAGCGGCCGTCGAGCAGCTTCGCCACGATCGCGTCGTTGAGGAAGCCCATGTAGATCACCGGCCGGTTTCCCTCGACCTTGAGGTAGTTGGGCTCGGCGACCATCCGCGCCGCATACGCCCGGATGGCCTCGTCGTCCGCGAAGCGGCCATAGGCCGACCCCATCACGAGGAACAGGCAAAAGCGGAGCTTGTCCCGGTTCTTGCAGGTCAGAAACGTTTTGAGCGTGTTGCTCAGCGGGCAGTCCTCGGGATAGGTGTCGAACGCCCAGTAATCCAGCCCCGCATGGACCGCGTAATCGATCTCCTTTTCGAGCACCGGGGCCCGGTTTTCGTTGAAGGCCTTTGCGCTGCCGTCTGCATTCAGCTCGGTGAAGAACGGCCAGCGATACCGCCACGGCTCCGCGGCCAGCGAGCGCTGCGCCTCCTTGCCCGGATCGCGGCTGGGGGCTCGCGCGCGCGTCGTGTCGTATCCCGGATAGCGGGTGGGGTCGGGAAGGACCGCCGTCTCCGGCAATGTCCCGTACCACGCGTCCCAGCGGATCGCACCGACCAGCGGACGCCTCGGCTCCGCTTGATCCGCCTGGCAACAGATGACGGACGCGCACACACACACAGACAAGAGCAAGGCCGATGTTTTCAATACGTATTCTCCTTGATCGAACAGCCGCTTATTCTAACCGATTGTTGCCGATAATCACTCATTCTTTCCGGACACGATCTAGCAATCTGACCGGACCGAGCAACCCGCTCGGAAGAAGCGCGTCGTCCGGCTTGTACAGGTTGATGTTCGTTCGCGTCAGCCGCTGCTCCGGAGGCAGCCCCGCATCCCGAACAAGCCGGTTCACCCACAGGTTCGCCACCCGGACCTCCAAGTCGTTGCGGCCGGCCTTACAGACGCCGTCGAGCGGGAGTCGCGCCGGCCGCATCCACGCCACGCCGAGCCGGTGCCCATTCAAAAAAACCTCTGCCGTCTCATAAACGGTCCCAAGGTCGAGAACCGTCGGAAAACGGTTTCCCTCCAGTTCGAAATGCGTCCGATACACCGCCATTCCGGAATAGTACCGGATTCCCGGGTCGGCATGCGCCGTCCAATCCGAAAGCGAATTGAACCGGACCGCATTTGAAGGGCCTCCCCACGCCGGATCGAACGCGACCTCCCACGCGTTGGTGAGTGCGACGCCGGGGTGTCCGATTTCCGCCGACGCAGCAGAAGCGGTAACGTCGGCTTCGGATGACGATCTGCCGAAGGTCACAAAGAGCGAGCCGCAGGCGGGCAGCGTGAGCACATGTCCTTCCGCCGTGGCGGGCAGCGGGAACGCGCGGTCCGTGACCGCATCGTAAGCGCGCGCGGCCGCGGCATCCTTGCACGCGCGGAACTGCGCCGTGATCCGTTGCGGCTGTGCGCTGAGATTCGCGACAAAGTAGGTGTCGCCGTCCGCGTCGCACCGGTGGATCCAGTCGATCCCGCCAGCGGCGGTCTCGCCCGTGCAGGCAAAGTCCGGTGCCAGCCTCATCGTCCGGCAGATCAAGGCGTTGTCTTTCTGCGTGATCAGCGTGCCTTTCCCGACGCGGCGCACCCGCGTCCCGTCCTGGCCCCAGAGGCTTGCCGCGAGGGCGTCGAACTCGGCGGGCGCGTCGGCGAGCCCAGCGGGGCCGACCGGCCGCGCACCGGCGACGGTCGCGCCCTCGTTGAGCAGCGACTCGACTTTACGAAGCGCCGCCAGCGTCAGCGGATGGTCCACGCGCGGCAGCGGCGGGCCGGGCTTGCGCGCGGGGCCGGGCATGACGTTCGCGTCCTTGGGATTCTTCCGCGAGAGGATCAAGACCTTGTAGCGCATACCCGAAGGGAGCACGATCTCCCCGCCCTCGACACGGCTCTTGAGCAGGAGCTCCGTGTTGACGAAGTCGTAGTCGTAACCCACGCCGAGGCCGTCCTCCGGCGTCTTGAGGCCCGCGAACAGGCCGAACCCGTCGCCGTGATAGAGCAGGGCGTCGGCGGCGAAGCGCCCGGCCTGCAGGCGGCCGGAGCAGCGCGTGAGGTAGTCGTTGAACGCGCCGGAGTGCTCCCACCAGGTGATCTGCGGATTGTAGTGCATGCCGGCGGCGCGCGTGCGGCCCGGCTTCTCAGTCAGCGACTGCGACAGCATGGTGCCGTGATAGCAAATCTGGTTCAGGCCGTCGCAGAACGCGCGGTCGGTCGCGGACTTCATGCCGAACGGGGCCTCGACCCAATACGTGCCGATCGTGGTGTAGGCTTCGGCGAGGACGGTCTTCACGCCGTAGATGTGGGCGGCCGTGGCCGCGTCGCGGACCAGGAACCGCTGGGGATCCGAGGGCCGGTGCTTGGAGGGAAGCCAGAACTCGCCCATCGCGACGTCGCTCTCGGCCGTCGCGGCCGAGAGGTCGGATTGCCGCTGGTGCGGGCCGGCCGCCTCCGCGATCGAGACCATGCCGTTGGCGTGCGCCAGCTCGGTGGTGTAGCGATAATGGTTCTCGTTGAGCAGCTCGCTGAGCGTCAGCGTGTGATCCCGCCTGAAGCGGGCGGTCGTAGTGGAATCGGCGATCGTCACGCCGGCCAGGACGGGCAGCCAGGGCGTGATGTCGTAGCCGCGGCGGGCCTTGAACTCGCGCTCGTAGCCGGGCGTCCAGGCGAGCGTCCCCGCCTCCCAACTGTCGCAGAGCACGCTGCGAAAACCTTTGCGCTCCCCGGCGGTCAGCTCGTTCAGCAGCGGCTCGACGAACAGCTCCCAGTGCCGCTTCATCGCCGGGCGGCTGAGATGGTCGATGAAATATCCCGTGTAGCCGGTAAGCACCGGCGTGTGGGCCAGACGGACCACCTCCCAGCGTCCGACAGGCGCCTGCCACGTCAGCGTGTCCGTGTCGGCGTCGAGCGCCCCGGTCAAGATCCGGACGCGCTCCGGGGCGACCGGCTTTGAAGCGGGTTTGCCGTCCTTGCCGAAAGTCTCCGCCGGAACCGCGAAGACCGCGATGTCGTGGTAGTGGACGGGAGAGCCGTCGGCCTTGAGCAGCTTGGACCCTTTCGCTTTGCCGCGCGGCAGTTTGACCGTCACGGACCGGCCGCCCTCGACGGGCGTATGCGTGTAGACCAGCGCCTGTTGCGCCAGCTCCGGGTCGAGCGCCGTCGTCGCGCAACAGCCGCCCGAGCCGAGAACCAGTCCGCCCTCCAGCCCGAGCCGCGCGGCCTCCCGGAACGCGAAGCGGATTTTTGCGCGCCACGCAAGACTCGGGTCGGCCATGCCGCCGTAGCTGTACACATAAAACCCGCCCACGCCCTGCTTGGCGAGCGCCTCGAGGTCACGCGTGATCGCCGCCTCGGGAAGGTCGGGCTTGGCCGTTCGCTCGTGCATGCCGTCCAGAAACCACCAGACGTGGGGCTTGGCCGAGGCGAAGTTTTCCCTGACAGGCGTGTCCGGCCGGGCGGCGGCGGTGCCCGCAACCGACAGCGCCAGCAAGCCCGCCACAACATTCATCCGCAAAGGCATCGTTTCGCTTTTCCTCACGATCATTCTTGACCCCGCTCCTCTACTGTACACGAAACAGCGTTCCTTGGGAGGGGCTGTAGAGCGTACCCGCGCCGAGAACGAATTCGGGGTGGGTGCCGTTATTGATGAGCCCCGTCAGCGTCTGGCCGTTGTACCGAAGCGTGTCCACTTTGACCGTGCCGATGAAATTGAGCTGAAGTTTCGCCCCCGACTCGACGGTAAGTCCGGTGTTTTTCGCGAACGGGCTCCACGTTTCATCCACGCTCACTTTCACGACCGAGACCGCGTCGATCAATGACGTCCGGTCGGACCACGCCTGGCCCTCAAACCCGATCTCGTAAGACCCCGCCTCGACGATGCTGAAAAGGCACTCGTACCGGCGGAACTGACTGTCAGAGGTTGTTACATCAGCGAGGGTGTTGGTCACGCCGTTGCGGGCGATCCAGACGCTGATCGGATTGCACCCTCTCAGGCTGGTCCCGTAAGCCGGATCGAGTTGGGTCCGGGAGGTGGCGTGGAAGGCCAGCCGGTACGTTCCGCCCGCAGCGAAGGTGACGCTCTGCTTGGCATACCCGTTGGCATCGGTCGCCGAAGACACGCGGCAGCGGCAGTCGCCATCGAACGTGTTTGTGCCGAAGGCGGCACCCCAATTGTTTTGTCCGCCGAGCGTCGTCGCGTAAATGATCGGCGCGGTACCGCTCGGGATAAAGACGTCCCAGCCGTTGGTCGTGTACGCGGACGTGTCTCCCTCTTCGAAGCTGCCGTTCTGGATCAGATTGTCGGACCTGGCGACCTGGATGTCATCCACGAGCATCATGCACTTCCCCGCTGTTCCGCTCAATTTGAGGGTCAGCGGCGTGTTGGCGGGCACCGTGAACGGCCCGATGGTCTCCGTCTCGAACGCATCGTGTGCGCTGGAGAGCGTCTGGGTCACACAGCCGCTGACCGAGACGGTCAATTCGGACGCGGCGCTCGGATCGCCACTCGCCAGCCGGGTTCTGGCCACGCGCAGCGAGAGCGTGTATAGGCCGACCTCCGGGAACTGGACCGTCGTAGCCGCGATTCCACCGCTGTACACGTAGAGGTTTCGGCGGCCGAACTCCTGTAAATTGCAGACAGTGGAGCCTTCGATGACGCGGGGGACCGAAGCGTCATAGGTGGTAAAAAGCGTCCCTTGGCATTTGATGTTGACGTAGCCGCTGCCTGCATTGGAAAACGACCATCCCGTATCGGCCGCAGACGAGAAACTCGTCGTCTTGCCGTAGTTGCCGCTCGCCACGCACTCGAAACAGGCGTTCGAGACGAGGTTCAGCAGAGGCGCCGTCCCCACCCAATCCAGCCGCATGTCGTCCAGAGCGGAGGCGATGTCGAGATCCCCCGAAACCGATTTCAGCAGCAGCGTGTGTTCACCTGCCGACAGCCACGGCAGACGGTAGCGATAGGGTTGCCACGCGGTCGCGAAGGTCGGCACGGTTGCCACGCGGTTCGTCCCGTCGATGACGATATCGAAAGCGTGCCCGTCCCGCGTGACGCCTGACGCATACTTCCGTCCGCACGCGATGAACGACAGCGCATAGACGCCCTCGGTTGGCAACGTGATGGACGTTTGCGCGCTCACGGACGCCTTCAGCAACAGGAAGCAAGTGCCGTTCGGCGTGGGATCGGGAAGGAGTCCGCTGCCGGAGGAGATCCACTGGCTGTCCGCCATGATCCGCACGCTCGACTGCGCCGGATAGCTGAGGACCGTGCCCGCCCAGCCGCCGAACGGCTCGCTGCCCAAATACCGGTTCGTCGTCGTGAGACCCTCGAAGGTCGGATTGGGGATGATTCCCCGCATCTCCGCCGGCCAGCGCGCCGCAAGCGGCTGGGCGATCTGCAGGGTGCCTTGCGCCACGGTGACCGCCGTGCCGTTTGGAATGCGGGACAGGATGAGTTCGTCGCTGCCGTCCTTGACGATCTTGCCCGTGTCGGCCGCCGTGCGCGTCGTCAAGGAATTCGTGGCCGTGTAGCATGAGCCGGCGGCGCCCGCGAGCGCGACCGGATAGCGCGCCGCAAGCGCGCCTTCGTCCAGGCTGACCGTCCCGTTGAATGCGCCGAGAGGCAGGTTGTTGTCGACGGGAAGAGTCGCCGTGGAGGCTCCTTTCTTCACAAAGGCGCCGTCGCCCTCGAGCGTCAGCGTCTGGGCGCCGACGGCCACGGTCTCGACCACAGAGGTCGTGCCTGGCGCCACGCTGAATGCGGCCGGCAGCTGCGGCGCGCGTCCGAACCACTTCTGCCAGAGGTAATGCTCCACCCTGATCCGCTCCGTTTCGTTCAGGCGGTTGGTGAACACCAGCACTTCGCACAGGCGGTCGCCGCCGACCCGCGCATTCGTGCCGGGGAAATAGTTGCGGCAATTGAAGAAGTTGCCCGCATGGGCCGGGCGGCAGCCGACCTCGACGTCCAGCAACTGGTAGCCCCGTTTGACGGGCGTGGCCGTGGCCACCACCTGCTTCCTGTCCAAAAAGGTCCGCCCGGTCCGCACCGCCGTCGCCACATACCCCTGCGCACTTTCGGACCAGATGGCGCCCCCGGTCCCCGTGTCAGACGCCCAGTCGTCTTTGTAGAAGTCGAGCGGATACGTCGACGACTCCGACAGCGTGACCCCGAAAATATAGCCGTAGGAATCGTGCGCCCCGTGAACCGCAAACACGTTATGCACCGCGTTGGAGAAATGGCCGGTCGTGTCGTCGGGCTTCAGCCAGTCCATCCAGCGGCCGCTGTGATAGCCGCCGAACCAGAGGTAGGGCAAGGTATTGTCCGGGCCCGCGCCGGAGGTCTTCAGTTCCGGAACCTCGTTGGTGAAGTTCACCATACTGACCGCGCGCCGGTACACGTACGGTGCCGAGGTGTCCGGCTCACGGACATCCAGCCACTGTGACACCTGATTGGTTCCGTTGACCGTCGTGAAGAGCACATTCGTAGCGGCATCCACCCAGAAGGCGGACTTGGCGAGGATGTTCGACGGCATATCCGTCTGCGCCATGGCGCCGGACGTGCCGGACGTGATCGACAATGTACCTCCCAGCACGTCCACCCGCTCCCCGCTACCGGAGAAAAACGTCTCGGCCGGAATCGCGAACGCGTCCGTGCCGACTTTCCTCAGCGAGCCTTCCACGAGCAGTTGTCCCGACACGGTTTCATCAACACTGTTGGTGCCTACAGAAAGGACTTCCCGCTGCCCGACCACCGTCGCCGTCTCCGCCTGCACGAGCGGAGAAAACACGCCGCACCCCGTCAAAAAAAGTACGCACCTGCTGAACGCCCGCATAACGCATTCCCCTTTCTGCCGCCGCCTCACTTGAACTTATAATATGAGTATTGCGTATTGACGGTTTCAATGAAATATCATAAATAGTTCTTCGTTTACCATTTTCGATTGTCTTTTTCGGAGGAATCATCATGCCCAAGCCTCCCTTCTATTCGCGCTATTACCCCGACACGCCGGCCCTGCGCGGTTGGCCGTTCCGCATCCGGTCCCTCGGCTACAACAACTACGCGCCCTTCGCGAAGTTCCCGAGCGGTTCGCATCCGGATGACCATCTGTTCTCGTGGGAGAGCGGCCGCGTCCTGCCGACGCTCACCCTCGTCCACGTCACAGGCGGCAAAGGGCACTTCCGCTCGCCGCCGAGCGGCACGCTGGCCGTGCCGCGCAACACGGTCATCGTGGTTTTCCCGCAGATCCGCCACGCCTACTGCCCCGACAAAAAGACCGGCTGGAACAACCAGTGGGTGGAGTTCGAGGCCGCTCACGCCCTGCCGCTGCTGAAGACGGCCGGCATCACGCCGGAGCAACCGCTCAAGACGTTCGAGGCCACGCCGCACCTCTCGCGGCTGTTCCAAGAGTTGCAAGACCTTTCCTTCGTGGAGGCCTTTGGAATCGAGCAGGAGATTTCCGCCTGTGCCCACCGCATCTTCGCTCATGTGTTCGCGCTCTGGAAGGGCAAAACCTCCCAAGCCCAACATTTCGCCGTCGTCGAGCGGATGCGGCAGTACCTGGTCGCAGACCAGAAACAGACCCGGTCGATCGCCCGGGCCTCCGAGCAGGCCGGGCTCAGCGCCCCGCGCCTGCGGGTGCTCTTCAAACAAGTCACCGGACTCTCGCCGAAACAGTACCAGCTCGAGGCCCGCATGGAGCGTGCGACCCGCCTTCTGTCGGACAGCGCACTCCCCGTCAGCGCCATAGCGGAGCAGGCGGGCTATGACTCCATCTACCATTTCTCGCGACAGTTCAAACGCATGCGCGGGGCGTCCCCCTCGCAATACCGCGCCGCGTCCGCCACGTCAAAAAAGGACAGGTAACCCGCGGGGCCGACGCATCTAAAATTGACCCTTTTTGACTGGCGGAGGAGGGACAGGCAAAACCGATTAAGAGCAAGATTACGATTAAGAGCGGATTCCTGTTGTCTTAATCTTCATCGTCATCTTAATCCATCCCGCCGCACTCATGATCTGTCTTCACGGTGCTGCAACTCCTAAATCCTAACTGCTAACTCCTAAATCGGGGTGTGGATTCAACAAAGTTGAATCGCACTCCGGCCCCGGGCAACCCGAAACTTGCCGTCGCGCATCCGGGAAGGTTTTGTTATCGTAAGCGGTAATCATGTTATGAGGGGGAACGCGAATGAGAATCGTGTCGTGTCTTTTGACAGTGGCTTTGGCGACGGCGGCGGCGGGGATCGCACGGGGGCAACAGACGCCGGCAGACGCTTGGCAAACACACGCGGAAGCGCTGAAGACGATGCCCGGCCTGATGCGTTTCTACTCCTTTAAAACCGCCGACACCCGCCAGCCCAACCTGGCGGGACCGGAGGCCGCCATGACCTTCCGCCCGGACAAAGGCGTCGCGCTCACCGCCGAGACCGGGCGTGTGACAGGCCGGACCGCCGTGGTCCTGGACGGCGGCTGTTTCGAGGCGCCCGCCCTGACCTTGCCGACGAACGCCTTCACCGTCTCCCTGTGGGTGCGCCCCATCGGCCCCGGCGTGAAGACCGGCAACGGCGGCAGCGTCAACGGCATGATCGCCTCCAGCGGCAGCGGCTACAACGACGGCTGGCGCCTCGCCGTCTACGACTGGAAGACGCGCCAGCCGACCCTCGACATCGGCAAGGAGCAGGGCGCGTTCTCCGTCCGGGCAAACGACAGCCTGAGCGCGGGGTTCTGGAACCATCTGGCCGCCACTTGGGATGGCGCGCAGGTGCGCCTCTATGTCAACGGCATGCTTTCGGCGCAAAAGCCGTACGGCGGCGCCGCGGTTGCGCCCAAAGCCCCGCTCAAGATCGGGTTCTCCGGCTTCGGCGTGGGGTCGCTCAGGATGGCAGCCGACGAGTTTGCCGTGTTCGACCGCGCGCTCCCCTCCGATGAGATCGCGGCCCTGTCGCTCGCGGGCGTGCCGCTGCCGGAGGCGCTCCGACCGCTGGTGCGCGACCTGCAGGAAGCGAGCGCGGAAGGAAAGCCGACACCCGGGTTCGAAGCCGCGCGCCAGGCCCTGCGCGCTTTCACCGGCTGCCCCGTGCCGACCGTCTGGACGCTGTGGTCGGACCTGATGGCGACCCGCCTCGCCGACGCGCCGGACAACGCGGGCATCGCCGCCTGCGAAGCGCTTTTCGAGAACACCGCCCTGCCCGCCCACCTGCGCGGCCAGGCGATCGAGTTCCTCGTGCAGGCCAACCGCAAAGGCGCGGAGCTGCCCAGCCGCATCTTGGCCCGGCTGCCCGAATTCATGGAGCTCGACGCCGACGCGCAACGCCAGTTTGCCCTTTCGCTGGCTGCCGCCTACACCCGCGAAAAAAATGCGAAGGCCGCGGCCGGCGTGTTCGAACAACTCCTCTCCTTCAGCGATGCCGAGCCGCGTGAGACAGCCGAAGCGCGCCAGCGTTACGCGCAGATGCTGCAGCAGGCGGGCCGTCTCGCCGACGCCCGCGGCCAATATGCCTCCGTGCAGGCCGACGCGCGGCTGCCGATGCAGATCCGCGGCATCGCCGCGCTGGCGGCCGCGCGGACCTGGCAGCAGGAGGGCAAATTCACCGAGGCGCGGGACGCGTTCCTGGCCACGGCCGCCGCGACCAATCCGGTGCCGCACCTCCGCGCCGAAGCCGAGGCGTGTGCCGCCGAATGCGCCAACCTGCTCGCGGGCCGCCCCGCACGCGATCCCGAAGCCAACCGCCAGCGGCCGTGCCCGCTGCCCGAGCCCGCGATCACCTATTTCGTCGCGACCGACGGCGACGATAACGCGGACGGCTCGATCGGCGCCCCTTTCGCCTCGCTGGAGCGGGCACGTGACGCAGTCCGCGCCCAGAAGACGAACGGCGCGCTGCCGGCCGGCGGCGCCGCGGTCTACCTGCGCGGCGGCACCTACACCGTGACCAACACCTTCACGCTGGGCGAGATCGACTCCGGCGATTTCGGGGCGCCGGTGGTCTACCGCGCGTGGAAGGATGAGAAGCCGGTGTTCGACGGCGGCTTCCGCGTGCGCCATCTCAGGAAGGTCAAGGATCCCGCCGTCCTCGCGCGGCTGCCGGCCGAAGCCCGCGGCAAGGTGTACGTGGCCGACCTCAAGGCGCAGGGCTACACGGCGCTGGAGGCCCAGAAGAGTTACGGGTACGGTCTCGGCAACAAGACGGTGCGGGAGCTCTTCGAGGACGGCGAGCCGCTGCAGATCGCGCGCTGGCCCAACGCCGGCACGCTGGAAATCGGCGAGGTGCTCGACACGACGAACCACGTTTTCGCCTGCGCGACCAACCGCTTGGCGCGCTGGGCGCAGGCCCCCGACCTGATGGCGAACGGCTACTGGCTCCACCTGTGGGCGGGCTGCACCGTACCGGTTGCGGCCATCGACCCCGCGGCCGGAACGTTCCGGCTCAAGGAAAAACCGGGCTATGGCATGAAAGCGGGCCGGCCTTTCTATGTGCTGAACCTGCTGGAGGAGATCGACCAGCCGGGCGAATGGTATCTCGACCGCGCGCAGGCCCGGCTCTACGTCTGGCCGAAACGGCATCCGTGGTTCAGCACGCTGGTGCTGTCGCGCTGGGACAAGCCTTTCATCAAAGCCGACAACGTGCAGGAGATCGCGTTCCTGGGGCTGACCTTCGAACACGGGCAGCAAGACGGGCTCGTCCTGAACGCGTGCGTCAACACCACCGTCGCGGGGTGCGTGATCCGGCGCCTCGGCGGCACGGCGCTCACCGCCCTGCAAAGCGCGAACCTCAAGCTCTACGGCAACCTCCTGCACACGCTGGGCCACACCGGCATGCACGTCAGCGGCGGGAACCGCAAGACCCTGACCTCCGGCGCGATTGTGATCGAAAACAACGAGGCCCGCCGTTTCGGGCGCTGTTCGCGCACCTACAATCCGGCGCTGCTGCTGGAGGGCTGCGGCGCGCGCGTGGCGCACAACCATTTCCACCACGCCCCTTCCAGCGCCATGCGCATCGAAGGCAATGACCACCTGATCGAATACAACCAGGTGGACCACGTGGTGCAGGAATCGGACGACCAGGGCGGCATCGACATGTGGGGCAACCCTTCCTACCGCGGCGTGGTGATCCGATACAACCGCTGGCAGGACATCGGCGGCGGCGAAATCCCGTGCGGGCAGGCCGGCATCCGCTTCGATGACGCGATCAGCGGCATGCTCGTCTACGGCAACCTTTTCGAGCGCACCTCGAACGGCCACTTCGGCGGCGTCCAGATCCACGGCGGCAAAAACAACATCATCGACAACAACGTGTTCGTGGGCTGCCGCTACGGCATCAGCTTCTCGTCGTGGGGTCAGAAGCGCTGGGAAGAATACCTGGGGCGCGACCACGTGCAGAAACTGATGTTCAGCGACGTGAACATCCGCGTGCCGCCTTACAGCGGCCGATACCCCGAGCTGGCCGACCTCACCGGACCCGCCGACGTCAACAGCATCTGGCGCAACGTCTTTGTGGGAACCGAGCAGGCGCTCTACAAACGGCCGAAAGGGACGGACGAGTGGGACAATCAGCTCTTCGCCGAGATGCCCGAGCTGAAGGCCCTCTCCGCGCCGTCGCCGTTCCGTCCCCTGCCGCTCGACGAGATCGGGCGCTACGACGACCCGCTGCGGGCCGGAGAATGAACGCGCGGCGGACACACAAAAAGCGGGACTCCTCTATGAGGCCGACTATGACACATGCCATTTCCGTCGCGTCGCTCGCATTTGCCGCCCTTCCGCTCCTCGCCGATCCCATCCGCCCCGGAAACCCCCAGTGGCCGGTGGCGTGGGCGTCCTACCGTAAAGTGGTCTCGCCCGAGGCGGATGCCGCCGACCTGAAGGAGCATGGGGTCGGCCTGATCAGCAAAGAATACCGCAACCGGGAGGATACGCAAAAGGCCTTGGCCTTGGCGCGGAGCACGGGGCTCAAATACCACATCGACCTCCCCGAGATCACCGAGAACGTCGGCCTTGTGCGCAAGGCCGGGCTCGCGCCGGTAGACGCCGTGCTGATCGGCGGCGTCTACCGCGGCAAAGCCGTAGACCGCCACCTGTTCCGCTTTGCGGCGTGCAAGCAGGCGATCGTCATTGAACCTCCCGTCTACAGCCGGGAGCTGCCTTACCTGCGCGGCAGCGGCGGCACGGGCGCGCCCAAAGGCTCGGAGCGCGTCGGCCATTATTTTCCCGACATGCCTGCGCCGCTGCGCGCGGAAATCGTCGTGCCACTCAAACCCTTCGACGGCCAGCAGCACCTGCGCATCGTTGCCGCGACCGTGACGGCGGCCGCGGTCGGCACCCGACCGGAGATCGACAGCGCGACGCCCGATCTCGCCGACGCCGACGAGATCAGGAACCGCACGCTCTACACGCTCAGCTTCGACCTGACGGGCTTGGACGGCGCGATGCTCGACCACGTGGGGATCGCGGTTTATTGGTCTTACCGGGGCCAGAACAAATACTGGATGTTCGGACACGGCAACGTCAGCGCCTGTGCGGAAACCACACGCGAAGCCCTGCGCCGCGAAGTGCGCAACCGCCTCGCCGCATGGAGCGAGGCGAACGGCGGCACCTTTCCCCTCGATGTCGTGCTGGCCGCGCGCTACGGCGACGAGTGCTTTTATATCACGAGCCACCTGAACGCGCCGTGCGTGAATCTCCCGCTGTGGGACTACAGCGCGCCCGCGCTGAAGGCTTTTGCGGCGCACGCCGGCGGGGTCGCCTATCCGCGCACGTGGGGCTTCCCCGAAATCTACGGCCCCGACGCCTACGCCTGGTGGCTCTACACGCTGCACGAGAGCTGCGCCCAGCTCGTCGGCACCGCGCGCGAAGAGATCGCCAAGTCCGCCCCCGGACTCCTGCTCTTCCGCAACACGACCCGCGGGGGCGTGTTCAGCATGGCCAACGACCACGACGGCTCGGGCCAGGAGCTGCTCGCCCGGCAGCTCGATATCGTGCACCTCGACCCCTACCCCGTCACCGCGTCCGGATACGGCGCGTGCATCCCGACCGACATGAGCTATTGCGCCGGACTCTCCCGGCGCTACCGCAAACTGCTAGTCCCCTGGATGCAGGCGCACACGTATGGCGGGCCCAAGGGGCTCACGGACGTCTCGCCGGAACAGGTGGACCGCATGGCGAACGAGCAGTGGGTCCACGGCGTGGACGCGATCATGTGGCTCGGCTACGGGAACACGTTCCCGAAAGTCCGCCCGGACAGCTGGGCGCGCGCCGCGGCCTTTCACGCGCGCCTCGCCCAAGGCCTGCCGCCCAAGCCCAAGGCCGGGCTGGCGGTGCTGCGGCCCTATCGCACCTGGGCGCTGAGCAGCCAGTGCGGCGACTCCGTCCGCAACCCGGCCGACTGGATGCTCCAGCAGTTCCTGCACGTCTGGGCGGTGAAGTACCGGCAGCCCTACGACGTCTTTGAGGTCCCGCCCGCCCTGACGCCCGCACAGCAGGCCGGCATCGAAGCCGAGCTGCGCGGATACGCCCATGTCGTGACCACCGAGCCGCGCGAAGGCGCCTGGGTCATCGGCGACGGCACCCTCGGCCAGTCGCTCCCGCTGAGGCAGGCGGGCAAGCTCCGGGACGAGATGGACAAGCAGCTCGCGGAGCGCGGCTGGCTGCCGAAGTAGAGGCGTGGCCCGCGCAAAATCATTTTTCCACACACAACAAGGGGGAAGAGCACCATGTATCACAAACAGACGACGGGGCTGGTTCTGGCCGGCCTGACCGGGCTCCTGTGCCGAGCCGCAGAACCCGCGGCACCTTCTGCATTGCCGCTGCAGCCGACCGAGGACCGGCCGCTGGCCGAACGCTTCGCGGAGCCGCCGGCATCGGCGCGCATCCTGCGCATCATCCATGCGCAGAAAGACAAGCCCGAGGAGCAGGACCGGGTGCTGAACCAGCTGGCCGCCCAACGCTTCGGCGGTTTCGCCGGCAACGTCTCCTTCGACGGCTATGTGGAGGACGAATCCAAGTGGCCCG
>CAZOIS010000034.1:0-35321 GCA_964579865.1 uncultured Lentisphaeraceae bacterium | reverse complement strand
CGCTTTCATCCGGAGAAGTGTACCAAACATCCCCGACAGCCACCATCCGGAACCCTCATGGCCGCAGGGCCGACGCAGCTTAAACTTGACTCATTGAATCAGGATTGCGGTTGTGGAACGGATTTACGATTACGGTTCTGCCCCCTTCTCAATCTCAATCATGCCCGTAATCGCAATCCGTCAAGCCGACTCTCGCGGCACCTTGACTCACAAAATCCTGACACATGCACAGTGAGATCAATGGGCCCCGAGCGCGGATGAAAGGCCGCGCCGGCAAGCATTCAGGTGCGTCGGTCTTGCTCACGGCCGCGTGCGCCCGTCGGCCTTGGCTTTCTCAAGAAACGCGCGCATCGCCGCGACGCGCGCGGGTTGCTGGCCGGCGAGGTTCTCCACCTCCCGCGGGTCTGCGGCCGTGTCGTACAGCTGCGGCACGCTCCCGTTGCCGGGGTCGTGCGCCCCCTTGACGAAGGCGTCAGGGTCGGCCGGCGGCCTCGAGTCCGGGCTCTTGAAGCCGTTTTTGCGTCCGCTTTCGGGAATGAATTTCCACGTCCCTTCGCGCACCGATAGCACGGGGTCCTGCGCGATGAAGGTTTTACGTGCCGTGGAAGACGGATCGAATAAGACGCCCGAGAAGTCGAAGCTGTCTGGCGCGTCGGCAGACGAAAGCGTCTGGCCCGTGAGCGCCGCAACGGTTGCCACGCAGTCCACGAGGCTGACCAGCGCGGCGCTTTCACCACCCGCCTTGATCTGCTTCGGCCACCTCGCCAAAAACGGCACGCGCGTTCCGCCTTCGTAGGCACTGTATTTGTGTCCGCGAAATTGTCCCGCAGGACGGTGCGAGCCCAATTTCTCGACGGCCTGATCTTTATAGCCGTCGTTCAAGACAGGGCCATTGTCGCTGCTCAAGATCACCAGGGTATCCTCAGACAGGCCGCACGCGTCCAACGCGCCGAGAATCGCGCCCACCTGATAGTCGAACTGGACGATGGCGTCCCCGCGAGCGCCCATCGCCGTCTTGCCGACGAAACGCGGATGCGGCACGCGCGGCACGTGGATGTCGTGGGTGGCTAAGTAGAGAAAGAAGGGCTTGTCTTTGTTGCGCTCGATGAACGCCGTCCCTTTCGCGGCCAGCGTGTCGGCCATCTCCTCGTCCACCCAGCGGGCCTTCTTGCCTCCGGTCATGTACCCGATGCGTCCGATGCCGTTGACCACCGCGTAATGGTGCCCGTAGTCCCAGTCCAACTTAAGCGACGCGCGATCCCTGCGTCCGTCGGGTTCTCCGGGATAATTGTCCCCTTTCAGCTTGTAGCTAACCTGGATGGGATCCGCCGGATCGAGTCCCACGACGCGCTGATTTTCGACATAGACGCAAGGCGTGCGGTCCCCTGTCGCGGGAATCAGGAACGAATAATCGAAGCCGATCTCGCGCGGCCCCGGCACGATCTCCGTGTTCCAATCGGTCTTGTCAGGCCCGAGGCCTAACCCCAAATGCCATTTGCCGACCACCCCCGTCGTGTATCCGGAACGCTTCAGCACCGACGGCAGCGTCACACGTCCCGGCTCAATCAGCAGCGCCGCGTCGCCGGTCGCGATACCGGTCCCTTTCTTGCGCCAAGCGTATTCCCCCGTCAGAAGCGCATAGCGGGTCGGGGTGCAAGTCGCCGCCGAGGCGTGCGCGTCCGTGAAGCGCAGGCCCTCGCGGGCCAGCCGGTCGACATTCGGCGTCGCCACCGCCTTCGCGCCGTAACAGGAGACGTCCCCCCACCCCAAGTCGTCAGCGAGGATCAGCACGATGTTTGTCGGGCGCGGTCTTGCGGTTTCCCCGCCCGCCGCCCATGGCATTCCCACGGCTGCGGCCATTCCCCCCACAACGAGAAGAAAACGAATCCCGTTCATTCGCACCCGCCCTTTCTTAACATGGCCTCACTTTCCCCCGTTGCCGGACCCCGGCTTGACGCCCTCCTTCAGGCACCGTTTGAGTCCCATGCCCTCCATCACGCGTCCGGCGTCCATATAGAGGTCGGCGAGGCCAAAAGCGTACTCTTTGTTGTTCCAGTCGGTCAGTTTGCACGCCTGTTCCGCCAGTTTGAGCGCTTTCGTCAAATCTTTATCGGGGCGGCCCTTGAGCGCCAGTCCCTTGGCATACAGGAAAAGCGCCTCCGCGTTGGCCGGCTCGCGCTTCAGCACTTCCTGATACTGGCGGTCGGCCTCCCGGAATTCACCGACCGACAGAGAAATCTGGGCCAGTTCCATGCGGTACCCCGTCTGCTCGGGGGCGGCCGCCACGGCACGCGCGAAATGCAGGTAGGCGTTCTCGTTTTCCCCGCCCGCACGGAGACAGTACCCCATGCCGTAATGCGCCCGCGCCATTCCCGGCGAGAACGACAGCAGGTTCTCGTAGCACCGCAGCGCACCTTTATACTCGCCGATCGCAATGCGCCGACGCCCTTCAAGATCCAAGTTTTCAGACAGTTGCTGCAGCAGCACGTCGCGGGAATTGAGTTTGGCGGCCGTCCGTGCCGCGGCAAGCCCCGCGTCCCCCAATCCTTTCGCCGTCTCCGCCAGCGCGATCACGGCCGAAGCGCGGGCCCCCACGCACTTCTCCGTCTTGGCCTGGATCGCCAGATACACGCCCTCATCCAAGGCACCCGGCAACACCCACCCCTCCTTCCGCTGGCGGCACGTCTCTAAAACGCTCGGCGTCAACGCCGGAACACCCGCGCCGAAAACGGTCAGCGGAGCCCGCCACGCGGCTTCCCAAGCCGTCTCACCCCCCGTCCGTTCCAGCCATGGAGCCAGGCCCGTTCCATCGCAGAGCAGACAGGCCATGACCTCCGGCAGCGACAAGATGCCCGCGCGCGCGAAGTCCCGGATCACCGTCTCCCGCTCGAAAAGCGCCAGCATCTTGTCCACGGGCACCCGCAGAGCCTTGTTTCCGCCCACCAGCAACCAGTCATAGGCCCCCGTGCACCAGACTTGCATCTCCGGAAACTCCGAGGCGAAAAGCCGTGCGATCGCCGCGAACCGCGCCGGCGACAACGCCCTCGCATCCAAATGCAAGGCCACCAGCCCGTCGGCCGACAACGCGCGGCGGCACTGTCTGAACAGTCCCCGGCTATATGCCTTGCGCGTTCCGCGCATCCACACCGGCTCCGAGGCGAGAAGCACCAGATCATAGGCCTCTTTCGCCGCGAGCGTCGCGCTCGGGCGCACGGTCCGTTCGGGATCCGCCTCTTCGCCGGCCACATAACCGTCGGCGGCCAACGCCAGTTTCACGACATCCGCATCAGCCCCGGCATACGCGAGGTCCTCGACGCCCGCCCGCTTGAAGAACGGCAGATAAAGCCCGGCATCCGGACCGAAAACCGCCGCCTTCTTGCAGGCCGGGCGCAGCAACAGCGGGATGTATCCCGTCAACGTGCGCGCCGTGTGGAAGCGGTTGCCGAACAGAACAGGCCGGCCGTCCAGCGCAAACACGAACCGATAGTCGTGATCGTCATACACGGTCACCGTATGATGCCGCGTGTGATGGCTGAACATCGGCGTCCCGCGCGCGAACCCGCTGTCGCGGTGGACCAGCCGGCTGAAGATGCCGTCCGTCAACACCGACGCGCGGCCGGCAGGATTCGACACCACCAGAAGCCCCGCGACCATTGCGAAAGGCAGGACCGACCAGAACCCGCGCGCCAGCGCCAACGACGCCAGGGCACCGAACCATAACGCCGCGAAGCGCAACGCGCCCTCGACTCCGGCGAGAGGAACAAGAAAACCCGCCGCGGACGCACACCCTAATCCTGCGGGCAACACGCATAACAGCAACATCAGGGTGAACGCCTGCCCCTGCTGCCGCGCGGGCGAACGCAGATACGTCTGCACCGACAGGCGGAACGCGCACCCGGCCAAGACCGACGGCACGAACACGAAAAAGGCGGCGGTTCTTCCGAGCGTCACCCCGTACTGCCCGACCGTCCGGGACAGGTCATTCAAAATCCGTTGCCACCCGGCGACGACACCCGAAGCCGCGATCAGCTGCAACACCAGAAAACAACCGGCCAGAATAAACACGGCGCAGAGCACGGCTGCGGGGTGACGGATTTTCCTGAACAGCCAAGCCGCCAGGCCAAACCCGGCCGCCACACCCAGAATCACCAGCGCCGCACAGGCCGTCAGACTGTAGATCGTCCGTCCCGCCACGGCATCCAGAATGCGGAGCCAGACCGCGGGCAGCGCCCCGAACATCAGACTTGCCGCCACGTAGACGGCCACCCGCAACAGACCTTTATCCAAACCTTTGACCATAGATCACTCGAACCTTTTCACAGCCCCCGTCACACGCCGGTGCCATCTTTCATCCTCATCCGCTGGTACGGCAAATCGATGCCCTCGCGGTCAAACCGCTCTTTGATGTCTTTCATCACCGACGTCCGCGTCGCCGAAAGCTCGTGCCGGTCCACCCAGACCGCGAGCAGGAACTGCATCGAAGACTCACCGAAGCCTTTGAAAACGACCAGCGGTTCCGGCTCATTAAAGCACTCCGGATTGGCGATCACCACATCCCTCAGGATCCGCATCACGTGCGCGGCGTCCTCTTTGTAGGCCACGCTGAGCTCAAGGTCCATCCGTCGGATCGGATAATGGGTATAGTTGATTAGTTTCGATTTGGCCAGCATCTCGTTCGGCACGCGGATCAATCGGTTATCGAACGTGCGGATATAGGTGGACAGCAGCTCGATGCTGTGCACATATCCGTCAGACCCGTCCACCTCGATCCAGTCGCCGATCTTGAACGGCCGTTCCAGCACAAGGAACAGCCCGCTGATCAGATTCGACAGGCTGGTCTGCGAAGCGAAGCCGATCGCCACGCCCGCCACCCCCGCCGCGCCCAAAACCGCCGTGATGTCCACGCCCACGCCGCGGATCAGCGAGAACACAAACAGCACGATGAGCAGGACCTTGAAGGCCTTTGATACGGCACGCGCCTTATCCGAGCCCAGCCGGTGCGACAATCCGTTATACAGCAGCCGCGCGAGGAAGGACGAGACCCACACGCCGAAAATCAGCCACGCGCAGATCCCGAAGAACGGCAGCGCATAGTCGGTCAGCACCTCATTCAGTTTGGAGACATCCACTTTCATCGGCTCCATCTCCGGTTAAAATTGCGGCTTGAAGATCGCGTTCGCGATCACGCGGGCGGTCAGCCCGTACGCCGGCGTCTCACGCGAACCCGAGACCAACCGCGAGTGCGTCGCCGGTTCCGGCGCCGTCCGGCCGAACGTCAGCGAGGCCGGAAAAATGCTGCCCGTGTAGCCCAACCGGCACTCGTTCGTCCACAGCTTCCCGTCCTCCGCCTGATACACGCTCATGTGCCGCACGCTCAGCAGCAACTGCGCGAACACCAGCGCCTCGTGCGTGTCGTTCTCCAGCAACAGAGGACAGATCGCACGGCCCTCCACGTCCGTCAGCTCATGCAGCTCCTGCCGGGCCCGCGTCGTCAACGCATACGCAATCTCGCCCGGCTCCGACGGATGTCCGAACCAGGTTTTCGAAAGCACGCGCGTCGGAAACTCGCACACCGTCACCGGGGAAGGCTGATTCACCTGCACGCGCAGCCACACGGGAATCGTCACGAAGAAACGGCCCTTATGCCGCGGCGCGATCTCGATCCGCGCCTCAGGACGGCTCACCACGGGACGGTCCGGCAACACCGGCACGAGATGGACGGTCGACGACGCCGACGGCGTCACGAAGCGCTGCCATTCGAGCCACTCCGGCTCCTCGGCGGTTTCGTGCAAGGGCTCAAACACGCTTTCGGACACATGCCGGGCCGCCACTTGCCAGCCCTGGCTGTTTCGCGCAAGCCAAAGCCGCAACTGGGCGACCGCGCAGGTGTAGACCTGCCCGACCACGCACTCGTGTTGATCCCATAAAGAATTCATGGCGACAGTATAGCAAGCCTGTTTTGAATCGGCCAACCCTTCGTTTCAACGCCCGATCCGGCGCGCCAAGACGTCCGCGCAGCGCGCCACCACGCCCTTGCGCCGCAGCACCGCCGCCACCCCCCTCTGGCCCAGCGCCTGCCGCACCGCGGCGTCCGTGACCAAGCGCTCGATCTCACGTTCCAAGGCCGCCACGTCCGGCACCTGGATCAACGCCCCGGCCTCCAGCAAGTCCGACATCACGGGGCGGAAATTCTCGGTGTGGGGCCCCACCAGCGTCGCCGCGCCGCACAGGCATGGCTCGATCATGTTCTGCGCCCCGTGCTCACACAAGCTCTTGCCGACGAACACGATCTGGGCGTTTCCGTAGAACCCCATCAGCTCGCCCGTCGTGTCGCCCACGACCACCGTGCCCCCCGCCTCCGTCGTCCGGTCTTCGGCCGCCGGCCGCTGGCCGTCACCGCGGCTTTTCCTCACGCATGCCAGCCCCGCCTTCTCGATCTCGGCCTGTACCGCGTCCGCCTTCTCGAAATGGCGCGGCACGATCACCAGCCGCAGCGTCGGAAACCGCCCCCGCAACCGTTTGTAGATCCCGACCAGCACCGCATCCTCGCCCGGCCAAGTCGAGCCGCCCAGCAGAACCACGCGGTCGCCGCCGCAATCGTGACGCGACAGAAATTCCGCCACCGACCGCTCCTTGACGGGATTGCGGTTGGCCACATCGAATTTGAAACTGCCGGTCACCTCAATACGATCGGGATCGGCTCCCGCATCCACCAGCCGCCGTTTATCGTCCGCCGACTGCGCCATAATCGCCGTGAACATCCGCAGGACCGGGCCGAACCAGAAACGCAACCGGCGGTACCCCGGCGCCGACCGGTCGGACACCCGCGCGTTGACCAGGAACAGCGGCACCCCGCGCCGCCGGCAGGCCCGGATCAGATTGGGCCAGATCTCCGATTCCGTCAGGATGAAAGCCCGCGGGCGCACGGCAGCCAGAGCCCGCTTCACGCACAGGGGAAAATCCAGCGGGTTATACATGAGCACGTCCTCGGGCCCGACCTGCTTTTCCGCCTCTTTCCACCCCGTCGAGCTGGTCGTGCTGAAGACGAACCGGATATCCGGGGAACGCTCACGCAACGAGCGCATCACCTGGCCCGCCACATAAACCTCGCCCACGCTCACCGCATGGATCCAGACCGCATTCTCCATCCGGCGCAACCGCTGCGCCACCTCGTCGGGATATCGTCCGAACCGGTCGTCCATCCGGTTGCGATAGCCGCCGCGCCGTTTCATGCGCAGCAGGAAACGGGGCAGCATCACCACATAGGCCACCGCGAACAACAGGTTATAAATCCACCATCTCATTCCGTTCAATCCGTTCACTCGGTTTTCGTTTTCTGACTATACTCGCGGAACCACGCCGCAAACTTCGGGACGCCGATGGCCAGCGGCGTCGTCGGCGAATAGCCGGTCTTCTCCCGCAACTTGTCGATGCTGGCCCACGTGTCCGGCAGATCGCCGGCCTGCATCGGCAGAAACTCGAGCACCGGCGCCACGCCCAGCGCATCCGCCAGCAGGCCGATCATGTCCACCAACCGTTCGGGACGGCTGTTCCCGATATTGAAAATCTCATACGGCGCGAATCCGGCTGCGGCCACACAGCGCGCCACGCCGTCCACGATGTCGTCGATATAGGTGAAGTCGCGCCGCATCTCGCCGCGGTTGAAGACCCGGACCGGCTGGCCCCGCACCATGGCGTCGGCAAAGAGATACATCGCCATGTCCGGCCGATACCACGGCCCGTACACCGTGAAAAAACGCAGCCCGACGGTCTGGAAGCCGTACAGGCGCGTATACGCATGCGCCATCAGCTCATTGGCCCTCTTCGTGGCCGCGTAGAGGTTGACGGGATGATCCGCGGCCTGCTCTTCCGAGAACGGCAAAAAATTGTCACAACCGTAGACGGAAGACGACGATGCGTACAGCAGCCGCGGCTTGTCCGCCGCGTGCCGGCAGCATTCCAACACGTTCAGGAAACCGTCCAGATTCGCCGACCGATAAGCGAAGGGGTTCCGGAGCGAGTCCCGCATCCCCGGCTGCGCCGCCAGATTGACCACGCAGTCGGGGCGGCAGGCTGCGAACACGCGGCTCAGAGCGGCCAAGTCGCAGATATCGTTCTCAAAGAAACGGAAGCGCCCCGTCCCGGCAAAGGCAGCCGACAACACCGTTTGACGCTCGCGTTTCAGGCGCACGTCATAGTAGGCATTGAAATTGTCCAGCCCGGCGACCTCGTGGCCATCCTTCAGCAGTCTGGCTGTCAGATGGAACCCGATGAAGCCCGCCGATCCCGTCACGAGAATCCGCATATCTGCTCCGCATAAGTGAAGGGCAACAATTTACCCCATCCGCGTTTTCGATGCGACAGAAAACGCGCTGCGGAGAGCCGCAAAGCGCGGGAGCGGCGTCAGCGCGGCGTGGCGGTCTTCTCGGGTAGCTGGGTATTCGAGGTCCCGGTGTCCTCGTACGTTTTCACGGGGATATCCCACCCGATCTGGCGCACATGCTGGGCGAAGACCAAACCCTCATAGCCGCCGACAGGCAGAGCCCCCCAGGTCGCATGCGCCGCGCGAAAATAGATCGCCATCATGCTGGACCCATACAGGTGATGCCAAGCCGTGCAAAGCATCCCGTCCAGCTTCTCACTCTGAACGGCTTTGCTGAGTCCACGATAACCCTCCAGATTTTCCCACGGGCAGGCCAGCACGGGGAACCCTTTCTCCTTGAAATATTTCAGCGTGGGCCAAACGTTCTCTTTGTTCGGCTCGCCGTAATACCAATCGCAGATCACAATGTCGCGGGGCAAACCGTCCAGCATGGCCTCCGCCTGCTTGGAACCGTTGGCATAAAAGCCCTTCCAGCGCGGATCGCCTGCCTGCAAAAACATGTCGTGCCAAATCATCATTCTGCATTTCCGCGCCGCCAGCACATCATGAATGCGGGTCAGATATTTCTGAACCACAACCGCATAGTCGGTCCGGCGGCACGCCGCGCAGGTCCCCATGTCTTCAGCCTCGTCACACCCCGCGTGGAAATAGGGCGGGCGTCCGAACGCCTCGTACATCTCGATGACCCGCTCTTCGATCAGCTTGGCGGTTTCCGGATTGCTCAGACACCACGTCCAGCCCATCGGCTCGAACAGCGGCTGAAGTTCCGGATGGAAATCTAAGATCGTGTGCTTATGCGAACAGCTTCGCGCACCCGAAGCATGCCCGAACAGGTTGAACTGCGGGATGAGCGTCACCCCCAAGCTGTCCGCGATTTTGACCAGGCGCTTGATCTCGCGTACGGTCATCGAGCCCCCCGGCATGTTCAGCTCCGGATGTTTTTCCGAAACAAAGGTTCCCCACGGCTCCAGCACGACCTTGTTCATTTTGTAGTAGGCCGCCAACCGGATGAACCGCTCGATCTGCACCGGCGAATTCTCCGGGAACCAGCAGATGTGAAAGCCGCGGAACGACATGGCCGGAGCATCGTCGATCGCCAGCTCCGGCACGAAATACGCCTTCAGTTCGCGCGTGCCGCGCACCGGCTCCGCAATCTGCCGCAGCGTGCGCATCGCGTTGCGCGCACCACCCAGGTCCGCAGCCTCGATCGACAGCAGCCCCTTCGACGCCGCGAGGCGGTACGCGTCCGCTTTCTGCGGCGCACGTCCGGCATCACCCGCGCCCAGCTTGGGTGCGATCCCAAACCACTCTTTGAACAATTTTCCGACTTCCAGAGCGGCGGCAGGACCGTCCTTCGCGCACGCGAAGGACACCTTGATTGTCGTGTCCAGCACGACGTCCGGCCCGTCGGAGAGCGCGACCGACTGCGGCGCAGGCACCAGGCGCGCCTTGACGATCTTGGCCTCTTTCTCGTTCAGCGGCACAGCCTGTAACAGGCCCGCCACGCAACATACGGCTGCAAGTGTCATCCGTTTTCTATTCATCGTCGTTTTCCTTTGTTAGAGCGAGACGCTAAATCCGAAGAAAGATCTTGTTGCGATGCATCCACCAGAGAATGAGCCACTCGGTCAGAAGCACGGCAAAACCGAGCGTCAGCCGCTCGAAAGGTGCCCCGGCTAAGGCGAAGAAAACTTTTCCGACGTGGCGCAACCACGCGCGGGAAATGGACCCTGCCCACAAATGCGCGATCAGATAAGCCGCGATCGAGTTCATCCCCAGCACGATCAGCGGAAAAGCCCACTTGCGGCGGCTCCACACGTCCATGACCTGATAGAAGAACGCGAGAAACAGGAAACACCACCCGCCGCTGAAGAGCACAAAACTTGATGTCCGGGTTTTCTTGATGATCGGGCAAATCCCCGTCGCACCCAGCAAGTAGCCCGCGCAGAGCGCAGCGAGACCCGCGCCGATGAACCATTTGACCTTGGCGGACGGAGTGCGGTCGCTGCGCAAAACACCTCCGGCTATCAGCCCCAATATCATCGTGGCAAATGTCAGAACGAAATTCAGCGTGGTGTAACCTGCCGGGCTCGGTGCCTTCAGCCCCGGCGGAAAGAGATTGACGAACCACCGGTCGAATGCCGCAGCGGGATTGGTGTTGATACTCCAATGCGCGGCGAAACCCTTAAGCATCCCTGCGGGATCCGCACCTGCCGCCGCCCAGTCAAAATCCGGACCCGGCAGAGGATAGAGGGCAAAAAGCAACCAGTAACCGACAAGCAGGCCGGCCAAGACGATTCCTTGCACGCGCACAGAGCGCAAGCCGAGCAAATACAGGAAACCGTAACCGAGACCTATCTGTGAGAGTGTGTCGATGAAGGACCAACAAGTATGGTCGGCGTTCTGCGACTGGAGAAACACACCGAGCAGAATAAGGATAAAGGCGCGCGCGAAAGCGTGGAGGGTCAGCCGCCACTGAGGCTGACCGATGGCGGCGCGGCGCGCCAGAGAGAACGGCAGGGCCACGCCGACAAGAAACACGAATGACGGCTGAATCAAATCATGAAGCGAGCACCCGACCCACTGGGCGTGCGACTGCTGATGTGCGAGAAACTTCCAGAAACCGCTTTCAGGGAGTGCTTTTGCCACGCTGCGGAGCGACAGCACTTCGGCCATCATCAGCAGCATGACAAAACCGCGATAAGCATCGATGGAGGCAATACGGAATGTGGTGTTCGCGCTTGGCACAGTCTGTTTCTGAGCGCTCGAATCCATTTTCATCCCCCTTCCTCTCCGTTCAGAACAGGAGGATACTTACCTTGCCCTGCCGCATTCCCAAGTTCACGTCTGGACCTTTTCTCTCGGTCCCTCTCACTTCCACTTCCCCGCCTGCGAATCAGGCTCTCCGTACAGTTCCGGGCACATGCCTTCCGCGATGCCTTTCGACTCCTCCTGCTCCGGCTTTCTCAGCGTCCACTGTCCGCGCGGCGAGACCGGCGTCGGGAACGTGGACTGCTCGATCGCGCGCCGCTTCTCCAGGCTGTCCATGCAGCCGCGGATGCACCCCTGCGCGCCGCAGATCGCGAAATACCCGACATGCCCGAGAATCTGGTGATAATAGTCCACAATATGCCCGTGCGGGAACTCCTCGGATGCGACCCACGTGCCGGTCGCCAGCGTGTAGGCCATGCGATAGGCCAGTTCTTCCGACACCTTGCTTTCCTTCACCTTGAAATCGACGGTCGGGAAGTCCTTGATCAGGAAGGGCGACACTTCACGGTTCAGCCCGTGATGCGTCAGCGTGCAGCGGCCCATCGACACGTCGCCCCACTCGTACACCTGGTCGTCGATGGTGATGCGGACCGGCGGTTTTTCGCTGGGCTTGGGGATCGCGCAGCCGGGGCAGGTCCGCACGCATTTCATGCAGCGGTTGCAAAGCGTGCCCGGCTTCATCAGCGGGTCCGGCTCAAGTTCGGCGTCGGTCAAAATGTTGCCGATGCGCACGCGCGGCCCCCACTTCTTGGTGAGAAAAACCTTGGACCAGCCGATCTCGCCCAGTCCGGCGGCCACGGCCGCAATGCGCACGTTGAGGTTGATCTCGCGCGCGGGACGTCCCGGCATCACCGGCGCGTGCAGCCCGCCGCGCTCCGGCACGGCAGGATAAAGCGGAACCGCCTCCCAGCCGTGGTCCTCAATAAAGCACGAAAGCGCATAGGTGATGCGAGGCCGGAACAGGTTGTTCAGCCGGTTGTACGAGTAGTAGGTATAGTTCGGCCAGTGCGTCCCCTCGGTGATGCCGCGATATGTGCCGCGCGGAAAAGGCGCGACCACCGAGATCACCGACTTGCACTCGGGGAAAATGTTGCTGGGGTGCATTTGTTGCGGCGCGGTCTTAAACCGCTCGATGTTCGCGACACCCACGAGGCAGGGACGCCCCAACGAGGCTGCGAAATCTTTGATCATCTGCGAGGTCAGTTTCATAACACCTCCTATTTCGAAAACACCTGGCCCGTCGCATGGACCGAAACCACGCCGGTTCCCGAAAACTTGTCGCAGCCGACGTCGACCGCCTTCATGGCACCGGACGCATCGCGCGTCATCGGGCGCTTGAAGGCGTCCAGCTGCCACGGGGCACGCTTGCGGAAGGTGTTTTCGAAGCGGTTTCCGACCTTGCCGGCCTTTTCGAGCCGGACGAGGCATTCGCGCCCGCACGCCGCCGCGATGCGGTCCGGCTCCTTGCCGCGACCGCTCGCCAGAAACGCCCCGTTCGGGCACGACGCGCATAGGCCGACGTCCACCTGCGCCACCGGCATCGCGTGGCCTTCAACGCAGACCGTCTGCGTCTTGTCCAGGTGGATCGCGCCGTAGGGGCAGGCCGCCGCGCACCCGCCGCAGTCGCCGCAGATCGTCTTGCCGCGCACCGCATCGCCGTCCAGCTCCGCATCGGTCAGAACGAAGGCAAAGCGCTGGCGCGTGCCGAACTCGGGCGTGAGGATGAAGCCGCCCAATCCCACCTCGCCCAGTCCCGCCGCCGCCACCGCGTAACGCGGATCGATGTAGACGTTCGGCGCGGGCTTGCCTGAAGCGACCGGCACGCCTTTTGGCATGCCGGCTTCGTTATAGGCGAAGAGCGGCACGGCCTCGAAGCCCTGTTCCTCAATCCAGAGTGAGAGGTCATATGAAGTCTGGGACAGGAAGTTGTCCTCCACCCATGTATAACCGAAACACTGATAGGTACTGCCGAAGTTCGTGCCTTCCTCCACACCGCGCAGCGAGCCGCGGCAGATGCGCCTCGCCAACACAATCACCGACTTGCACTCGGGAAAAATCGCGGCCGGGTTGCTGTCCGGGGACACCTCCGCAAAACGCGCCACCGGCGCGATACCCACCAGATCTGCCCCGCACGCGCGGGCTTTCGCTTTCAACTCCGCAGTTGTCATTCTCGTCTCCTCTTTGATCGCCATAACTTCAAGTTGGGCTCCGGATTAAGATTACGAGAAAACGGCAATTTTCTTAATCGTAATCTAAATCGTTCAGAAAACCATCTCGCCGTCCATTCCCTGCCCTACCGGCTAGTGCAACAACGCGTTCTCAGGCGGAACTTGCCACTGGGCGACGCCCGTATCGCGGTAATGTTCGATGCCCATGTCCCAGCCGATTTGACGCAGATGCATGTTGAACGACGCCTGAGGATTCCACCCGGTCCCGTCATTACCCCACGTGGCATTGGCGCCCGTATACAGCATCCGGTACATGTCAAGGCTGTGCATGTAGTTCCACGTCGTGCACAGCATTCCGGCCATTCGTTTTTCCCGCACAAGCCTCGCCTGGCTCTTGATCCCTTCCGTGTCTTTCCAAGGGCAGGCCAACACCGGAAATCCTTTTTCGTGAAAGTACTGCATGGTCGGCCAAGGCACGGCGTTACCTTTCGGCACGGTGTAGTACTGCCAGTCGCAGACCACGATGTCGCGCGGCAACGAATCGAGCAACGCTTCCGTGCCGATTTTCGCGGATCCCATCGCGACATAACCTTTCCAGCGCGGGTCGCCAGCAACCACCAGCATGTCGTGCCACATCATGATCTGAGCTCCACGCCTGTGGAAAAGTTCGCGAAAATACAGCAGGTGGTCTTTCAAGAGCGCAGCATAGTCGGTTTTGCGGCACGACATACACGTTGCCATCGAATACGCCTCGTCACAACCGATATGAAAATACGGCGGGCACTCGAACGCCTCGTACAGTTCCAGCGTCATTTCGGTCAGATACCGCCGGGTCGCGGGATTGCTCAGACACCAGGTCCAGCCGTCCGGTTCAAACAGCGGCTGCATCTCGGGATGGAAGTCCAAGACCGGGTGCTTGCCCGAAATGTGCCGCGCCTCGGGCGCGTGGCCGAAAAGGTTGAGCTGCGGAATCAGCGTCACCCCCTGCTCGCGCGCCACGCGCACGAGGCGGCGAATCATTTTGGCCTTCACACGCTTCTCAGCCCATGAGAACTCGGGATGTGATTGATAATCGAAAACCGCCCACGGCTCAAGAACCACATAGTTGAACTTGTAGTAGGCTGCCATGCGGATGCATTTCTCGATAAAGGTCGCATCGTTCTCCGGAAACCAGCAGATGTGCATGCCGCGGAAGGCCATCGCGGGCGCATCCTCTACCGACACCTCCGGCAGAAAATAATAGCGCATCTTCTCAACACCGCGTTCCGGTTCGGCCAACTGCCGCAATGTCTTTAGCGCGTTCAGCAGCCCGCCCTCGTCCGCGGCCCCAATCGTGAGGCCGCTGTCCGCCGCGCAGGCGAAGCGGTAGCCGTCCTTCGGAATCGTCAGCGACGCGTCGTTTCTGAAAGTCAGCAGGGGCGACACGCCGAAGGCCGACTTGAAAAGCTTCGCCGCGCGTTTCTCTACACCGTCTGTCCGGTTTGTCAGCGTGATTGTCACAGCGAGCGTTTTGTCGATGCGCACGACGGAGCCGTCCGCGATCGCCACTTTCTGGGGATACGGGATCATCCGCGACTTGATGATCTGCGCCTCGTCTTTATCCATGGGCTGGCCCGCCGCCCCCGCCCCCAGCGCCAGTGCCGCAACAAAAACCGCTACCGCATGTCTCATTCGTCTTCTCCCTCTTTCCAACGGATTCCAGTCCGCAGGTCTCACAACACCTGACACCTAACTCCTGCATTCCCTCGTATAGGGGCAAGCCATGGCGCAAGCTTCAAAATTACAGGGCCGATATTTTGGTATCGGCGGTTGCTGGCGCAGCGCCGCGTCTAACGTTTCCGCCGTGATCGTCTCGGGCGGCGGCAGGTTCAGCTTCCAACCGACGAAACCGCAGCCTTCGTCGGCGATCAGCGAATAGCGCTTGGCCCAATCGCAGCGTTTTGTGCTGACCGAAAAGAGAACATCGCAGACGTTGTCCGACTCCACCGCGACCTCTCCCCCGAACGCACGTGTTGCACACGCCGCCACGCAACGCTCGCCGCACGTATCGCAGAGTTCGGCTCTGAAACTGTCGAGCATCGGGCTCTCGTCCAACTCCCGGTCCACCACCACCGCCATGTAGCGCACGTTGGTGCCAAACGTCGGATTTACCAGAAAACCGGCCTTCGCGAACCGTCCCAATCCCGCCGCCCAAGCCTCAAAACGGTTGGAGAAGAGATCGGGGATCGCCCCGCGCGGGCTCGCGGTCATCGAGCCCGTGCCCAGCAGGTCGGTGCTGAAAACAGCGTCAACCCCCTGCCGCGACAGCCACGCCGAGAGCCGCACCGCGATCCGGCGCAGATAGTTCAGATTCTCATAGATCGCGAACGCGTACGGGCCCACCGCTTCCGCAGGCGTCCGCGCCGTGACATCCACAGAGCCGTGAGGCAACGCGACGCCGAACACCAGCACCGACTTGGCCTTCGGCAACAGCGTGCGCGGGTCGGGGATGAGACGCTTGCGTTCGGTGATGAGCGGCTGGTACGGCGTGAAAATCTGTGACGTGTCTTTCGCGTCCAGCACCGGCTCGCCATCAAATGCGATCGCCACCTGCTTCGCGACTCCTTGCAGCCGGCCGATGGACGTTATGCCTGTCACGTCAGCCCCAAGCCGTTTTGCCTCAGCCTCAAACGCGTCCGTGAAATTTTCCACGCGCTCCGCCGACGGAGCACTGAAAGCGAGGCCCGTTGCAGGCAGTTCGGCGTCGGTCAGCACCGTGTACGTGAAAAGCGTCTGGCCCTCTGGCACGCCGTGAACAGCCGACGCGACCTCGGCTTCTTTGACCGCCGTTCCGCCTGTCGCAGAATACCCCGCGCGCTCAAGCTCGCGCGACACATCGTAGCCCGTCTGAAGCGCCAACTTCTCGGCGGTCTCGCGCAATCCTCCCGCCGTGAGGGTAATCTCAAGCGCCAGTTCCTTGTCCACGTCCGCCACATCCCGAACCAGATCGTTGGCCGCCGCCAGACAGACGACCACCGCGCTTTTCGCGCCGGGCAGGTAGGCCTTCGAGTCCTCGATCTTCACGCCCGCGGCGCGCAGCTCGTCCACCGGCACCGAAAGGATGCAGGACGCCCCATGCGCCTGCGTCAGGCCACGGATCTTCTCGAACACCCCGCGCGATACCAGCCCCGGCTGCGGCACGACGTCGCGTTTGCGCCTCGGGCTCTTGCAGTAGTCCTTGTCGAAATATCGACGCGCCTTGGGCACACACGCCTTAAGGCAACACCCCATCTCGCCGCCGCGGCGACCATAGCGTTTGACATACTCCAGGATCACCGATTCGTCAACCTTCTCGGGTATCTCCAAGTCGAGATCCAGGTCGAAGTGCTCGCCCCACGCGCAGCGCCAAAGGTTCTTGCGGGCGTAGCGGTAGACCTTACCCTCGGCCTCCATCTCGTTCCAACCGTCGATCTCCTTGGTGAGGGCGCCCGAGGGGCAAGCTTTTTTACAGAGCATGCAGTTGTCGCAAACCGAGCCGGGGTCAACCAGCGGTGAGGGAGTCAGTTCCGCATCGGTGATGATGGACACATAGCGCTGGCGCGCGCCAAACTCCGGCGTGATCGACAGTCCTGAGTAGCCGAACTCGGAGAGGCCCGCCGCGACAGCCGCATGCAGGTGCGACATGTCCGGCGCGAAATGTTCCTTCAGCTCCTTGTAGCCCTTGTAGCGCCAGATGTTCGAGGAGACGATCGGCACAGCCGTGTAGCCCAGCGATTCGATGAAACGTCCCATGCGGTAGCTCATCTCGTCCAACCGCATGTTCATGGCATACTGGATGCAATATGGACCGATCTTCTGCGGATGCTCTTCGCCGCCCAGTTCGACGGCCGCATCCGGATGATGCACCGCCATCACGACCACCGAGCGCGACGTCGGCAGAATGCCCTGTGGGCTCATCATGAGCGGCGCCCCTTTAAAGCGCTCGATGTTTGCCACGCCCACCAGATCCGCGTTCAACTCCGTCAAAGCGAATTTTTTGATTTGCGCAGTCAGCGCATTGTCTGCCAGATACTGCATAGTCATCCTTCTCCTCCTCGAAAACGGTGGTGCAAGCATACAAGCCGACCGAGCGTCACGCGTTCGATTTCAGTCACAGACTTTTTTCAAACAACGTCAGTCCCGGCAAACCACGGTTAAAATCACGGCTCGCACATGTCCTTTTTGTAAAAGAACAGAACAGCGATCAGAATGCACAAAGCCGAGAGCACATAGACGGCCGACAAGCAGGCAAAACCGTTAGCCAAGCCGATCGCGGGCTTGAGAAGTCCCAAAATGTAGGGGGACAGCGCGCCGATGACGAGGCCGAAGGAGAGCATAAAACCCGTGGCGGCGGAGCGGTACCGGACATCGACGATGTCATAGACGGAGGCCCACAGGTTGGCCTCGTAGACCCCGCGGAAGAGGCCGAACAACACGAGCGTGGCGTAGAGAATAGCCAGCGAGGCGCTCTGTCCCATGAGATAGATGAACGGTGCGCCGGCGAGCAGTCCCAGCATTGGAACGACAGCCCGGACCCCCTTGATCCGGCCAGTCAACGCATCCGTTGCCCGAGCCGCGGCCAGCACGCCGACAAAGGCCGCGATGTGATGATAGAAGGTCGCGTCAAAACCCGCCCGCGACAGGGAGAAACCGTACTTCTCGTGCAAGAACGTCGGCATCCACACCAGGAAACCTACGCCGACAAAATTCATTCCCGAAAAGGCGAGCGCCAGCAAGATGAACGACCGCTTCCGGAAGACGGCAACCAGAGCGTCTTTGACGGCGGTCCCGCGAGGCTGCGCCCGCATTTCGACTTGTTGCGCGACGGGGCTCACGAGCCTGCGGTAGAGGACTCCGGCAAGCGCGATGCCGAAGCCGCCGAAAATGTAGAAGGCCATTCGCCAGCCGTATAAATCCGCAACGGCACCGGCCAGATAGCCGCTGCAGATGATGCCGACATAAACGGCGGTCTGGTGGATCGACAGAGCCGTCGCCCGCGTCTTGTCGTGGTATTCGCCGATGAGGGCGCTCGCGGAAGGGAAATAGAACGCCTCACCCCCGCCGGTCGCCACGCTTCGCAGGAGGACCAGATGCGCAAGCGTGAAGCTGCAGCCGGTAACCAGCGTGGCCGCACTCCAAACCAGCAGGCTGACGATGATGATCCGCTTCTTGTTGAACCGGTCGCCGGCAAATCCTGCGAGAGGCACGAGGATGCCGCAGACAACGAGCAGAACGGTAGCGACCAGCCCCATTTCCGCGTCGGACAGGCGAAGATCGTCGCGGATAGCTGGCAGAACGACGTTGAACACCTGACGGTCCGCCTGATTGAAGAACAGCGCCAGCCAGAGGAGGATGACGAGCTCCCATTTGTAGGGCACTTTGTGGATTCTAAGCATATTCGCTCCGTCCGTTCATGATTCGTTTGATCGTGAATGCCAACGCCTTTGAGTATCACAGAGTCGTGCTAACTTTTCAACAAGGTCGCGCCCTCTCGCAATCGTCCGGCTAATGCTGGATACACCGTGTCGGTAAATAAGTCCGGACGATTCATAGAAGCTTCCCGGTTTCCATCACAAGCCTGATCAGTTCCTGACGAAAGGCAAGAAGCCGTTCCGGATCTTTCGTATAGCGGGTTTCACCGCCCAGCACGTCGTCATCTATCGCCAAGACTTTACGGGCTTTCGGAAGCAGCGGATGGTTCGGATTCTTGCTTTCGAGCGCCGCCACGTTCTTTTTGAGCATCACGAAATACTCGTAGTCCTGCATCCCGTCCCGGAGGTTCTTCAGGCGCATGGATGGCCACGGCTCCCAGACCGGCCCAGGATAGAGCAGGTTTCCGCCGCCGTTGGTGGCGCTGACCGACTTGGCGTTCATGACGCTCCGGAAATAGGGCAGCCAAGGCACCTCTGGCCAGCGGCACTCACCCGCGATCATCTTGCGTTGCAGCTCCGGCGTCATCCAGTCGAGCGAGCGCTGCCCGATAAAGTCGGAGGTGATTTGCTTGATTTCCTTCTGGCCGTTCGTGAGCCATTCGCGATTCAGCCCCCAATAAAGCAGGCCCGAGAGGTTCAGCTTCCAGTTCATCCAAGGAATGATCCGGGGATCGATGCCGGGGGAATCAAGATTGAAGTTCGCATACGGGGCGAGGGGATAGTCGGTCGGGTACCACCAGACCTTTTCCCCGAGTTTCATCCGTTCCGAGGCATCCGCCGCGTTGAAATGGCTGAAGAGCGGGCACCAGATGTCGACGTACCCGAAGAGGCGCGCGTCGACGGGCGCGGTATTGAGGCGGGGCACATCCGGAAACAGCTCTTTTGCAAGGGCGAAGTCTTTTTTCATCGCCGCAAGTTTTTCGGCGGAATTCTGCATCAGCACCTCATCGTGGCCAAAGAAAACGGGGCGGAGCTTCCCCTGATATCGGCTGATCAACGTCTGATACTTGGCCTTGTTTTTAGCGAGATTCGTGATGGGCAGGAAGAGCAAGGTTTTCCCGTGCTGGGCACAGTAATCAAGGTGGTCGAGCCCGATGTCGACGTTGCCGCCGCTCCAGAGATTCATGGGCTCCAGCCGATGATCCAAAATGAATTCGCAATAGTCCCGCACCTTTTCCGGCGGGACGTCTTGTCCGTAGAACGCCTTGACCCATGACGCGTCGAAACAGAAGGCGGTGTCAAGCGACGCGCTGAGCGGGAGAGTCAAGCCGGTGGCCCGGACCGCAACGGGGATCACACAAGGCTCAGAATCGTCAGGCCTGACTTCGATTTGCGACTGATACGTGCCGGCCGCCGTGCCGGGCGGCAGGAAAACATCGAGCCACAGCGGCACAAGCAGGCGATTGCCGACCCGGAAGTCGGCGCCCGGCTTTAGCACATCCGGATAGCCAACGGCTTTCTGATGAGGCATGGCCGTGCGGACAGACTCGACCAGATAGGCGCGCTGCCGCGCGTTCGCCAGGACCTTGCCTGACCGGTCCTGCAACGGTGCGATCGAGATCTTAACCCGGCGGAAACCGTCTCCCGGCATGGCAAGCAACACGATCTGAAAGCTGCCATACTCGTTTCCCGAAAGTAGCAGTGAGGCACGCGTCTCAGGATTACCGCAATAATCTTCCATGACTTTGGCCATGGAAGATTCGACGCAGGCCGCATAGGCGCGGCGGCGGTTATCCGAGCCCGGCATAAACAGGTCGGACATCCGGGTTGCTTTCCGGCGCAGCAGCTCCTTCGCGTCGTGAAGGCGTTTGAGGGCGGCATCGAGCTGAACGAACTCTTGAAAAGACGCCGCGCGGCCATGGGCTTGCGCCAGGCTCTTCAGTTTCTCACCGAGCTCCCGCCGCGTTTCCTGAAGAACGGGATGTGGAAACGACAATTCCTCTTGCACCTCGCGCGACAAGGTTTGGAACCGATCCGGGAAATCGCAGAACCGGTCCATTAAGGCCGCTATCCTTTGGGGAGCAGGCCGCGGATCGTTTAAGGCGGGAAAACAGATTCTCCCGAAACGTTCGGGGATCGTCCACGAAAGCACCTCACGGGTATACGGATTCTCCCTTCCCGCATTAAAGCCCCACACGGCGTCCTCAGACAAGTCACCTCCAAAATCCGCAAAAGGAACCGTAACAAGTGCCGTCCAGCCTCGTTCTTCCTGTCTGATTTGGCAACTCCAATGACCGTTCCAGGCATCGTCGCGGGAGCCGGTTTGATGCCTGGAATCATACACGGAGCCAGCGGCATTCGCCGCCAGGTGATAGTAGGTGTCGCGACGCGGATCGGGCTGAAAAAAAAGTTCAACACAATCATCGTCCCAGATCCTGCCGTCCCGCTTGACGGCTTTCGGGGGACGATTCGCCGCTCCACGGACGTCAAGACGGAACAGGCAATAAAGATTCGTCTGGTCCCGCAGCAAGCGGAGGCTGGCGGCTTCTTTGACGCTTCCCGTCGCGACGCCGAGAACCAAAGGAGCTTGCTGGTCGAAGGCCGTCGGTGCTGGGCCATTCGTGGTTTCGCCGATCCCTTTCAGGCAAAACGGATTTCCGTTGAAGGACTCAGGCGGAAATTCTTTGGGAAAAGTGAGGCTGACCGTGACCGGGCCAAAAAGGGTCCGTGACTCCGCATTTTCGCTGCCGAGCGTCCAAATCCGATCGATGAACAAGGACGCCGGTTCCCGGAAAGAGATCATTTGCGCAACGGGTGTCTCCATGTCGTCAACAAACACGTCGTAAGCGCCTTGCTGACAGTGGACGCGGTAAAGCATTTTGTGCCAGCCGTTGAGCCGGTTTCTTGCGATCTTTTCCCAGCTCGCGCCGGCGCTTTTGGGAATCTCAAAGAAGCCGTTATTTTGGATGAGGGTGATGGCTTTATGGCCCTTGCCGTTCGCAAGAAGCGCGTAGCGGGCCGACTCGGTGGCGGCCTTCATCCAGAAACGGATCTCCATGGTCTCACTTTCTGAGATGCTTTCCACGTTCCCCAACCGCAGTTCCCAATGTCCTTGTCGAATTTTACCGTCTTCCGCCTTGACGCTCCGCAGTTCCAGCGCCCGCGCGAATTCCGGGTGTTGAGAGTCCACG
Source organism: uncultured Lentisphaeraceae bacterium (assembly GCA_964579865.1). GTDB lineage: Bacteria > Verrucomicrobiota > Kiritimatiellia > RFP12 > UBA1067 > DAOPZC01. The sequence goes on along the minus strand of CAZOIS010000034.1, from coordinate 13,417 downwards.
ACCCGCAATAAATCGGAGTCGCTTTTGAAGCCGCTGAAATCTTCCCGGAAAAGGGTCGTTTCACCCTTGCCTTGAAGCACCGCCCCCATCAGAGCGCAGAGAAACGCAGACACCTGGAAGCACGAGACGACACGGAACATGAAGATCCCCTATCCTTATTCCGGCACGTCAGCGCACGCTGATCATTGTGCCGCTGTTGTACACCACGCTCAAAACAGTTGCGCCGATGTCCTCGGAATACCGCACGACCACGGCAGGAGCCGACACGCCGTCCCGCAAGACGCTCACGAAGGACGGCTTGACGAACGACGCTGACGGCACTTTCAAAAGGGGCACGGCAGCCAAGAGATCGGTCCTCGTATAGCCGGAGATGTCCACCGTCAACGCACCGCTCGCAAAGCAGTCGCTGACGTTGAGAGGCGAAGTCGCGCCATCCGTCTTGGACCGGACAAGCTTGGCATTGTCTGCCAGCGTCACCCGCGCCACACTCCCGGTACCCGCCAGCGCTGCGCCCGTCGCGACGGTCAGACGCTTGTCCGCCGGCAGCGACAGCGTGCCGTCGATCCGGGAAACCCCGGCCGACACAGACACGTTGTTGCTGACAACCAGCGTACCTCCGAGCACCGATACGGGGCCCGTGGCCAATCGCGCGCCCGCCAGCGTCAGCGTCCCCGCGCCCCGCTTGATGACACCGCCAGCCTCGCCCGTCGCATCCTGAAGCGTCGGCACCACGCTGACCGTATAGCCAGCCGTATCCACCGCCATGCCAGCGGCCGTCAACCGCACGTCGTCCAGCGCCTGAATCAACGTGCCCGACGCTGCCGCCTGCAGCGTGCCTCCGTCGAACAGAACTTGGCTGTTCGCCGCCGCGTCTTTTTCCTGGACGGTTTTTGTCCTCAGTATGCCACGGCCGGAAAGCGTGAGCCGCGCCTGCGCATTTGCACCTCCGCCCATCCAGACCGAACCGTTCTGATCCAACAAACCACCCGAGACCGTAACCGTCCCGGTTGAACTCGCGTTTCTCGCGACCGCCAAAACGGGGCCGTAGGTCAAAAAATGCATTTCGCCGCCGCTTACACTTAACGTGCCCGTGCCGAAAAATCCGACCCACATGTGCTCCGCGATGGTCCAGAGACCGTTTGTCAGCGTCATATCACCCACCCCACCGGCGCTGCTCCCTATCGAAATCGCAACCGTGACGTTCGTACCGCCGCCCGCCAACAGAGTCCCGGCCCCTAGGTCGCCGACATGTATCCGATCCCCCGGCACGGTACCGAACGTGTTGGAACCGCCCGACACCGTCATATGACCGACACCTGTGCTATCTGCGCCTATCGTGGGCGAGTGCGCGATAACTGTGGTGCCCCCCTGGATGAGGAAAATGCCAGAACCGGCTTTGCCGATCGAGCACGCATTCGTGAGCCCCTCATGGCGGAGCTCGCCGTTGATGTTCACGACCTCTCCTGTCGATCCTGCAGCGAAGCCCATACGAAGCGCATTTGTCACACTGCATTGCACGCCACGATCCAATCGGACCGTCGCTTTGCCATACGCGGGCAGCCCGACCACCAAATCGTCAGACAACTGGACTTTACCGCCCTCAAAAACAACATCACACGCCGCGATCGTCGCATTGTTTGCCTCACAGACAACACCTTTCAGGGCAAGTGCCATATAAAGCGGCGAAACGGTTGTATCAGGGTAGCAATGCAGCGACTTTGTCCGCAATGTGCCATTTGTGAAGGTGACACGTCCGCCAACCCCTTTTCGAAAATAAAACTGATCAACAGCTGTCCAGACATGTTGGTTCAGGACAAAGCGCGTCTCGTAATTCAACGCGTCGGTGTCGGACAAAAAGGTGAGGTTCGTCACGTCGCTATTGAACATGACCTCCCAATTTTTAGTCGTCGTGTTTTTGAAGCAGGCCCAGTCATTCGCGCCGGGAACCCCGGCATCCCAGTTGGACGCCACCTCAAAATTACCCGTGTAACTGCCCCCCACGCCTAGCCAGTAAATATACCCGGCAACCACTTCGCCCCCCCACATGCAAACGAACGCAGCCATCGCCAAAGCCTTTTTCATCTACGTATTCCTTCGAAAGGTTTCACCTCACATGCTGCACTCCAGTTACGGTGCCGCCGCCAGTCGCAGAAGCGTCGTCCGGTAAGCCTCGCGAGTGCGCGCGGCGTGCGGCGCCATCGCGGCGAGCGGCTTCGCGTAGAAGGCGTCGACGACCGCCTGCATCGGCAGGGGTTTCGCCGGCTTCATCGGGCTCTTGATGTCGCCGCCGGCCACGCGCTCATCCACCCATTTCGTGTAGAGCGACAGCTGCGGCAGATAGTAGTCGTTGAACAGCTCGTAAATGTACGTCCGACAATAGCCGTTTTCGGCGTTGCCCTTGAGCGCCTGTTCGAAGCAGGGATTCACGGGATGCACCGCCTGAAGCTTGGCCATCGAGGCGTTCATCGAGTAGTCGTCGTGCAGCGCCAGAATGTCGCGCAGCGCGGTCAGGATCGCCGTGCAACGGTCGCCCGCGACTTTCACGGCCGCGGCGTCGGCCTGGCCCGCAAGCCAGTCGCCCTGCGCGGCGGCGTACCGGTAGAGAGCAACGCTGAAAACGCGGCCCGCAACCGTCCGCGCCAGATCGATCGCGTCGCGGTCGACGAAGGCGTCTCCCGTCCCGTACGGCAGCCCGGCCAGCTTGCTGAAGAGGTCGGGCAGCGCACTCATCTGCGGCTCGAGTTTGCCGAGTTTTTCGCGCAAATCCTCGCTCCGCTTGACCGTGACCTCGCGCCTCGCAAACGCCGCGAGGTTGCGGAACTCGGGCGGCAGCTCCTGATGCCGCTTGATGAGCGGCAGCGCCGCCTGCCACGCCGCGAGCATCGGCTCGGCCGCCGCCTGGTAGCGGTCGCGGCAGAAGGCGGGCAGCAGCTCCTCGGGCGTGAGCGTGTCGGGCTTCCACGCGTTCTTCGTGAAAAACTCGAGGATCAAACTGTCGCTGTGCGAGTTCTCGGGCCAGTAGACAAAGCCTTTGCACATCGGGTCAGCTGCGGCAAGCGGCATTCGTTCCTTGATCAGATCATAATTGCCCCGCAGTTCGTTTTCCCACTCGTACGCGTGGAAGATGCCAAAGATCCACGGAAACTTGCCGATCACGCCCCACTGCCGGAAGTCCGAACTCCCCCCCACCTGCGGCAGATCCGACGTGTAGTCGAAAATGAACGTGTTCTGCGGGTCCAGAAGCGTGTGCAGATTCGACACCTCGTCGCCGCTCCAGCCGGGATAGTAGAAGTCCCACGAGGCGATCAGCAGAGGCGCCTGAGGGTAGCGCTCGCGGATCTTCTCGATGATCCGCCGGTAGGCGTAGAGTTTGAACTCGTGGTTCTGGGCGCGGTCCTTGTAGACCACGCGCTCGGCGTAGCCGATTGTGTGGAACATCTGCGGGCTGCCGTAGTGATCGATGTGCGCCTGGGTGAGCTTCCAGTAGTTGTCCAGGTTGCGGTCGTCGCGGATGTCCCAGACATAGCCGGTCGGCAGGCCGTAGCCGCTCACCTGCGGCGAGAACACGGGCTTGACCTTCTCGAGAAACGCATACGGCGTACGGCTGTACCAGTGCGTCATCGTTCCGGTGTCTTCCGGATGGACCAGCCCGCGGTCTCGGGCGTATTGCAAGACGTGCTTGCGGAGCTCGCCGCGGACCTGCAGCGGCCAGGCGCTCGTGCGGTCGTCGTAGGAGCGGGCGACCGCCTCGGGCAGGGGCGCATTCGTCGGAGGATACGGCACGACGTCAGGAAACGCTTTCTGGTAAACGTCATCCATGCCGATCCGCAACATCACCAGATTGAGGCGTTTTTTGAGCGCCCAGTCTATCTCCCGCTCCCACTGTATCGGCCCCCAGTGTTCGGCCTGGAAGCGATCCAGGCTGCGGTGCGCGAAGTAGCGGATGCCGCGGTAGGCGAAGCGGGGAGACTCGCTCACATCCAGCCCGTCCATCTTGATGGTCGCCTGCTTCGGAACGATATCCCCGTCCCAGAAGTAGCGGCAGCCCGCCTGGCGCTCGAAGAAGTCGTAGACGGCATAAAGCGTGCCGCGGCCGTTGCCGCCCGCGAGAAAGAGGTAGCGACGCCCGTCCTTTTCGGCCGACCGGATCCGGTAAGAATCCGTATCCGCGCCAACCCCCAGCGGCGGAATGATGCTCTGTTCCACAGCGGTCCGGCAAAAGCCGTTCACGCTGTCGGAACCGATCACCACCAAGTTCGCGGCCGCAGCCGGCTCCGACACGATATCCAGCCGCTGCCCGGTCACCGAAGAATAGAACTTTTGGAACTCCTGGGCGGCCACCGCATAGGCCAGCGGCGCGGAAGCGGGCTTCAAGATTTTCCACTCGTCGGCCCCCGCCGCTCCGAGCATGCCCCACACGCACATCATCCCCGACATGAACGTCCGAAACTCTCGCATGTTCCCCTCTCCTTTCTTACAGGACAGGTTATACCTCACATGCGGTTTTTACACGTTCGTTTTCGTGTCTGGGCTTTTTTCAAACGTGCGGCAGCCGGCCGCCGGCGCGGACCTGAACGGCGCTCAATAGCTGCGGAATCCGAAATTCTCGCGCGTGAGTCCCCGCGGCAGCTCTTTAATGAAGCGCGAGGGCTTACAGAAATACACGCCGCCGTCGCGCGTGCGCCGCATCTCGGGCGCGCAGAGCACCAGCTCATCCTTCGCGCGCGTCACCGCCACGTAGAAGAGCCGGCGCTCCTCGGCGTCGTTCTCGGTTTCGCCGATCGACCGGCTCGACGGAAACATGCCTTCCGACGCCCAGATCACGAACACCACCGGCCATTCCAGTCCCTTGGCCTGATGCACCGTGCTCAGATGCAGCATGTCCGCGTTCTCGCGGGCCATCTTGTCGTACTCGTGGTCCACGTTGGTCAGCAGCGCCACCTCCTGCAGAAAGCCCGACACCCCCCCCGCGCTCTTGCCGATCTGCAGCGCCAGTTCGCGGATATCCTCTTCGCGCTTGTCGCCGTTCTCATACGCGCGCGCCAGATAGGTATGGTAGAAGACGTCGCAAAAGCGTTGCACCGCCTCCCCGCCGCTCTCGGCGAGGTTCTCGCGGTGGTACTCCTCGAACAGGCGGTCGACCTCCTGCCATTGCCCGCGCGCGGCGGGCTTGAGCGCCGCGTTCAGCCGGGCGCGCTGCTCCGGGTCGCGCGTGTCGAACTGGCCGCCCAGCTTCACCCATAGCGCATCGACCGTCTTCTCGCCAACGCCGCCCAGCATTCCCAGCAGCCGCGCGAAGGCCATGCGGTCCGTCCGGCTCTCGCACACGCGCAGGAAGGCGACCACGTCTTTCACGTGCGCCTGTTCAAACACGCCGATGCCGGAGGTGATCACGTACGGCAGCCGCGCGCGGCCCAACATGATCTGCAGCTCGATCGAATGGAAGTGCGCACGGTACAGCACCGCCATGTCGCGCAGGCTATATCCGTCCTCCTGGTAACGCCGGATCAGCCCGAGCAGGGCCATCGCCTGCTCGTCGCCGTCGCGCACGAAATAGACCTGCGGCTTGTTGCGCGTCTTGCGCGTCGGGCGCAGCGTCTTCTGAAACTGCTCGGGGTTCCCCTTGATGCAGGCGTTCGCCACCGCCAGGACCTCGGGCACGCTGCGGTAGTTCTGCTCCAGCTTGACGATGCGGCATTCCGGCCACCGCTTGGGAAACTCCATGATGTTGCGGAAGTCCGCGCCGCGCCACGAATAGATGCACTGGAAATCATCGCCCACCGCCATGACGTTCCGGTTGGTCTCCGCAAGAATGTCGACCATCTTGGCCTGCAGGAGGTTGGTGTCCTGATATTCGTCCACCAGCACATGCCGGAACTTGTTCTGGTAGAAGGTGCGCACCGGCTCGTGCTCGACCAACAGGCGCAGCCCGTTCACCAGCAGGTCGTCGAAGTCCATCGCGCCCATCGCGCGCTTGCGCTCCACATACAGGTTCGCAACCCTGACGATCTCCATGGGGTCGACCTTGAGCTCATCAACCGCCTGCTCCAGCACGTCCTCGATATCGCACGCACGGTTTGCCGCGGAGCTGATGAGCGAGCCGATCACGTCTTTTTTGGGAAACTCCTTTTTGTTGAGCGCCGCGTCTTTGATGCACTGGTCGATCAACGTGCGCGAATCGTCGCGGTCGAGGATGGTGAAATCGTTCGGATAGCCGAGCCGGTCGCCGAAGCGCCGCAGGCAGCGGTTGCAGATATGGTGAAAGGTGCCGCTCCAGAGGTTGCCCACCGCATCGCCGGCGACCTCTTTGGCGCGCTCAAGCATCTCCCGCGCCGCGCGGTTAGTGAAGGTCAACAGCAGCAGGCTGTCGGGCGCCAGCCCCTTTTCCACGAGATAGGCCACCCGGTAAACGAGCGTGCGCGTCTTGCCGGTGCCGGCGGCGGCCAGCACCAGCAGGGGGCCGTCCCCCGCCGTGGCCGCTTCGCATTGCTCGGGGTTCAAGAGTTTGGAATAGTCAGTCATTGGGCGCGCATTATACGCGACCCGTACTCAAATGGCACTTCCATTTCTGCTCAGTCCGCTCCAACTTTCCCTTTCCCCCGTCAAGATGCCGGACAGCGCGACGCCGAACAAAATTGCCGGTGACCTTGACGCGTCGACACCGACGGACTATCTTCAACGGGAAAAGGCGGAAGCGTTTTCAGCCAAAACACTCCCGCGAAATCCCCTATGCCAACTGAGGAACACGACATGTCTGCAACCGCCATCCCGCCCGAAGAGGCCAAACGCATCAAGGGCCTCGGCTTCCTGCACAACAAGGGCACCGCCAACTTCTCGGCCCGCGTCCTGACCGTCAACGGCGTGGTCACCGCCACGCAGCTCCGGCGGATCGCCGAAGCGGCGGAAAAGTTCGGCAACGGGAAGGTCGCGTTCACCACGCGGCAGACCGTGGAGGTCCAAGGCATCCCGATCGGCCAGATCGAAGCGTTCCGGGCGTTCATCGCCCCGGCGGGGCTGGAAACCGGCGGCACCGGACCGAAAGTCCGCCCGGTCGTCGCCTGCAAAGGGACGACTTGCCAATACGGCCTGATCGACACGTTCGATCTGTCCCGAAAGATCCACGACCGTTTCTACACGGGTTACCATCAGATCCCGCTGCCCCACAAATTCAAGATCGCCGTCGGCGGCTGCCCCAACAACTGCGTCAAGCCCGACCTGAACGATCTGGGCCTCATCGGACAGCGCATCCCCGCGGTCGAGAAAACCCACTGTCGCGGCTGCGCGAAATGCGCGGTGGAGGCGGTCTGCCCGATCCATGCCGCCAAGGTGGCAGACGGCGCCCTGCATATCGACGAAACGACCTGTATCCACTGCGGGCGGTGCATCGGCAAATGCCCTTTCGGGGTCATCAAGACCGGCACCACCGGCTACAAGATCTATATCGGCGGACGCTGGGGCAAAGAGGCGCAGCGCGGCATCCCGCTGAAAAAGGTCTTCATGACGGAAAAAGAAGCGATGGACATCATCGAGAAGTCCATTCTCCTGTTCAGGGAACAGGGGAAGACGGGAGAGCGCTTCGCGGCTGTCATCGGACGGCTCGGTTTTGAACACGTTCAGGAACAGCTGCTGTCCAACGGCCTGCTGGCACGCAAGGACGCCATCCTGGCGGCGAGCCTGCACTAACGCGGACGGGCCGGAAGTGTAACCGTCTTATTGACCGGAGTGCCGCCCTGGCGCGTCGGCGGCGGGACCGGAGCCCGCGGGCCGACGGAGCGCTTCCAGCTCGGCGGCGGCATAGGCGCGGCGCTTCTCCTGAAAGTAAGCGTACTCGGCCTTTTCCTCGTCCGTCCACGTGTTGTGCTGCGTATACGACCCGCAGAAGGGAATCAGCAGATCAAGCCAGCAGGCGAACGTGCGTTTTTCATTCTCGCTGACTTTCACGCCGTAGTGGGAGGATTCGAAGTACGCCATAACTTTGCTTTTCGACGAACCGGTGTGGTACGGCGGAAGCATCACGGCGCGGCTGCGGGGTTTCAGCCACGTCATCCACGGGTTTTTGTCGGGATTTCCGGAGGCGGTGATGGCGACGTAGGACTGCGTGTAGGCGCGCTTGGGGTCCACCTGTCCCGCGCCGATCAACTTCACGCTCTCCGGCTTGGCCGCCTCGCCCGTCAGGCTGATTTTGCTCTCGCCAATCTTTTCGGCGTTGTGACAACTCACGCAGTGCCGGTCAAAGATGGGCTGGATCTCCTGCACATAGCTGAACCCGTCCACCGGTGCGGTGGCGTCGAGCGTCCGCGGAGCGTTGACCCCGAGGTAGTTCTCCACGCCATCCCGCCAGGACTGAGACGCGAGCCGTTTGACCAGCGGATGCTCCTTGCCCGCAAAAGGCTTGAGCTTCTGGACCGGCTTGGAAAGCGCAATCGTGGTCTTGCGCGGATACCCGTCCGGATTGCCCGCATCCATCTTGTTCTCGTGGCAACCGATACACGAGAAACGCTCGCCGTTCTGTAGCGTGGACCAGCTCCGCATGGTCTGGATGGTATAGCCTTTGGCGTCGAGCACCTGGAAGTAGACCGGCGCATGCGCGGGCACTTCAAAGTTGCAACTGCCGTCGGCCTCGATGTCGACCTCGCCGAGGACGTGCTTGACGTCCCAGCTGCCGCTGTTGAGCGAGATCGGCGTCTGGCAGAGCCCGGTCTCGCACTCGCCCCCGTTCTGTCCGTAGCCCATGCGGCAAACGCGGTATTCCAGCGCGACGACGCGGAGCTTTTTCGCCGTGCCGCGCGCGATGCCGGCAAGCCCCGGCCCCTGATAGACGTCCTGAAGGGTATAGACCCCGTTGTTTTCGCTCGGGTTGATGATGGACGCGCGCTCAGGCGGCGGCGTACGGATCATGACCGGAACGGCCAGCCCCGTGCTTTGCCAGTCGTCGAACGCCAGCAGCTCACGCGCGCCGTCCGGCTTCATGGCGTAGACGCCCAACGGAGGATTGAAGGGGCCGAAGGGCGGAAGGTACCCCTCCGGGCAAAACGAACACAGGTAATTCTCCTCGTCGAACGCATAGGGGTGCGAATACTGCGGGCCGAACTGTCCGAAGATGTCGATCTTGAAGTCGTGATAGGGGGTGGACGGATCAGTCGGCTCGGGCCGGATGAAGTCGGCGGATTCGCGTCCGAGGTCGCCGTTGAGCTTGGTATTGACGAACTCGATCCCCTTGCCCGCCTGAATGCCTTTGGAGCGGTCGATCAGTCCGAGCTTCCCCTTGTAGATGGAGTGGTGCCCGGCGATCAGGGCTATCACTTTCTGAGACCCCGGAATGCCGCGCGCGTGGATAATCGATGCCGGAAACATACTGTTGTTGCCGTAGTATTCCGTCTGCGCCGTGCCGTCCGGGTTCATCGCGATCAGCGGATGGGTATAGAGCGCGCTGCGGTCGTTGTATTCCCATCTGGTAAAGACCACGCGGCCGTCCTCCAGAACCTGGGGATTGTTCGTCATGAGCTGATCGAACGTCAGGCGTCGGATATGGCCGCCGTCGGCATCGCAGGAATAGATGTTGCCGCCGGCGCGGTACCAGCAGTCGCTGATGTGCACGTCGCGGGTCGACGTGAAGACGATGCGGCCGTCCGGCAGGAACGTCGGCTCGCAATCGGCGACCGGCAAAGCCTTGCCGTCTTTCAAGAGAGGGAAGGTGATCTGCCGCACCCGGCGCGTCGCCAGATCCATCGTGTAGAGGTAATAGGAGTCGGTCTCGAAATTGTCGCGCATGGAAAAGACCAGCGTCTTGGCGTCCCACGAGAGGTTCGGGTAACAGATGACGCCCTCGGGCTTTTCAAGCAGCACCTCGTGCTTGACCGTGCCGTCCTTTTGCAAGGTTCCCAAGCAGAGCTGACCACCCTTTTTGAAGCCGTAGGTGTAGTCGCGGATCTGCTCGTCGGGAATGTCGTATTTTCCGGCAAGTCCCTGCATGCACCCGAAAATGAAGTGTTTGGCATAGACAAACTGAGTGGCTTTTCCGCGTAGTTCTTGGAGTCGTGCCATGCGCCGCGCCGCGCAGGCATCCAGATACAGCGAGCGCCAGCGCGGATCGCAAGCGGGGATTTCACCTTTGACCAGCAGATCCAGCCGTTGCCACAGCGTCTTCAGCCCCGGATCGTCGGCGGAGACCCGCCCCAAAACCTTTTCCACGACAGAGCGTTCTTTTTCAAAGTCGTTGGCCGACGTGAAGACGCGGGCAATGTCGAGCCCGGCGTCCTGATAGAGCCAGTCGCGTTCGAGGCGGTGGCGCGGAAACGCGACATCCGGCGGATTCTTGACGGGGAAGTCGGCGGGACGGGCGTCGTAACAGGCCACCTCCGCGATCTGGATGTTCAGGTTCTTTCCGTCGCCCGCCGTCGGAAGCCCCACCTTGCGGCACCAGGGGATCTGCGCCTCGGGCATCCAGGGGCCGGGATAGCGCTGTTGGTACGAGTCGTTGACGCGCACCCGCAGGTACCGCGTCGAGACCGAGGGCCACTCCACGAAGGCGGAGTTGGAGTTGGACGTCGCGGGCAGTTCCGTTTTCTCGGCGAGCGGTCTGACTTTCTCCCGGCCCTGCGCATCGGCGCAGGCGGAAACGCTCACGTTCTTCGCCAGCACGTAAACCCAGGCGTTGCGCGCCACGAAACGCATCCCGGAAACCGTCCGCTCCGCGCCCAGATCCAGCACGAAGGTGGCGGTCACGGGCGGTGCCGCCTTGGGCGGACAGACGTTCTTGCCGTCCTTGCCCGTGCGCGTGTCGTCCAGCAGACAGGCGTAGGTGCCCAGGTCGCCGTCGATCATCTTTTCCACCGCATACTTTCCGGGCGGGTTGGTGTAGCACTCCGCGTCCGTCCACACGGCGACCGGGCAGAACTCCGCTGCCAGCAGCGGGGTTGCCGATAAAAACAGCGGCAGGACATACAGGATGGCTTTTGTACTCATTTTCAACCCTATTCTTACGCTTCACATATGATGGCTTTACTTTAGCACCGCTGGCAAGATTAGTCTTGTATGATCCTGCCAAAAAAGTGTACTAATTGGACACTCCGTAAATGGCCTGTGGACAGAGAAACCCGTTATGCCCATCGATAAACGAAACAAGATGCAGTCGGCCTTCCTGAAACAGGTCGGCAGCAACATCGAAGCCTTCCTGCTCCTTCTGGACGTGATGCCGGACACGGCGGCCTACCTCAAGGACCGTAAAGGGCGCATTATGTTCCTAAACAAGCGGAACTGCGAGAACTGCAACGTGAAGGAAATTTCCGATGCCGTCGGGAAGACCAGCTATGACCTCTTCCCGGAGACTTGCGCGAAGGATTATGTCGACCATGACAGCGAAGTCATGCGGACCGGCAAGCCGATGATCAACGCGATCTCTTTCTCACCTGATCTGACCACCAAGTTCATCTGCACCAGCCGTGTCCCGCTTTACGGAAAAAGGCGGCAGGTCATCGGCGTCGCCGCCATCTACCGCTATGTCACCGACGCCAAGGAGATCCCGGAGTGGTACAGCAATTTCTCGGACGTGGCCGCCTTCATCAACACCCGTTACGCCGAGACGATCGCCGTCGATGATCTGGTACGGCTGGCCCGTTGTTCCAATAGCCAGTTCAGGCGCGGGTTTAAAAAGTTTTTCAAGATGACACCGATGGATTACATCCTCTTAACGCGCATCAACGCCGCGCGGGAGATGCTCGACCACTCGACCCGCCTGATCGCCGAGATCGCACAGGCGGTCGGCTTCTGCGACCACAGCCATTTTATCCGGACCTTCAAGCGCTTCCGCGGGATCACCCCGCATCAGTACCGCCTGCAGCACCGGCGCGGGCTCGGCGGCGAGAAGCCTGCCGAGACGGGACCGCGAGACTGTACATGAAGCATCGCAACAGCAACCGCCGCAGTCCAAGATCCTGCCCCAAAAATATGCGTTCGTCCGTGCCCGTCCGCTTTTGCGCGCACCACGAGTAATCCGGCAGTCGGAACCGGCGGCCGCCGCGGACGTGCGGCGGCTTTCCGCGGCACGTTTTTCTATTGCACTTTCGGCCGGGGTTTGGCATGTTTCGGTCGTTCTTTTTCGCTGGTTCAGCGCGTTGAACGGGGCGCGCCTGAAAACTGTTCTTCGATTGTGTGATGGAGGAGGGAAATCCCGAAATGTCGCAAAGTCTGCTGGAAGCACTGGATGGATGGAACAGCGTGAAAAGCGCTGAGCTTTATGGGATCGGCGCTTGGGGCCAAGGCTTTTTCAAGGTCACTGAAGACGGTTACGTGGCCGTTCATCTGAAAAATTCCAAGGGGACGGTCAGCGTTAAGCTGTGCGACATCGTCGGCGGCATCCATGACAGAGGCATGGGGTTACCCCTTTTGCTTCGCTTCAGCGACCTGCTGGGCGACCGTATCCGCCTGATCAACGAATCTTTCAAGAAGGCGATCACGGATTATGCCTATCAGAACGTCTACCGAGGCGTTTTCCCGATCAAAGTCAACCAGCAACAACAGGCTGTTCACGACGTGATCAACTTCGGCGCGCCCTATCACCACGGTCTCGAGGCGGGCTCCAAAGCCGAACTGATCGCCGCGCTGGCCTACATGCGCGACCCGGACGCTTTCCTCATCTGCAATGGCTACAAGGACGCCGAGTTCATCGACCTTGCGCTCTCCTCGCTCAAGATGGGCCTCCAGACGATCCTCGTGCTGGAAACCGCCGACGAGCTCACGCTGATCCTTGAGCGTGCCGCGGCGTTCAACATCCGCCCCCGCATCGGCATCCGCGTCAAGCTCTCCAGCCGCGTCGGCGGCAAATGGTCCGAATCCGGCGGCGAACGCAGCGTCTTCGGACTCACCCCCTCGCAGGTCATCGATGTGGTCGACGCCCTGCGCGACGCCGACATGCTCGACTGCCTGGAACTGCTGCACTACCACCTCGGCTCCCAGGTCCCCAACATCCGCGAGATCCGCGACTCGGTTAAAGAGGCGTCACGTTTTTACGTCGGCCTGGTTAAAGAGGGCGCGCGCATGGGCATCTTCGATATCGGCGGCGGGCTGGCCATCGACTATGACGGTTCGCACACCAATTTCGCCAGCAGCGCCAACTACGACATTTCCGAATACTGTGCGGACGTGATCGAAGGCATCATGACCGCCTGCAACGAGGCGGAGATCCCCCACCCCACGGTGATCAGCGAGTCGGGGCGCGCGCTCATCGGCTACTATTCCGTACTGCTCATCAACGTGCTGGACACCGCGATTTACGAGGAGAAGGAGGCGCCGGATAACATCCCGGAGCCAAGGCCCGAAGCGCTCGAAAACATGATGTACGTCGCGCGCACGCTGAGCCTCAAAAACCTGCAGGAGTCGTTCAACGACGCGCTCTACTACCGCGAGGAGATCCAGAAGG
>CAZOIS010000033.1:0-36807 GCA_964579865.1 uncultured Lentisphaeraceae bacterium | reverse complement strand
TTTGTTTCCGGCCCTCTCCTCAATCGTCAACCGAAATATGTGGGGATAGTCCACGAGACATTAAGGCGGTCCAAATAATCCTTGCAGAACGAACAGGGAGGTTGCCTGAACATTCGTTACGACCTCCCTTCCCACCTTCCCTCCAGATGTGTGCGTTTTATTTTGCGCTTCGCGCGCAATCCCCCGTTGTTGTCCCGGCGTTGACAGAAGGCAGGAGGGTGACGTAAAATTTAATAGGAATAATGTGTGCGAGAGGAATCCGTTTTCCACGAATGACACGAGGGGGCGGCACGAGAGAAAGGGTGTGAACATGATGAAGATTGTGATGGGGCTGACGGTTCTAGCCGCGTTCGCGACGATGGCCGAAGAGCCCGCGCTGCGGTTCGGATTCCTCACGGACACGCACATCAACGCGGACGGGAGCAACCTAGACCGCGTGCAGAAGGCGCTCACGCTCTTCAAGACGAACGGCGTGGACCTCGTGGTGCATGGCGGCGACATCTGCAACGCGTTCTATCCCGTCGGCTATGCCGCCTACTCAAACTGTTTCGAGACGGTGTTCGCCGATGCGGATTCCGTGCCGCGCAAGATCTACGCCGTGGGCAACCACGACACTCAGGAAAACATCGGGGACACGAACCAGATCACCGCCGCCGCAGAGGTGCTCAGGATTCTCGGCGCGGAGAACCTGCACACGGACAAGCGCACGGTCAACGGTTACACGTTCCTCGTGATGCCGTACGCGCTGGGCGGAACGGAAGAGGGTTTCCTTTCGTGGAGTGCGTACGAGGCCGCCGTCTCGAACGCTTGCGAGGAGGCGGGAGCAGGAATGCCCGTCTTTGTGCTCGAGCACAAGCCGCCGCAGGACACGGTGTACAACACTACCAACACCTGGGGTTACCAGCAATCGAAGGAGATCCTCTCGAAGTATCCGCAGGTGGTGGAACTCTCCGGCCACGTACACGGCTCGCTGCACAATGACGTCTTCTTCTGGCAGGGCGCCTTCAGCGTGGTGAATGTCTGTTGCCTCCAGCAGTGGTACGGACTCCTCGATGGCAAAAGCGACACTGCGGCCAAGACGTCGAACGGCGTCCTGCTTGTCGATGTTTTCGCCGACAAGATCGTCATCTCCCGCTGGGACGTGCTGGACGGCACGGAGATCGATCCCGAGCACCGCTGGCAGATCAATCTGCCGCACGCCGAGGCGACGGCACCCTTCAACCGCACGAACCTCGTGGCGGCGGAGGAGGCGAATCCGCCCGTTTTCGGCGAAGGCGCCGTGCTCGCCGTCGCGGCGGTGACGAGCGGGTCACAGACGACGGGTTACAAGCTCACGTTCCCGCAAGTCACCACCAACGCGATGACGTACTGGATCGAGGTGCAGGAGCAGGACGGCGGATCGTGGGCCGCTGTCGCTCACACCGAGATCTTCAGCGACTATTGGAAGGCACCCTCTGAGCGGGGCGACACGGCGACGTACACGTTCTCGACCAGCGACCTCGATGTGAACACGACCTACCGCTTCGCCGTGCGGCCCGTTGGACAGTACGAGACGAAGGGCACGGCCATCACGAATGAAGTCACTACGCCGTCCACGTTGATCACGCCGGACTTCTTCGTCGACTACGTGCAGGCTAACGGCGGACAGTACATCGACACAAAAATCATCGGCCGCAGCGGCACGAAGGCCGAGATTGACATCTCCATCGAATCGGGCAACCTCGGCGGCGACCGGGCTGTGCTCGACGCGCGCAAGGACGGTACCGACAGCCGATTCTACCTCTTCCACACTTCGGCCGGCTTCGCCGCCTACGGTTACGGCAAGTACTGGCGACAAGATGGTTTTGGCGCGCTCAAGGGCGACTACCGCTATCTCGTAGAGAGCGAGCTGAAGGCCGGTTACCAGAGGCTCGCGCTCAACGGCCAGGCCGTGGTGACCCAGACGGATGCGACGGCCCACGACACCGGCGCGAACCTCTATCTTTTCGCCTGCAACTTCGCAACGCAATCGACGCCGCAGTATCCCATCAAAGCGAAGTGTTACGGACTCAAACTCTGGCAGACGGACGCGAACGGCGACTACCAGCTCGTGCGCGACTTCCGCCCGTGCGTCAAGGCCGGCATGGGAGGTCTCTACGACACCGTCTCCAAGCGCATCTTTTACGGGAACAAGGTGAACACCTACGACGCCGCCGCGCTCACGCTGCCCGCCGACTGGACGAAGTGGGGTACGGCGGTGCCCGGCAAGCCGGACTGCTTCGTGGAATACGTCGAAAGCAACGGCAGGCAGGTTCTCGACACAGGCGTGAGGGCCCGCACGGGTGTGAAGGCTGAGGCGGAGATCCGCTGGATGAATGCCACCGAGGAGCAGACCTTCCTGGGCGCGGTCGCGGGCACCTCGGAATTCTACATGATGCACTACGTGAACTGGCTCAAGATGTGGACGGCGTATGGTTCCACGCGCACCTACTTCATTGATCCCGGCACGGGCTTGACCGCGCTCTGGGCGCAGGACGTGTACAACAAGGTGACGGTGGACTTCTCGGCCGGTGCCCAGTCCATCACGCGCAACGGCACGAACGTCTGGTCGTTCGCGAGCGAGGAGACGGTGGACCTCGGCTGCACGGTCACGGCCTTTGCCGTGCGGCGTTTCGGCCTGCCGTACTATTGGTCCCGAGTGCGCTGCAAGGGACTCAAGATGTGGCTCGACGGAACGCTCGTGCGCGACTTCCACCCGTGTATGAAAGGCGGGCGCCCGGGCCTCTACGACACGGTGAACGACGAGGTCTGCTTCCCGGCGGGTGAGGATTTTTCCGGCACGGGGAGAGCGCAGCTCCATCCGGAGGGTTTTGCGGGCGGCTTCGTCGACTACGTGGCGGCGAACGGCGGACAGTACGTTGACCTGGGCGTACGGGGCCGCAGCGGCACGAAAGTCGAGATCGACATGATGTATACGGGCGGTTCCGGCGACAACGCCTACATCGGCGCGCGCAAGGACAGCGGCAATACGCGCGTCTTTCCGCTGCACCGGGCCAACGCTGCCTACGCCTACGGATACGGAGCCTTCAATTACATCAGTGCGCAGAATCAGAACATCTTCGCCGATGGCGTGCGGCACAAGATCGTGAGCGAGCTGCGGGCGGGGTGTCAGAAGGTCGTCGTAGACGACCAGGTGATGTGCGACAACTCGAATGCGGCCGCGTACGACACGGGGGTGAACTTCTATCTCTTCGCGGTAAACTACAATGGCGCTCAGTACCTTGCTCAGGCGCGCTGCTACTCGCTCAAGATCTGGCAGACGGCCACGACGAATGCGGACGACACCGCCTACACGCTTGTGCGTGATCTCTTGCCGTGCGCTTATCATGACGGGAAGAATGTGATGGGCGCGCTCTACGACCGCGTAACAGGCGAAATCCTCCTTGGCCAGACGAACAACCAGGATGCGCGCCTCGCTCTGCCCTCGCCCGAGCACGTCGTCTCCGGGAAGCCGGACGCCTTCGTGGCGTACATCGAGTCGAACGGCAGTCAGTTGCTCGACACAGGTGTCAAGGCGGCCACAGGCGTCAAGGCCGAGGGTGAGTTTATGTGGCTGGAGGGCCTGGCCGAGTCGACCTACCTCGGAATGTATAACGGCACACGCATGTATATGATCCACAAGGTGGGCACACTGGGCTGGGCGGCTTATGGAAACGATATCGGGAAACACTATCTCACGAACGCGGTCACGGGGATCGCGGCTCAGTATACGCCCGGCTCAAAGGAGCATTTTGCCGTGGACTTCGGCGCGTCGGCGCAGACCATCACCCTTAACGGCACCAACGTCTATAGCGAGGCGATCGGTGGCTCCGTCGACGCCGGCGGCACCTTGGCGCTCTTCGCCATACGTGACGGACGGAACGTGCGCAGCTTCACCGCAAGCGCGCGCTGTTACAGTCTGAATCTGTGGACGAACGGCGTCCTCGCGCGCGCCTTCCTGCCATGCGTGAAGGATGGGATGGGCGGTCTCTACGATTCCGTGAACGACGAAGTGGTGTTTCCTGATGGAGCCGATATCACGGGCGTGCTGATCGGTCCCGTCACGAACGCCGCCGCGCTCACGCCGAATCGCTATGTCGACTACATCGCCGCGGATGCCGACAACTGGCTCGACACGGGAGTCGTGGCGAAAAGCGGCACGAAGGCGGAGCTTGTCTTCACGGGCCTGTGGGACGGCGAGAGCTACTTCGGCAGCAACGCGATGGGTCTCCTCGGCGCGCGCAGCGCCATCTATGGCGAGAATGCATTCTACTTGGCGCATGTCACGAACGGCGTGTTTGCCAGCGCCTATGGAACGCTCGGGTGCGCCGCCGCAGCCGTCGCCACGAATGTGAGGCACACCGTGGTGGCGGAGTTTGCCGCCGGTGCGCAGACGGTGCTCCTGGATGGCACGCCGATCTGGTCGGGTACGGCGGCCGGCGCGATCGACACGGGCCTCGGCCTTTACCTCTTCGCCGTCAACGACCGTGGCGTAGCCGCGTTTCCGGCGCAGGCTCGGGTTCACAGCCTCAAGATCTGGCAGGACGGCGTGCTCGTGCGTGACTACCGTCCGGTCCTTACGAAAGAAGGAATACCGGTGTTCTGGGACAAGCTTAACAAAACAATCACTCTGGGCGAGCACCTGTTCACGGATTACGGATCCGATCTCGGCGCGATCAAATCCGGTACGCTGGTGCGCATCCGGTAATATAAGGAATCGGTATGGGCATGAGGAGAAGGACGTTTCTGGGGGAGATGCTGGCGGCGGGTGCGCTGCCGGCGCTGGGCGCAGACAATCCGCGCATTGCGCGCGTGGGCCTGATGACCGACACGCATGTGCAGAAAACCATGGCGAGCTGTGCCACGGTGCGCGCCGCGCTGGAGCTTTTCAAGGCGCAGGGCGCGGAGATGGTGGTCAACTGCGGCGATATCGCCGACCAGCACTTCCCCGATGGCTACCGCTGCTACCGCCGCACGGTGAACGAGGTGTACCCGGATGCGTCGTCGCGGCCGAAGGAGGTTTTCGTCTACGCGTTCCATGACGTGTTCAACTACAAGTCGGGGAGCGGCTGGAGCGTTGCGCGTGACGCGGAGCCCGCCTTCGCGGACGTGCATGCGCTCATCGAGGCCCCGAACACGCACACGTGCGACTTCGTCTGGCGGGGACTGCCGTTCGCCGTGTTCCCTCAGTCGACGGGCATGAAGGGCTTCCTCTCGTGGGAAGACTACGAGAAGACCGTGGCGCGCCTGTGTGCGGAGCATCCCGGGAAGCCCGTTTTCGTGCTGGAGCACGTGCCCGCGGCAGGCACGACGTTCCACAGCCGTCACTGGGGCAGCGACGGGAGCCGCCGCGTGCTGAACAAGTTCCCTCAGGTGGTGCAGCTCTCCGGGCACGTTCATGGTTCCTTGGCGAGCGAGCGCCAGATCTGGCAGGGCGAGTTCACGGCTGTGAACATCGGCTGCCTCAACACCTGGGGCGGATTCGCCCCGGGCTCCACTCCGCCTCGTCAGGCAAAAGAGAACTATGGCGTGCTGGTGATGGACGTTTACCGCGACCGTCTCGTCTTCTCGCGCTACGACGTGCGCGACCGTTCCCAGCCCGGCACTCCGTGGGAGGTGCCGTTGCCGTTCGCCGCTCAGGAGGCACCGTTCCGTCCGAGCACACACGCGCAGCGGTGTCCGAAGGCCGCCTTTGCGGCGGGCGCCGCGGCTGCAGTGAGCCCCGTCGGGAAGGGATACGCCATTTCGTTCCCCGAGGCGCGCGAAAACGGTGACGCATTCATGTACCGGCTTGAGGCTCAGCGGAAGTCTGCGGACGGCGCGTGGCAGACCTTCTCTCGCGACGACATCTTCGGCGACTTCTGGAAGGCGGCGAAAGACCGCACGGGCTCGATGGCCTACACGCTGAGCGCCGGCTTCTTCAACCCCGGTGAGGCCTACCGCATCTCCGTGACGCCGCTGGATTTCTTCTATCGCCCGACGGCCCCCGTCTTCGCCGTGTTCACGGCTTCGCACGCGGCGGGGAAGAGTGTCTGGAAATGTGCGGATCCCCGCGCCGAGCTGGCGTTCACCCAGTGGGGAAAGCCGGTGGAGAGGTCCGCGGGCGGACGCTTCGCGCCGTCGAGCGGGCAGGGCACGCTCCGTCTGCCAGAACACGCCTTCAAGCCCCTCGCGCCCGGGACGCGCGCGCGCGTGATACTGGATCTCGACGCCGAGCAGCCGGACGGCGAGTGGTGCGCTTGGCGCGCGGCGCTGCGCGCGCGCGGGGGCGGTCCGAACCTCGCGGAAGTGCAGACTGTCCCGGGCTCGCCGGGCGTGCTGCGGTACGTCTTCGACTTCACCGTGCCCGCAGGCGGACTCGACACCTGCGACATCCTTTTTAACTACGTGAGCCCCCGCGCCTCGCTTGACGCGGTCGGCGTCGAACTTCAGTCCGTGTAAGGTTTTTTGTTTTTGGTTTCAGGTTCCATCCCCATCGGGATCGGTCGTTGCAACCACGCAGTGGACGCAACGACCGAGTGTAAAAGCCATGCTCTGTTATTTCACACAGAGAGGCAAACCCGAAACCAAACTTCGCAGAGAGCAGCAGGGGAGGTGTCGGGACATCGGGCTAAACCGCTAGGGCAGCAGGTGCGCGTGGCGAGGCCGTAATTCAGTTTTGTTCAATGTATTCTTCTCCGCCGCCAAATCCCTCAAAAAAACGTCATCCAGGTCGGGTGGGTCGGGATCACCGATCCCACAACCATTTAAGACCTCGGCCTTTTATACTCATAAGGCGAGGGGGCTTGGAACAAGACGACGCTGCAGCGCTTCACTGGCTGGACAAAGCCGTGCGGTCCAGCACAATGCAGCCGTCATGCAAGCGGGATCCATTCGGTGAGCGGCTTACCGGCCTTTTTGCCGGCGCAGGTTTAACTTTTCCGATGGGAGCGGGTTTCTTTAGGCATGGTCAATCGTACTCGTCCTTGATTTCAAAGGTTGTGAATTCGCCACTTGCTGGTTCCGGCGTTTCGGTGACGTGTTCGACATCTGCAAAGGTCGGGCCTTTGCGGCACCAGGCGCTGAAGGTTTTCAGGGCGGCGGCGGTGCCCTCTGCGACGATCTCCACGCTGTCGTCCGGAAGGTTGCGCACCCAGCCGGTCAAGCCCAGCGCGCACGCCTGCCGGTAACAGTTGAAGCGGTAGCCCACTCCCTGTACCCGTCCGAAAACCTGGAGGTGGATTCTTTTCATGCCTTAACCCTTGGCTCGCGCCGCGTGTAGCTCGGGGGAGCAACACACCTGCGTTCACTGCCTCAAGGTCAGCTTCTCGCGAAGCCAAGCGACAAGTTTATCCTTGTAGCCGGAGTTTAGTTTCTCCCAGCCGCCCATGCCGTGGGCGCCGCCTGGGATGGCGATCAGGTCACAAACGTTGCCGGCAGCTTTCATCTTTTCCTGGAATTGCAGCGACTGTTCGAAGGGCACCGTGACGTCTTTCGTGCCGTGGATCAGAAGATAGGGAGGCAGGCCCCGGCGGATGTGGTTGACGGGTGACGCGTCGCGCAGGGCTTGCCATGCCGTTTCGTTCATTTCTGAGACGCCGAACAGGGGCGTGACCCACGCCGGAACCGACGGGCTCTGCTGAACCCGTAACGCCATGTCATGCGGCGCGTAAAACGGCACCACTGCGGCGACGCGGGTGTCGGCTTGCGCCCGCACGCCGGCCAGTGACACGAGTTGGCCGCCGGCCGATTCTCCGATGAGGGCGATCCGCTGCGGGTCGGCCTTGTATTCCTTGGCGTGCGCTTTCACCCAGCGGATGGCGCTTTCAACATCCTCGATGCAAGCGGGGAAGCGGTGCTGCGGGGCGAGCCGGTAGTTGATCGTGAACCAGGTGAAGCCGGCATTGCTCAGCGGTTCGAAGAGCGGTGCGATATACGAGGTCTTGGTTCCGTTCATCCACGCGCCGCCGTGGACGAGGATGCACGTCGGGAACGGCCCCTCTCCCTGCGGGACAAAAGCGTCCAAGGTCAGATTCGTTCCGCCGCACGCTGCGAAAACGATGTCCTTCTTCATTTCCGTCTGGGCCGGCTTCTGCTCGGCAACGGCGCTGTTCAGGCAGATGGCAAGGGCTATCGCTGCGATGATTCTCATGGTCAGTATCCTTTAGGGGGTTCGGTCGTGAGCCTGGTGGGCATGTTGCGCTGGCACTGCATGGAGAACCGGGGTTTTCGGCAGGGGGTGTGAAGTGCCGACGCTATGGGTTTAGGACGGTGAGCGTGTACGGGGCATTGCCGATGGGGACGAGCCGTGCCGCGAAGTCGGGGGTCGCAAACAGGGTGAGCGTGTCGGGCGTGTCCGGAATCCAGAGTGCGGCGCAGCCGGGGTGGTTGCGCAGCAGCGCAGCGCCTTCCTGCGGCCCGAGGATGAAGAGCGTCGTCGAAAGCGCGTCGGCGGTCATGGCGTCGGGGGCGATGACCGTTGTTCCCGCCATGCCGGTGACGGGGCGCCCGGTGCGTCCGTCCATGATGTGCGCGTAGCGGGAACCTTCGATTTCCACAAAGCGTTCATAGTTGCCTGAGGTCGCGACGGCTTCGCCGTCACGCATCAGGAACATGCCGATGAGTGCGTTATCGGCGAAGGGATTGCGCACGCCGGTGCGCCAGCCGCCGCGGCCGGGCGCGGCTTCGCCGATCGCGCGCAGGTTGCCTCCGAGGTCGATGAGCACATTGTCGCAGCCTTGCGCTTTGAGGCTGTTCCATGCAAGGTCTACGGCGTAGCCTTTTGCGATGGCGCCGAGATCGAGTTGCATGCCGGACGTCGGCAGATAAACGGTGGAGCCGCCCGACTGAAAGGCGAGCTGAACGGTGCGCCAGTCCGCCAGCGCGATGGCGGCTTTCAGTTCGTCGTCGCTGGGGCGTGAAGGGCGCGGGGCTGCGCCGTTGAATCCCCAGGCACGCATGGCCGGGCCGATCAGCGGGTTGAACGCGCCGCCGCTCTCTTGGCAGATGCCGAGGGCCGAGCGGAGGACGGCCGCGAAGTTTGTCGAAACCGGGACAGAATGGTCTGTGCCCGTGCCGCGGTTGACGGCCGCAAGTGTGCTGTCGTCCCTCCACGCGGAGAGTTCGCGTTCGAGGCCCTCGAAGGCGGCCTGAGCACGATCGCGGACCTGCGGCGCAGCCGCGTGATCGGCGCACTGGACGGCGGCGACGGTTCCCATCGTGAGCCATTGGAGGCGCAGGGGTTCGGGGGGCGCCGGCCGGCAAGCGGAGAGGAGCAGCCCGCAGGCGATCGGCAGAAGACCAAAGGCGGTGGGCGGCAGGCGGTAACCTCCTCGGGTTAAACGGGGCGGGGCGGGGGGGCGGGGAATATTCATGGTAAACGGACTCGGATGCGGAAGAAGTTAGAAGGTTGGGCCGCGGGCAGATCGACGGTGAGGGGCGAGCCTGTGCCGGGGATATCCGTGCAGCCTGCGAGCGGTTGCCAAGCTGGAGGCAGGAGCGTGGGCGTGCTTTCCACGGTGTAGAGGCGCCCAGCAATGCCAAACCAGGAAAGTCTCATCGCGCCAGAGCCGGAAGACAGATCCGCGGCGAGCCGCTCCCCGGCGTCGGTGGCGGAGGTTCCGGCGATCTCCTCGTCGCGGGTGGCCATGCCGTCTGCGTCATAGTCGCCGAGCGCATCAAGG
Source organism: uncultured Lentisphaeraceae bacterium (assembly GCA_964579865.1). Lineage (GTDB taxonomy): Bacteria > Verrucomicrobiota > Kiritimatiellia > RFP12 > UBA1067 > DAOPZC01. The sequence continues at coordinate 27,127 of CAZOIS010000033.1, read as the reverse complement.
ACGAGCAGCGTGGTGTCGAGCGGGGCGCTGGCGTTGCCGGCGGGATCGAGTGCGACGACCCGGAACGAATGGACGGCGTCAAGGTTGTTCGATAGCGCGAGCGAGGCGGAGGTGGATGCAAAAACGTTTGTGGCCGAAGTGTCGCTCAAACGGTAGACAAGATTCGTGGAGGGCGTGTCGGTGGCGGCCGGCCAGCAGAGGTCGAGCAGATCCGTGGTGACGGCGTAGGAGCCGACCGCGCTCAGCGGCGCGGCCAAGAGCGAGCCGGGCAGAAAAACGGGCGGCACGTTGTCGACGGTGAGGCGGCCGGTGGTGTGGGTCGCGCTGTAGTAGCCGTTGTCGGCCGTGACGCGGAATACCATCTGGGTGTTGACGCCGATGGCCGGAACGATATCGCGTGAGGCCCATGAGGCGCTGAGCCGGTTCGTGGCCGGGGCCGATTGCCACGTGGTGGATATTCTCGCAATGTCGCCGGTGGCGGTGTGCGCCGGCACACTTCCGAAGGACACGAGCAGGTTGGTGAGGGCGGCGGGTTCCCAGCTCTTGCCGTTGTCGGGGGACCACTGCACGGCAAGGTTGACGGGTTCGCCGTCGGCGTCATACACGCCTGTCGTGAGGGAGACGATCCCGTCGCCCGCCGCGGTCTGCACGGCGCCGAGTCCGGGCAGGAGCGGGTAATCGCGGATTCTGATCCGCCAATAGAAACTGGAGAGCGGGGCGGTGGGGTCGTTGGTCTCCAAGAACACGGTCAGGTTGTCGTTGCGGATATTCATGCTGGCGGGGTAATTGCTCCAGAGGATGCGCTTGAAATAGCCGGCGGGGACCGTGTAGTTGTAAGAAGGTTCGATGTTGTGCGAGAACCCGTTCTGGCTGAGAAGCGGCGTGACGGTGACGTCGTCGATGTACCAGCCCTCCCTGTCGGTGTTGTTGTCTCCGCCATAATGAAAACGGAAGCGGACGGTGCGGCCGCTGAAGCCGTTCATTTCGGGGTGCAGCGAAGCCAGATCGAAGGTCGCCGTTTGCCAGCCCTCCGTGCCTTTCCCCGCGAAGCAGGGCGTGCCATCGGGCCAGGGGGAAGATTCCCAGCCGTAAATGGTGTGGGTATAGGGGCCGCGGAGCTGTTCGAATGTCTGTCCGCCGTCAATGGAAAATTCGACAATACCGCCGTCGAAGGCGCGCGTCGTGTTGCCGTCGACCTCCGAATAGATCCAGTGCTTAAAGGACAAGACGGCGTTGGCCCCGAGCAGGACAGGCGGGAAGGTGATGGCCGACCGCACGGAGTTGGTGACTGTGCGGTTGGAAATGAGGCGGCTGTGGAGCGCATAGGCTGGCGAGAACGAGCGGTTGGTGGAAACCTCCCACGACTGTCCGGGCGAGGCCCAGTCCCACGCGGGCAGGTTGGTGGCCAGGATGTTTTCAACGCGGGCGAGGCGCAGGAACCAGGTTAGATCGGCGTTGCCCGCGTTATGGAGATCCATGTAGGTCGAGGCGGTCAACTGAGTGGGCAGGGCCACGACGTCAAGGTCGTGGAAACGGGACGTGTCAGCCACCGGGTATTTGAGATAGAAAAAGAACACGTCGGAACACGCGGTATTCCCCGAAGGGTCGGAGGCGACGATCTGGTATTCAAAATCATCGCCGGGACCGGAGGCAGTGCCGATCTGGGCCGTGAAAAGCGTGTTCGAGACGGGCGACATGGGAGTGGACTGCCAAGGCTCGGTCTTGCGGTGCCAGAACACTGTGGCGTTGGCGATCTCGTGGGTATCGGTGATGACGGCCTGAATGTCGAACGGGCCGGGGCGCGCCTGCGTTTCCGCGAGCGGCGTGTGGGTGATGACGGGCGGCGCGGGGAAGATCGCCGGATCAAGAGGACTGGATCGGTCCGCGTATTCTTCGGCGAGGGTGTGGCCGTCGAGATCCTCGTCCGACTCCGGGTCTTGGCCGTTGGTGCCGTAGTAGCGGAATTCCCACCAGTCGGGGAGCGTGTTGCCGTCGGCGTCGAGTGCTGCCGGCAGGTAGACCGCTTCCAGCGCGTGGGGTGCGTCCATGGCGAGGCCGCCATACGAGAGGCTGCAATAAGACGGCGCGGCGGGCGAGCGCGCCCCGTCCAGACGCCACTCGGCGAAGACGTGTACGGCTCCGTTGTTTGTGAGCGTCTGCGGCACCGGCGGCACGGGGAAGACGCCGTTTTCTGCGGACCAGAATGACTGCGTGGGGAAAGCGGAGTCGGTGGAAAAGAGCGTCAGCCGATGCTCGCGTTGCCACATCCAGACCAGCAGCGAATGGCTGTCGATTCGGAAGGAGACGGTTCGGTTGGTGCCGCTCTGCGGGACGCTGCCGGTGCCGAAGAAGCCCGCGCTGGTGACGCGCGTGTCATCGGTGATGGGGACGTGTTCGGGGGCGGCGGCGGTCATGACCAGGCCCGAAGCGCAATAGGTGACGCCGTAGTCCGGCGACACGGCCCCGTAGTCGAAAGACGAGCCATAGACGGTCAGGTTGAGGCGTTCTGTGACATGGAACACCGAGGTCCCATCTGCCCCGGGCCAGCGGCGTTCGTAGCCTGCGTGGTTTTTGGCGTGGATGGCATAGGCGACACGCGTTTTGGCGGGCTGCGCGTCGATGTGCCCCTCGAAGAGGTTGCCTTCGACTTGCGTCATGCGCTGGGTGCGGATGAGGCCGGGCGCGCGGTCCGTCTGCCAGACGATGGCGATCGCCTCGGGATCGTAGATGCCGACCGGCTCGAGGGTGCAGGCGACGCGGTATGCGGTCTGCGTGTCGTACGTGTTGATGAGCGGTTCATGGGTGATGTCCGGCAAGACCGTGTTGATCGCGGCTGCAAAAGGTGTGGCGGGATCGCCGAAAAGGTTGAGCTCGTAGTAGACCCACCGCCAATAGTTGGCGGTGTAGGTGCTGATCATGTGGAGATTCATGCGGCGCGACCACTCGTTGATCTCGCCGAGGCGGGTGGCATTGCCGCGCAAGGCCGCATCCCAGAAACAACGGTGGAAGCGGTGGGACTGGCCGCCCACCGTGCCGCTGAATTCCCAGCCCGAGCGGGCGTTCATGACCGCGGCCGCGGCGGCGTTGCTGACCGTGACGAGCTGTTCTGCGAAGCAGTCCGGCGTGTCGAAGGCGCCCGTGTCGCACGCCTGCGAATACATGAAGTAGGGCATGTCGTTGGTGAAGGCGCGCAGAGCCGCAAGATGGTTCGTGTTGGCGAGGGAGATTTTGGCGCAGTAGTTGGCGGCGCCGTGGCCGATATGGTTGACGGTCTGATAGTCCCGGTTGAGGAAGGCGAGCGCGTCGGCGGCGCTCCAAAGGCCGTTGGTGGAGTCATAGAGCGTGTGTTCCGTGTCGAACGCCTCGGCGTAGGGCGAGGTCTCGTAGCCGAGGGACGTGAGCGCGTACGTGTTGGTTCCGTAGCGGAGCTCCTCCATGTAGCCGGTGGAGTAAATGAGCGAGCCCATGTCCATTTTTTCCGCCAAAAAAGCGTTGGGGACGAGATCGGCGGGGGCGGCCGCCTCATGGCGCAGCGTTTTGCGGACCATGTGCGACAGCTCTTCGGCGCTGGAAACGGGGAAGCGACCGACCATGACCTCCGCCGTCAGATCGACATCGCCGCCGTTTGCGCCGTCGTGCACTTCGCCGTATCGTCCGTTCCCGTTGTTGTCGAAAGGACCGTCCACGCAGCCGTAATAGACCGCGTCGGAGGGGATTTCGGCGGTTATCGTGGAAATCAGCTCGGAGAAGGAGACATAGAGTTTCCGGGCGGGGATGAGGTCGAACGTGCCTGCGATGAGCAGGTAGCGCGTGTCCCACTGCAGGTGCGCGTCTTGGACGAAGGCGCGGATTTTCGCGGGCGTGTCGATGCCCGGATAGTTGTCGCAGACCCACTGGATGTCGATGATCGCCGGGGTGAAACCGGCGCGTGCCTTTGCGTCACAGAGCGTTTGCAGGTTCCAGGGGGCAGGTACGTGATGGATCAGATTGGAGGTGGAGAGGATCAGGTATGTGCGGGAGGATCCGGACGCGAGCGGCGAGGTGCGGGGTTCGGCGAGGAGTCCGCGTTGCGGGGTTGCTGAAACGGGCTGAAGTTCTGCGGTGACGGTGAGCTTCTCTGCGGCGAGCAGGCGCTTTCCGACGGGAGCGAAGCGGACGGGAAAAAGCTTCACCGTGAGTCGCGTAGAGCCGTCCGTCGGGTCGGAGCGCCAGTTCGGACGGGTCAGGTCGGGATAGAGGTCGGCAGACCCGTAAATGGCTTGATCGGGTGTGACCGCGGGGAAGGGAGGGGCATCTGTCCGGTGCGGCGGCAGCCCCCACTGGACCGGCGCGTCGAGGGGGATTTCGCGGAGGGAGTGCGGCGTTACGGTGACGGATTTGACCGCGAACCCTTGCGGAATGTCTAAAGACGCCCCCGTAACCGGAAGAACCGGCTTCGCGGTTTGCACGTCGGGCTCGCATCCCGCGACCGTTACGCAGGTTTGCCCCTCTGGCGTCTGACTGATGGACGGGGCCGAGAACGATACGGTGAGGGAGAGAATGTCGGCCGGAGCGGCGCTGATTGCCGACGCAGCCATTCCCAGGCAGAGCACGACAGAACTGTAGCGTATATCACGCATCAATGACATTTTAAATGACCCGGCCGGACGCGACAATCACGAATTTCAGCTTGGTATCTGCGAGGAGATTCAATAAACTACCCGCATCTTCATTGGTGGGTTTGTTCTGAAGGGAATATCTATGCGCGGATGTTTTTTTGCCTTGGTGATGGCCGGCGGAGCGGTCGGCCTGGCGCGGGGAGAAGACTGGACCCAGTGGCGAGGCAGCAACCGGGATCTGATCGTGACGGGGGAGCGACTGATGGCCGCCTGGCCGGAGGGCGGCCCGCAGCGCATGTGGCAGGTCGAGTTGCCGGGCGATGGCTATTCCGAGCCGATCGTGGCCGACGGCGCGCTCTATATCACCGGAAACACGGGCGACAAGAAAAACCGCGTGGGCAACCTTTATGCGCTCGATCCCAAAACCGGCCACATCCGGTGGCAGGCCGTGTACGGGCCGGAATGGAGTGCCTCGTTCGAATGCGCCCGTACTTCGCCGACGTTCTTCGACGGGCGGCTCTATCTGGTCGGGGGACTCGGCCATGTCGTGTGCCTGGACGCGAAGAGCGGGAAAACCGTGTGGAACGTGGACGCCCACGCCAAGTTCGGCGGGCGCAACATCACGTGGGGCATTGCGGATAATCCGCTGATCTACGAGGGCAAAGTGATCTGCCAGCCCGGAGGCCCCGACGCTTCGATTGTAGCGCTGGACGCGAAAACGGGCGATCTGGTCTGGAAGAGCACGGGGCTGGGCGAGCGCAGCGCTTACTGTTCGCCCGCGTTGCTGACGATCAACGGGCGGCAGCAGGTCGTCACCATGTTGGAGTTCAACACGGTCGGCGTGGACGCAAAGACCGGCCAGCCGCTCTGGAAGCATCCGCACCACAACGAATACGCGGTCCATCCGAACACGCCGGTGCTGTGCGGCAAAGACCGGATCTTCCTGTCTTCGGGCTACAGCTACGGTTCCGAGGTCATCGAAATTTCGGGTGCAGCCGCAAAGTCCGTGTGGTTCGATAAGGGCACCGGCAATCATTTTCAGGGCGTGGCTTTTTACAAGGGCCGGATTTTCTCGGCTGGCGGGCCGAAAATGAACACGGAAACCTTCGCCTGTATCGACCCCTCGACCGGAAAAAAAGTTTACGAGGTGCCGGGCGCGAAGAAGACCGCATTCTGCATCACGCCCGCAGGCCTGATTACGTACGATGAAAAGGGCGGCACGGTGATGTTGCTGGACGCGGGCCCGGACTCGCACAAGGTGATATCTTCTTTCAAGATTGATTACGGCAACGGACCGCACTGGTCCTCGCCTGTGGTTTCTGGCGGCGTCTTGTACCTGCGCCGCGGCAAGGGACTTGCCGCGTATGCGGTCGGAGCCAAGTGAGGAGGTCGGTTATATGAAGACGGCGATGCGCGGTACTGTGTTGGCTTGTGTTGCGGCAGCGGCTGTGACCGGCTGCACGACGGACAAAGGAGCGTGTGAGAAAATGAATAAGGGATGCGAGCCTTCGGTTGTGGTCAAGCCTTTCGGCAAGACCAAGGACGGACAACTTGTGCAACAGTATACGCTGACCGGCGCGGGCGGCGTGGTGATGGACGTGATCGATTACGGCGGCAAGGTCGTGCGGCTGTACACACCCGACCGGGCAGGCGCTAAGACCGACATCACGCTCGGCTTCAACAATGTCGCGGGGTATGAGACGCAGGATCCTTATTTCGGGTCTCTGATCGGCCGGTATGGCAACCGGATCGCCGGAGGCAAGTTTAAGCTGGACGGCCAAGAGTACGCGCTGCCGCTCAACAACACGAATGCCGGCATTTCCTGTTCGCTGCACGGCGGCACCCAGGGCTTCGACGCCCACGTGTGGCACAGCGAGCCGCTCTCCGAGGGCCGGAACGTCGGCATCAAGTTCACCCACTCCAGCCCGGACGGCGACCAGGGATATCCCGGCAAGCTCGACGTTACGGTGTGCTACTGGCTCACGCCCGACAACGTCTGGCGCATCGAATACGAGGCGGTGACCGACAAGGCGACGCCGGTGAATCTGACGCAGCACCTCTATTTCAACTTCAAGGGCGAGGCCGAGGGTACGATCCTTGACCACGAGCTGACGCTTTTCGCGGACCACATGACACCGGTGACGAAGGCGTTGATCCCGACCGGAAAGATTATGCCGGTCAAGGGCACGCCGTTCGACTTCACGGTGCCGTGGGCCATCGGAGCACGCATCAACGCGGACGACGAGCAGCTGCGCTTCGGCGGCGGCTACGACCACAACTGGGTGCTGAACAACCAAAGCGGCCGACTGGCTCCTGCGGCGGCGTTGTACGAGAAGTCTACGGGTCGTTACATGGAGGTGTGGACCACTGAGCCTGGCATCCAATTCTACTGCGGCAACTTCCTGACCGACAAAGTGCCGAGCAAGAAGCCCGGCAAGAACCTCTGCTATCGCGGAGGTCTCGCCTTGGAGACGCAGCACTATCCGGACTCTCCGAATCAGCCCAATTTTCCGTCTACGATTCTGCGTCCCGGCGCGGTCTACAAGACGGTTACGGAGTACCGTTTCGGTGTGAGGTGAGGCATCGGCGGCCGGGCGGGCCGCCGAGAAGCGTGTTCCCGAGTCGGCGAGGTCCGTCGCGGGGCGTCAGGTAAACAAGCGGGGCGGGACCCTGGCAAGTTACGCGAAGTTAAGGAAGAGGTTAGAGATCATGGGCGTCATTGACATTGTGGTTTTTGTCGCGTTCGTCGCGGCGGTGATTGGCGTGGGGTTGTGGAAGAGTAAAAGTGCGCACAGCGAAGAGGGGAGCGCCGCCGACTATTTCTTGGCGGGCCGGGGGCTGACGTGGTGGCTGATCGGCGTGTCGCTGATCGCAGCCAACATTTCCGCCGAGCAGTTCGTGGGCATGTCGGGGTCGGCGGCGTCGCATCTGGGCTTGGCCATCGCCAGCTACGAGTGGATGGCGGCCGTGACGCTGGTGGTGGTGGCGTTCGCCTTTCTGCCGTACTTCCTGAAGACCGGCATCTATACGATCCCCGGGTTTCTGGAACACCGTTACAACCACGTGGCGCGCTCGATCATGGCCGTTTTCATGATGGTCATCCTCGTGACGGTGTCGCTAGCCGGCGTGATCTATGCGGGTGCGCTGCCCATGAATGAGTTGCTGGCCACCTTCGGCCTGAATGTCGGGATGACCCAGTGCTGCTGGCTGATGGGCCTCTTTGCCGCCGCCTATGTGGCGGCGGGTGGACTCAAGGCCTGCGCGTGGGCCGACCTGATCCAAGGCACCGCCCTGATCATCGGCGGCGCCATCATCTCCTACTTGGCCTTCCGCGCATTGGGCGTGGCGCCCACGCAGGAACTCGTCACCGGCTCCGGAGCCGCGGCGGCCGTCGCCGACAGCACCTGCGGCGTGTCGAAGTTCTTCTCGCTGAACGGCGACAAATTGCACATGTTCATGCCGAAGACCGACAAGGTCCTGCCGTGGACCGCGCTGCTGATCGGCCTCTGGATTCCCAACTTCTACTATTGGGGACTGAATCAGTACATAACCCAGCGCATCCTCGGCTCGGCTTCGCTCTCCGAAGGGCAGAAGGGGATCGTTTTCGCGGCGGCCCTGAAGCTGATCATCCCCTTCATCATCGTGTTTCCCGGGTTGATCGCGTTCAACCTCTACAGCAAAGAGATGGCCGAGCGCGGCGCGAGCGACCCGGCGATCAAGATCGCGAATGCCAAAGTCATCGAGCGCTATCAGGCGGTGAAGAACGACGCGGCTGTGTTCGAGGTGTTCGAGTTCGACAAGGGTTGGGCGCAGAACAACGCCGCGCTGGCCGCCGAGCTGACGGCCTACAACGCGGCGGAGCAGACGGCCGCCGCGGCCGCCGGCAAGAAGGCCGTCACGTCAGGACTCACGGGCTATAAGTATGATTCGGCGCTGGGCCTCTTGATCGTCAAACTGATCAAGCCGGGCAACGGAGTCCTGGGCTTCGTCCTGGCGGCGCTGCTGGGCGCCATCGTGTCGTCGCTGGCCGCCGTGCTGAACGCGGCCTCGACGATCTTCGCGATCGACATCTATCACTCGTACCTCAACAAGAAGGCGTCGCCGAAGCAGCTCGTGGCGGTCGGACGCATCTGCGTGGGCGTCTTCGTGGTCATCGGCTGCGTGCTCGCGCCGATGCTGGCAAACCCGAACCTGGGCGGCATCTTCACGTATATCCAGATGTTCCAGGGCTTCATCTCGCCCGGCGTGCTGGCGGTCTTCGTGTTCGGCCTGCTGAACCGCACGGCGAACGGCTGGGTCGGCGTCATCGGCCTCCTGCTGAATCCGGTGCTGTACGGCGTGCTGAACCTGGCCGGCAAGTGGACCGGCGTCGAGATCGATTTCTTGAACGCGATGGCGGTCTGCCTGGTGGTCAACCTGGCGGTCATGTTTGTGCTGGGGCACTTCATGCGGCTGCCGCAGCCGGTCGTTTTCCAGACCAACACGCACCTCAATCTGGAGACGTCTCAGGGCGCCAAATGGGCGGGCATCGGCGTGGTGGTCGCAACGGCGATCCTGTACGTCATCTTCCGGTAACGGGGACTTGCGGAGTGGTTAATCCGGCGGCGCAGCGAAGCAGCTGTGCCGCCGTCATGGATTGAGAGGGAAGCTATGGCTGACGGATGTAAAGTGGCGGAGCGTGTGCGCTCCTTCCGCGAGCGTTTGCAGATGACGGTGGACGTGCTCGCGGAGAAATCGGGCGTGAGCGCGGGCGTGGTCGCGGCGATCGAGGCTGGGGAGGTTTACCCTGCGCTGGGCGTGATGGTGAAGCTTTCGCGCGCGCTGGGGCAGCGTCTCGGCACCTTTATGGACGATCAGTATCAGCCCGACCCCGTGATCGTACGCGCCGACGCGCGGGCGGGCGAGCGGACCTCGCACAAGGCGGGCGCTTCGGACGGATTCTGCTACTTCCCGCTCGGCCGCGGCAAAGCCGACCGGCACATGGAGCCCTTCTATATCGAGATCGCCGCCGACGCCAAGGCGCTGGTTTCGTCGCACGAGGGCGAGGAGTTCATCGTCGTGGTCTCAGGCGAAGTCGAACTGGAGTACGGCGGCGCGGTGCAGATCCTCAAGCCGGGCGATTCCGCCTATTACAATTCGGTCGTGCAGCATCTCGTCAAGTCGGCCAACGGGCAGCCGGCGAAGATTTATGCGGTCGTTTACATGCCGTTCTAAAAGAGGGAGCGGAGCTATGGAGACGACACTTTTCAAGTTGGCGGACCCTTTCGGCACCGCACCCAGCAAGCCGCCCTTTAAGCAGGCGGTCTCGACGGGGGTGCCGTGGAACAATCTGCCGGTGACGCGCGATTATACGCTGGGCCAGCTGCTGGATCAGACGATCGCCCGCTGCGGTCCGTTGGACGCGTTGGTTTATGCGGACCGCGATTTCCGCCTGACCTGGTTTGAGTTCGGCGCCGAAGTGGACCGGCTGGCGTGCGGCCTGATGGCGTTGGGTGTGCGGCGCGGCGAGAAGATCGCCCTGTGGGCCACCAACGTGCCGCACTGGATCCCGCTGATGTTCGCGGCCGCCAAGATCGGCGCGATTCTGCTGCCGCTCAACACGAATTACAAGAGCGCGGAAATTGATTTCGCGCTGGCCCAGTCGGACACGGAAAATCTTTTTCTCATCAACGGGTTCCGCGACACCGATTACGTGCAGACGATCTACGAGCTGATTCCTGAGCTCAAGGAACAGCCGCGCGGAGTGCTGAAGTCCGCCAGGTATCCGCATCTGAAACGTGTCTTTTTCTTGGGCCCTGAAAAACACCGCGGCATGTATTCCATCAACGAGCTGCTGGCGCTCTCGGTGCAGACTCCTCGTGCGGATTATCTGGCCCGGCAGCGCGACTTGGATTGTCATGACGTGGTGAACATGCAGTACACCTCGGGGACGACCGGGTTTCCGAAAGGCGTGCAGCTCACGCATTCGAACATCGCGAACGACGGCTTCTGGATCGGCGCCTGCCAGAATCTGTCTGCGCTGGATCGCGTGTGCATTCCCGTGCCGTTGTTCCACTGCTTCGGTTGCGTGTTGGGGGTGATGTCCTGCGTCAACCATGGGTCAACGATGGTCATGGTGGAAAAATACGATGCGGTCAACGTGATGATGTCGGTCGAGAAGGAGCGCTGCACCGCCGTGTACGGCGTGCCGACCATGTATATTGCGATGCTTGATCATCCGCTGTTCGGCAAGTTCAACTTCGCTTCGTTGCGCACCGGCATCATGTCGGGGTCGACGTGCCCGGTCAAGCGTATGCAGCAGTGCGTGGCGCTGATGAACATGCGCGAAGTCACCAACCCGTACGGCTTGACCGAGTCGGGCCCGGTGATGACGCAGACGCGCTATTTCGAGACCAGCATCGAGCGCAAGTGCAATTCCATCGGAATGGCGCTGCCCGGCGTTGAGGTCGCCATCATCAACCCCGAGACCGGCGAGCTGTGCGCGATCAACGAGCCGGGGGAGATCTGCTGCCGCGGCTTCAACACCATGAAGGGCTACTACAAGATGCCCGAGCAGACCGCCAAGTGCATCGACGCCAACGGCTGGTTGCACTCCGGCGATATCGGCCGCATGGACGAGCAGGGGTATTATTTCATCACGGGGCGTCTGAAGGACCTCATCATCCGCGGCGGCGAGAACATCTCGCCCAAGGAGGTGGAGGACTTCATCGGCCATATGGAGGGCGTGCAGGATGTGCAGGTCGTGGGCGTGCCCAGCAAGAAGTACGGCGAGCAGCCCGGGGCTTTCGTCATCCGCATGCCCGGCTCGGAGATCACGGAACAGGACGTGCTGGACTTCTGCCGCAATAAGATCGCCTGGTTCAAGACGCCCAAGTACATCCATTTTGTGGACTCTTATCCGATGACGGCGAGCCAGAAGATCCAGAAATACAAACTGCGCGAGCTGGCCGCGCAGCTCTGGCCCGATGCTTAGGCGCGGGCCTTTTTCTGTTTCAGCTCTGAGAGGGCTTCGCGGAAGCGGATGGCGAGGAGCTGCTCCATGGTATAGAAGCCGCGCGGGCACTCCATGAGCCATTCCGCTCCCGCGAGGGCGCCGCGGCCGAAAGCGGCGCGGTTGATGCTTTCGTGCGTGATGCGTAGCGTCTGGTTGGGCAGCCCGAAAAGCACCTCGTGTTTGCCGATGATGCCTCCCGCCCGGATGGATTTTACGCTGCTCGACGGGTCAATTTTCAGTTTTTTGGCAATCCGCAGGGCCGTGCCGGAGATGTCCGCCTTCTGGCTGAAGTGCTCTTCGAGGACGGCGACATCGGCTTGCGGAATGACGTTCCGGACCACGATGGAAGTGAGCAACAGCAGGTTGACGCCGATCGATATGTTCGGAGAGTAAAGCACCGCCGTCCGCCGGGCGAGCTTCTTCAGCTCGGCCATGTCGTCGCGCTCGTAGTTGGATATCGCGGAGAGGATCCGCGTGCCTTGCCGCGCTGCGGCTTTGTAAAGATTCACCGTTTCGGAGGTCGAGAAATCGACGATCACGTCAACGGGGTGACGCTCGAAAAAGGCATCGTCGATATCACCGACCCAGCGAATCAGTCCCTCGTCGAAGTCGAGTCCCTGCAGGCGGCTGGCATACTCTCCTGCGTGTGTCGTGCTCTTGCGGATGACCCAGACCAGCTCCGAATTCGGCTCGTTGATCATCTCGTTGGCGACGGTCGCGCCGGTGCGCCCGAACCCGAAAAGTCCGATTTTAATTTTTCTTTTTACATCAGCCATGCTGTTTATTTACCCTCTTTCGTGTGATCCGTCAATTGAAATTCCCGTCGGAACGGGTGGATAAGCCGTGCGGAACATGTTCGAGGTTGAGTTGCAGGCCCCGTTAACGTAACATACCCGATCAAACGCGCGCGGAGCGGTGCGGTTGCGCAGGCGGGCAGAGATGAAAGGGAACGGTGATGAATCTGGCTCAGGCGGTGGGGGCGGCGGGTATTTTCGGGTTCTTGACGTCGGTGTGCTTCGGACAGCAGGTGATTCCTGTTTGGCCGGACGGGAAGATTCCGCTCAAGACGAGCGATGCGCCTGAAAAGGTGAATCCGTCCAACGACGACATTGTGCGTCTGACGGACGTCAACGTGCCGAGCCTGACGGTCTTTCTGGCGATGGACACCGGCAAACCCAATGCGGCGGTGATGATCTGTCCCGGCGGAGGCTATGGCATCTTGGCGTGGAATCACGAAGGCACCGAAATCGCCAAGTGGCTGAACGGGCAGGGAATATCCGCTTTCGTTCTGAAATACCGGGTGCCGAAAAATCGTGATGCCGCCTTCTGTGACGCGCAACGGGCCATGGGGCTGATCCGGCTCAAGGCCCAGTCGTTCAATGTCGATCCTCGCAGGCTTGGCATCATGGGCTTTTCCGCGGGCGCGCACCTCTCCGTGCGCACCAGTACGAACTTCGGGAAACGCTTCTACGAGGCGGTGGACGAGGCTGACGCGCAGCCGAGCCGTCCGGATTTCGCGTTGATCATCTATCCTGCGTATCTCTCCGGCGAGGGCTTTGCGATGGCGGCGGATTTGCCGGTCACGCCGCAGGTGCCTCCGACGTTCTTGCTGCAGGCCGAGGACGATAAGCCGTACGTGGATAGCAGCCTCGCGTATTTCATTGCCCTGAAGGCGGCGAAGGTGCCTGTGGAGATGCACCTCTTCCCGAACGGCGGACACGGCTATGGGCTCCGCAAGAAGGGGAAGGCCACGGATGCTTGGCCGGCGCTGGCGGAAGCCTGGCTTAAAACTGTCACGAAGTGAGGACGGATAAAGGAAGATCGGAATGGCTGAAGAAGAGATGGAACGGAACATGGGGGAACAGCCCCTTGCACTCATTATGGCGGAAGAGGGCCTCCGGCCGCATGACCTGGTAAAGGCTTCGCCTGTGCCGATGACGCATAAAATGGTGTCGCGCGCGTGCAAAGGCCGGCGCCTGACGCCGAACACGCAGTCGATCGTGCAGAACGCGCTGCAAGCCGCCTGCGGCAAGAGTTATTCGTTGAAAGACCTTTTCAACTACGAGTAGTCCCGCCCCTCCTGGATGGCGGAGATTTTTTAGGTTCCTTGAGAAAAACAAGGCGTCACGCTTCCGGTTGTGCGTGACGCCTTGTTCATTTTTTATGACACGTGATCGGAAGGCCTAGCCGATGGCTTCCGCGCCCGTCTCGCCTGTCCGGATGCGGATACAGTCCGGCAGGTCCAGAACGAAGATCTTGCCGTCGCCGATCTTGCCCGTCCGTGCCCCCTTGATGATCGCGTCGATCGTGGGCTTCACGAACGCCTCATTCACGGCGATGCGCAGTTCGACCTTTTTCAGAAGGTTGATTTCTGCCGGGATGCCGCGGTAGCTCTCCGTGTATCCCATTTGCTGTCCGCATCCGATCACGTTGGAGGCCGTCATCTTGGTGATGTTGGCCGCCAGCAAAGCGTCCTTGACGTCGGCGAGCTTGTCGGGTTGGATCACAGCGATAATCAGTTTCATGTTGGAGTCCTCTCTTTTTTGCTTACTTGGTCAGGAAGCCTTGGAAGTCCGGATACGCTTCGTTGCCGTGTTCGCCGATGTCCAGGCCGCCCAGCTCCTCTTCGCGGGTCACGCGGATGCCCATGATCGCTTTGATCACAAACCAGATGATCGCGGAAAGAACCACGGTGAAGAGCCCGACCAGCAGCACGCCCTTGAGCTGTTGCACGAATTGGGCGCCGCGGGTGAGGCCGGTTGCGAGTCCCGCGACGTCGGCTGCGATCTTGTCGTTGTAGAACAGACCGACCGCCAAGCTGCCGAAAACGCCGTTCACCAGGTGCACGGAAAGCGCGCCCACGGGGTCATCGATGTGCTTCTTGTCGAAGAACAGCACCGCGAACACGACCAGCACGCCGGCGATGGCGCCGATGATCGCGGCCGAGGTCACGGAGACGAATGCGCAGGGAGCGGTTACGGCGACGAGTCCGGCCAAGCAGCCGTTGAGGATCATGCTCAAATCCGGCTTCTTGAGCAACAGCCAGGCGGCCACCGTTGCGCTCAGGGTCGCGGTCACGGCGGCGATGTTGGTGGCGATCAGCACGTGGGCGATCGCGGAGCCGTTGCCCGCTGACATGGTGGAGCCGGGGTTGAACCCGAACCAGCCGAGCCAGAGGATCAGGACGCCGAGCGCGACACTCGTCATGTTGTGCCCCATCACGGGCTTGATCGCGCCGTTCGGCCGGAACTTCTCGATGCGGGGGCCGAGGATCAGCGCGCCGGTGAGCGCGGCCCAGCCGCCGACCGAGTGTACGACCGTGGAGCCGGCGAAGTCGCGGAAGCTGTGGAAGAAGGCGTTCAGACCTTCCGCGGCCTTGGAGGCCGCCAGCACGCCGCCACCCCAGATCCAGTGTCCTGTGACCGGATACATGAGGCCGACCAGCAGCAGGCTGAAGACCAAGAAGGCCTTGAACTTGATGCGCTCGGCCACGGCACCGGAAACGATGGTCGCCGCGGTGCCGGCGAACACCAGCTGGAAGAAGAACTTCGCCCACAGCGGAACCGGCGTCCAGTTGATGGCCGAATAGACGCCTTCGTACGTCGCGCTGGAGAAGGGGTTCATCGCGGCGTAGGCGGATCCCAGTGCGGGCGAATTGTCCGCGCCGGAGACGAGGAAGAGTCCCTTCATGCCGATCCACGGAGTGCCGTCACCGAACATCAGTCCCCAGCCCAGAATCCAGAACGAAAGCGTGGCGAGGGCGAAGACGATGAAGTTCTTGGCCAAGATGTTCACGCAGTTCTTGGCGCGGCACAAACCGCTTTCCACCATGGCGAAGCCGGCATTCATCCAGAACACCAGCATGCCTGTGACCAACACCCAGACCGTGTCCAGCGCGATCCGCATGTTGCTCATACCCTCCTTGACGGCATCTGTCGCCGCAGGCGCTGCCGCAGCCGCGTCCTGCGCCCATCCGGTTGCCGCTAAGCCTGCGCCGGCAAGGGCAAACAAGATTGCGGCCCGATTCCTCTTTGTCACATTCATTGATGACCTTTCGTCGTGATTCCGGCTTGCCCTGCGCAAGTCGGTGATTAGTCCTAAGCATTCGCGATGCCAGTTGCATTCATGTGGCCGGTATACATGACGTAAGGTGCTGTGATTGAGATTTTTATATTGATTAATCCGGAAAACAAGATCCTGTATTCTGCTCGCGAAAACCATGACAAAAATGTGTTTTATGAAGATAAAATTAATGTCGAATAAATCGAATCACCATGAGATGACAAAAATGTAAGTGTTAAAACGGGAATTCTTGGCGTGAACTCAAAAAATGTGTGCGCGTTTTTCCGCCAGAAGGGGATACGGTCCGCATTTTACGTCTGTCCGCCTCGCGCAACGCCTCACCCTTCAGGGGCTCCGATCCGGCCACGCCCTCGCGGGGCCTCTCAAAACAAGGAATGGCCTACCAAAAACCGCCGGAGGCATGTCAGCGGTTTCCGGTTTTCCTTTCCGGCGCGATTTCTGCGGTGTCCTGTCGGTGTCCTTGACTTTTCGGGAAACATTCTGTAATTTACAAAACCGTTTCTTGCCTATAATAGGTGAAGTCTATCAAAAAACGATGGCCTACCTGTTTTGCCGATTCAAAATGAGGGAAAAAGAGCCGATGGCAGCAACAAAGTCAAGTGCGAAGAAAAATGCGTCTGCTTCCAAGAAAGCGGTCAAAAAAGGCGAGACGTCTGCTCCTTCCCTGGCCCAGAAAGCGAAGAGCAAGCCGGAGCGGAAAAAACCGGGGGCGAGCCCTGCCGCAGAGACCAATGCGGGGGAGAAGGACGCTGAGGGGGTCGAGCCGGTCCCCGAGGATTTAGAGTTTGATGCGGAAGAGCTGGTCAATCTCAGCACCGCCGGTGACGTCGTCATCGATGGCGTCATGCATGTGGAGGGGCTGGACGACCTGGATGAAGACCTGGACGAAACCGAATCGTTTGAAGAGGGGCTGGAGCCGGGCGAGTCCGAGGCCGGGCTGGATTTCGATGTGATCGAGGGCGCCGAATTCAGCGTTGGCTATGAATCCGAACTGGCGCTGGATGCGGACCGCATCGAGGCGAAGGCCAAGCGCGAAGAGCGCAGCGAGCGCATCAAGACGCTCATCAAACGGGCCGAAGCGCAGGGCGGATACCTCACCTACGACGACATCAACGAGGTGTTGCCGAATGCGGTCATCAAGGATACGGACATCGAGTCGTATCTGGCGATCCTCCGCGGCATGGACATCGAGATCATTGACGCCTCGGAGGTGGAGCGCTTCCGCAGCGAGCACGAGCAGGAAGAGCAGCGCGGCCGCGGCAGCCGCATGGATTTCTTTGATGATCCCATCCGCATGTATCTGCACCAGATGGGGCAGGTTCCCCTGCTTACGCGTGAGCAGGAGGTGGAGATCTGCAAGCGCATTGAGCTGGCCGAGAGCAAAGAGCGCGAGATGTTCAACCAGTTCGCTTTCACGCCCCGGCTCTACCTGGAACTGATCGACCGGCTCGAGACCGGAACCGAGCGTTTCGACCGTGTCGTGACCGACAAGTTCGTGGACAGCCGCGATGCCTATATGGAGGGCGTCGGCAAGATCAAGAAGAACCTCCATGCCGTGCAGGTGAAAATCCTGAAAGCCTACGAGGCGGTGGTGGGGTGCGGCAAGGATGCGGCCAAGCGGAAACGCATGACGAAGGGCTTGGAAAAAGCGCGGCATGATCTGGTTGGCGTGTTTCAGAGCCTGAATTTCAAGCAAAAGATTTTGGAAAGCCTCTGCACCGAGGCGGACGAGAAGATTTATCGTCCGTACAAGCATCTGCTGAACGAGCAGGGCAAGCTGAACAAGCAGAGGCAGACCAAGAAGCGTGACCAGACACTCCAGGAGATCGCGTTGCGAATTTCGGCGATCGAGCTGGAGTTCGGTATGGATCCCGGCGAGTTCCTGGAAAAGTTCGAGGAACTGCGCGAGGTGCTGCGCTCAGGACAGAAGGCCAGGACCGAAATGGTCGAGGCCAATTTGCGCCTGGTCATCAGCATCGTCAAGAAATACATGAACCGCGGCCTTTCGTTCCTCGACCTGATTCAAGAGGGGAACACCGGCCTGATGAAGGCCGTGGAGAAGTTCGAGTATCGTCGTGGCTACAAGTTCAGCACGTATGCCACGTGGTGGATCCGGCAGGCTGCGACCCGGGCGATTGCTGACCAGGCCCGCACCATCCGTATCCCGGTTCACATGATCGAGACGATCAACAAGTTGCTCCGTGTTCAGAAGAAACTTGTGCAGGAACTGGGACGCGAACCTACGCCGGAAGAAGCCGCAGAGGAGATGGACATCCCCGTCGAGCGTGTGCGCGCCGTTTACCGCATGGCCCAGCAGCCGATTTCGCTGCAGAGCCCGGTGGGCGATGGCGACGACGCGCATTTCGGTGATTTCATCGAGGACAAGTCCGCAGAAAATCCTTCGGAGATGACCGCTTACAGCATGCTGAAGGAGCGTCTGCAGGAAGTGCTGACAACCTTGACCGATCGTGAGCGCCAAGTGTTGGATTACCGTTTCGGCTTGACCGATGGTTACTCCCGCACTCTGGAAGAGGTCGGAAAGCAGTTCAATGTGACGCGCGAGCGCATCCGCCAGATTGAGGCCAAGGCGTTGCGTAAACTGCGTCACCCCACGCGACTGCGCAAGCTGGAGGGCTTCCTGGAAACGCGCTGATGCGGGTGCGGCACCGCTCTCGAAGTGCGGTGTCTCCGCGGGCCTTATCACCTATCGGTAGCGTGGATAAGGTTGCAGTGCACACTCTCCGGCAGAGTCGCGTGAAATAACCAACGAAGAAAACCAAGGAGGTTTCTTTGAGCATTGATGCGTTCCTGACCTATCCCGTGCTGTGTGGCACGGCGACGGGGTTGGCGACTGGCCTGTTGGTCGGATATATCGCCGGTAAGTTTGGTTGCCCCAGCGGATATGTTCCGCCCGAGGGCGAGGGAGACTGTATCGAAATCTATGTCGGCAACCTGAGTTACGACATGACCGAAGCGCAGATGCGCAAGGAGTTCGAGAAGTACGGCGCGGTCAAGTCCGCCCGCATCATCTCGAACCGGTTCAACCACAAATCAAAGGGGTTTGGCTTTGTCGAAATGCCGAACCGGCCCGAGGCGGAAGCGGCGATCAAGGCGCTCCACGACAAGGACATCCTCGGACGCAAGTTGCGCGTGAATGAAGCGAAGAACAAATCGCGCGAATAATCCAGAAGCGTCCCGGAAACGGGACGCTTTTTCTTTCCCGGGCGGGAGCGGACACGTATGGCGGATGACAGTAAACGTTTGGACCGTACCATGCGGATCGGCATCGATCCGACGAGCGCGGACGCGCTTGCGGCTTTGCCTGCCCCGAATCCGCCGCGGGGCGGCGGCCGCACGTGGCGCACGCAGCACGTGCAGCGCTGCACGCCGTTCTACAAGCTTCTGGAAAGCGTATACGACGCCGTGATCATTACGACGCGTTTCGGGAAGATCCTCGAATGCAACGAGCGGGCCCCCGAGTTCTTCCTGATGGACTCGAAGACGCTGGCCGGTCTGAACGTGATCAGCCTGATTTCCGGCGCGACGGAGTCGCTGATCGACACGATCAACAAGAATCTGGTGAACAAGAAATACACGCTGGTGGAGGCACGGTGCAAACGTTCCGACGGGACGTCTTTTGCGGCGGAAATCGCCGTTAACCAGGTCGATCTGGATGCCCAGGGACAGCTCTGTTTTTTTGTCCGCGATATCACCGTCCGCCAGCAGGCGCAGCAGGCGCTCGAAGACGCCGTGGAGCGCCTGCAGGCGCACGACCGCGCCCGCATGGAGTTCGTTTCCAACGTCTCCCACGAACTGCGCACGCCGCTGACCTCCATGATCTATGCGGTTAACAACATGCTGCGCGGCGTGGTGGGGCCGATGCCGGAGAAGGCGTTGCATTATCTGGAACGGCTTCAGTCCGACTGCCAGCGGCTGCTGGCCACGGTTAACGACATTCTCGACTTGCGGCAGATCGAGAACAAGACGCTGATGCTCACCAAAGTGGTCGTGCCGCTCGGCCAGGTGATCCTTGAAGGGGCCGAAACCCTTCAGGTGCAGGCCGACTCCAAACGGATCACGATGAGCTTTGAACTGGACGAGCGCGAGCTGTTCTGCTGGTGCGATGCGCAGAAGATCGAGCGCGTCGTGTTGAATATCGTGGGCAATGCGGTGAAGTTCACGCCGGCGAACGGAAGCATCCTGATCACGCTGAGGCAGCACCCCGATAGGCCGAAATTGGCGCTGTTGACGGTGAGCGACACCGGCATGGGGATTCCGCAAGAGGTGTTGCCCAAGATCTCGCAGCGCTATTTCCGCGTGGGGGATCACGTCAGCGGCTCAGGGTTGGGACTTGCGATTTCGCGGGAGATCGTGGAGCTCCACAACGGCAGCATGGAGTTCGCGAGCCCCGTGCCGGGTACCGACTGCGGCACGGCCGTGTACGTGAGTTTGCCGCTCGCTCCCAAACCTCTGGTGGTGGCCGTTTCTCCGGATGAGGAGACGGCGGAGTTCCTGAAGACGAAGGTGATCGACAAAGGGTATGGCCTGCTGTGTGCCCGGTCGTCCAGCGAGGCGCTCGAGGCGTGTTTTACCAAGCACCCGGCCGTATTCGTGCTCGACCACCGCATCGTGGACATGGATGTCCGCGACGTGGTGTTGCAGCTGCGCGAGAACGCGAAAACGAAGCGCCTGCCGGTCATCGTGTTGGGCGACAGGACGCTGGAGCGCAACGAGGTCGAGCTCTATCGGCACTTCGGCATTCTTTATACGCCGCTGCCGTGGCGGGAGAAAGACCTTGCCCGCAGCCTGGCCATGGCGGTGCTTGGCAAACTGAGGTAACCTGTTATGTGTGATCTGACGCTTTATCCCAATCGTGAATTTTCTGTTTTGCGGAGGCACCCCTGGATTTTTTCCGGCGCGGTCGCAAGTGTGGACGGATCGCCCGCGTCCGGCGAGACGGTGCGAGTCCTCTCTGCCGACGGCGCGGTGTTGGGGGCCGGCGCGTATTCGCCGACCTCGCAGATCCGCGTGCGGATGTGGTCGTTTGACCCGAAGACGGTGGTTGACGCGGAATTCATCGGCGACCGCGTGGCGCGCGTCGTGGGGTCCCGTGCGCTCTTTGTCGCGGACGGCGCGACCAATGCGTTCCGGCTGGTGAACTCTGAGGCGGACGGGATGCCGGGGCTGATCGCGGACCGCTACGGCGACTGGATCGTATGCCAGTTCACCTCCGCCGGCGCCGAGCGCTGGAAAACGGAGATCGTGGCTGCGCTGCAGCGGTTTTCCCCGTGCCGCGGGGTCTATGAACGGTCGGACGTGGACGTGCGCGGCCACGAAGGCTTGGAGCCGGCAACCGGCGTGCTGGCGGGCGAGCCTCCGCCGGAGAGGATCGAAATCGTCGAGAACGGCTGTCGCTATATGGTGGATGTGCGAGAAGGCCACAAGACCGGCTTCTACCTCGATCAGCGCGACAACCGCGAGCTGGTCAAGCACTATGCGAACGGTTGCGATGTGCTCAATGCGTTCTCGTATACCGGCGGGTTCGGCATCGCCGCGGTGGCGGCGGGGGCCGCCTCGGTCACGCATGTGGATCTTTCGGCGTCGGCGCTGGAGCTGGCCAAGGCCAATACGGCGCTGAACACCTGCCATGTGGAGGATTCGGCCTTTATTCAAGGGAACGTGTTCGAGGTGTTGCGCAAGTTCCGCGACGAGAGCCGCTCGTTCGATCTGGTGATCCTCGATCCGCCCAAATTCGCGGAATCAAAAGGCAGCCTGATGAAAGCTGCGCGCGGCTACAAGGATATCAACCTGCTGGGCATCAAACTGCTGCGCCCCGGGGGCGTCCTGGCCACTTTTTCTTGCTCGGGGCTGATGACGCCTGAACTTTTCCACAAGGTGGTGTCGGACGCGGCGGTTGATGCCAAGCGCGATATCCAGGTGATCTCGCGGATGCAACAGGCGACGGATCATCCGGAAGGGCTCTGTTTTCCGGAAGGCTTGTACCTGAAGGGGTTGCTGTGCCGGGCATGGTGACGCGATCGGCTGACGGCGGATGTCGGAAAGTCGGGGAAGGAATGAGGGGTATGAAACGTACAGTATTGATGGCGGGGATGTTGACGGCGGCGATGGTGCGAGGCGGGGAAATAAGGCACCGCTTTGTCGCGAGCGATTTCATGAACTGCTCGCTCCACTATGTGGACCAGAACGATGTTTCGAAGAATTGGACGCTCAGGCTTCCCGAGGTCGCGTTTGATCTGCAGCTGCTGGGCGGCAACCGCTTGCTCTGCAACCGTTCGAAAGGGTATGAGGTTTATGATCTGGCCACGCGTCAAAGAATCGACGGTTTCCAGTCCGATGCGATGAAAGAGATCCGGACCGTGCGCCGGCTGGCGGATGGGCGCACCTTCCTCGGGAGCCAGTCCGGGACAGTGTACGAACTCGATGCGCAGAAGAATCTGACGGCGACGCATGAGATGCCGAAGGCGATCAAGTACGTCCGTCTCATGCGCTTTGCGCCGGAGGGGACGCTGCTGCTGGCCGCCGACGATGGCGCGTATGAAGTCTCCTTGGACAAGGCGCTCGATGCGGAGAAGCGTCTGGTGCGGAAGTTCGCTTTGCCTCGTCCGCGCAATGCCTACATGGCGCAGTACGCGTCGGACGGCAACCTTCTCCTTTCCGGCGGATACGCGAAGGGTTTCTTTACGTTTGATCCCCAAGGCAAGCTCCTGAAAGATACGGTGTTCGCGCAGCCGGAAGGGCTCAGCAATTTCTTTTATGCGGGATTCCAAGTCCTGAAGAACGGTCACATCGTGATGGCCAATTGGACAGGACACGGCGAGAAGGACTTCAAGCCGGGGTGGAAGCTGATCGAGTTCGATGCAAATCACAGCGTCGTCTGGACGTGGAATGAGCCCTATGGCGGCACGGTCAATCAGGTGGTCATTTTGGACGAGTGAGCGACCGGGGTGTTTTGGGGTTCAATTATGGGCGGATAATTGTTACACTGCCGTCCATAATGAACTTGGGGAAGAAGACGCTGATGAGGTTGACGCTCGTCATTCCTGTGTACATGGAGCACCGGCGGTTTCAGGAGTCGGTGCGGCGGGTGGCGGCGTTCATGGACGCGGAGACCGAAGCGGCGGTGGACGTGGTGTTTGTGGACGACGGCTCGCCGGATGAGAGCGCGGCGGTCATCGCCAGGGTCATCGCCGACCGCGGCGGTCCGAACATGCGTCTGCTGCGCTATCCGGTCAACCGGGGCAAAGGGGCCGCGGTCAAAACCGGAGTGCTGGCGGCGGAAGGCGATCTGATCCTGATGTCGGATGCCGATCTTTCGAGCCCGCTGCAGGATTGGCGCAAACTCAGAGACGCGATCGATGCGGGCGCGGACATCGCTTGCGGGTCGCGTGCGGTGCCGGGCGCGCACATCGGGACGCCGCCGCCGCCGCTTCGCAGAATCCTCAGCCGGATATTCAATCTGCTGGTGCGCATGGCCGGTGTGCACGGCATCCGCGATACGCAGTGCGGATTCAAACTGTTCCGGGCCGGGCCGGCCAAGGTGCTGTTTCAACGGCTGCGGATCCAACGTTTCGCGTTCGATGTGGAGTTGATCGCGCTGGCGCGCGACCTGGGTTACCGCGTGGCCGAGGTCCCCGTGAACTGGGATTACAGTGGGCAATCGACGGTAAAGGTCTTCTCCAGCGGTGGCCGCATGTTGGCCGATGTCGTGTTGCTGGCGCTAAGACGGCTTTTTTTCGGCGGATCCAAATGACGGGATACAATGGAAGGGTGAACAGGATATGAAAAAAAGTATTTGGCCGGTTGGTGTTTTGGTGAGCGGCATCGCCTGTGCGGCGGGGGTCGTGGAAAGCGAGAAAACGCTGCCGCTCGTGCAGGACGTGGACGTCGTGGTGATCGGCGGTTCGTCCGGCGCGATCGCCGCTGCATGCAAAGCGGCCGAGGCCGGGGCGAAGGTGTTTGTGGCTTCGCCGCGGCCCTATCTGGGCGAGGACATGGCCGGCAAACTCCGGCTGCGGATCGATGCCGCCGAGGACACCCGCTGCGTGCTTCAAAAAAAGATGTTCACGCTGGCGGGGGCTCGCCCGGCATCACTGCCGTTCACTTACAAGGCGAATAAGCTGGCCGCACCGCAGCACAAGGATCCGTCCGGCGACCTGCTGGCCGACGGCAGATACACGGATCCGACGAGCCACAGCGTCCAGTACAACGAGGACGTCGAATTCGTCCTCGACATGGGCGCGGTGATCGATCTGGGCGCGTTCGACGCGGCTGTTTTCCAGCGCGAAGGCGACAAAGGCTTCAGCACCGGCGCGATCCGCGTGCACGGCAGCCTGGACAAGAAGACTTGGAAGACGCTGGGCGAAACGGCGGAGCATGCGATGGGGGGCGATTTCGAGTGCGCCACGATGTCGGTGCCGTTGCAGGGAAAATACCGTTATCTCAAGGTCGAGGCGCCTATGGCGCAGGGCGTCTCCAGACAGTTGCTGGGCGAGTTTTTCGTCTATCCGGTCAAGGATCCGTCGGCTGGCGAGGGGGTGGCCGACCGTACCACGCCGCTCAAGGTGAAGAAGGTGCTGGACGAGGCTTTGCTCGACGCGGGCATACCGTTCCTGACCGGCACCCACGCGACCGAGCCCTTGATCGACGCTTCAGGCAAACTCGCGGGTGTCGTGATCGCCAACCGCAGCGGGCGACAGGTCATCAAGGCCAAGGTGGTGATCGACGCGACGGAGCGAGGCCTTTTGGCGCGTGCTGCCGGCGGCGAAGCCACGCCGTTCCCGACGGGGCGCTACACGTTTAAACGTAACGTCGTGGCGGGCGAGGCTCCGCGGGCCGAGGGCGTCCGCGTAAGGGAACTGTTCGGGATTTACAATGCGCGCGTGACCGGCATCAAGCCGGCCAAAGGTATGCCGGACCTGATCACGGGCCGCATGTTCGAGTGCGAGATCGATCTGCCGATGAAGGACGGGTCTGCGCGTTCGTTCGCCGAGGCGGAACAGAAGGCGCGCGATCTGACGTTTGTCCCGTCGCAGTTGGAGTCTGCCGACAGCCTCATGTTGGTGCCTCCGGACCACATTAAGGGCAAGGCTTCTTCGCAGGCGGCGTGGCAGGGCGTCGACGCGTTGGACGTGAAGGCTTTTCAACCTGCGGGCACGGAGTATCTGTTTGTGCTCAGCCCCATGGGAGATGTGTCGCGCGAGGCCGCCGAGCAGGTGATGAAGCCTGGCAATCTGATGGCGCTGGGGGAGCGGATCGGCGCAGCGGCGGCCAAGGCTGCGGCGCAGCGGCCGGCGGTGAAGGATGTGCGCGTCGGCGGCAACCTCAAGGCGCCGTCTGCCGGCGTGCGTGTCGGCGAGCACGCCTTGGGGCTGCCGGACTATCTCGCGCCGGTGTCGGGGCCGGTCCGCGCGGAGGCGCGTGAGTTGCCGGTGTTGGCGGAGTGCGACGTGCTGGTCGCGGGCGCGGGTACGGGGGGCGCTCCGGCGGGAATCGCCGCGGCGCGGCAGGGGGCGAAAACCATTGTGTGCGAGTACATCTACCAAATGGGCGGTGTGCAGACGGACGGCCTCATCGGCATTTACTACTGGGGAAACCGCGTGGGCTTTACCAGCGAGATCGACAAGGGCGTGAAAGAAACCGGCGTGGTCTTTTCGCAGTGCAAGTCGGAGTGGTACCGCAGCCAAAACCGCAAGGCTGGCGCGGAGGTGTGGTACGGCACCATGGTGAATGGCGTGATTGTGGAGAACGGGAACCTCACGGACGTGGTGGTTCTCACGCCTGACGGCGAACGGGGCGTGATCCGCTGCAAGGTCGCGATTGACGGCACGGGAAATGCCGAACTCGCGGCGCTGGCGGGCGAAGAGACCGAGTTCATCACCTCGGCCGAGGTGGCGCTGCAAGGGGTCGGTCAGACGCCGCGCAACTTGGGCGCGAGCTACACCAACACGGACGTGGGCTTTTTGGACGATACGGATGCGGCGGATCTCTGCTTTTTTGCGCTGCGTTCGCGCTACAGCATGCGCGAAGGCATCTGGGATCAAGCGCAGGTGATCAACAGCCGCGAGCGGCGCCGGTTGGTCGGCGCGTTCTACATGACGCCGATGGACGTGGTCAACGAGCGCACCTATCCCGACGTGGTGGTGCAGCCGTTCAGCAATTTCGATTCGCACGGGCACACGGTGCATCCCCAGTTTTTCATCGAGGATCCCGGGCACAAGGGCATGAAAGTAAATCTGCCTTACCGCTGCCTGCTGCCGAAGAAGTTGGACGGGCTGCTGGTGCTGGGGCTGGGCATCAGCGCGCACCGCGACGCCATGCCGATCCTGCGCATGCAGCCCGACGTGCAGAATCAAGGCTACGCGGCGGGGGTGGCCGCCGCGATGGCGGTGAAGGCCGGCGTGACGGCGCGCAACGTGGATATGCGGGCGCTGCAGAAGCACCTGATCGGCATGAAGATCCTGCCGGAAGACGTGCTCGCCATGAAGGATTCCTATCCTATTCCGGACGCGAAGATCGCCGAAGCGGTCGCGTCGCTGCCAAAGGAATATCAAGGACTATCGGTCGTATTGGCCGATTACGGGCGTAGCGTGCCGCTGCTCAAGGCCGCATACGCCAAGGCCGCCGCCGCATCCGAGCCGCGCTTCATCTACGCGCATGTGCTGGGGATGATGGGGGAGCCTGACGGCGAGAGCGAGCTGGTCGCGAGAGTCAAGGAGCTGTCGTGGGACAAGGGCTGGAATTTCCGCGGCATGGGACAGTTCAACCGCAGCGTGAGCTGGGTGGACAGCTATGTCATCGCGCTGGGCCGGGGCAAGTCGAAACGCGCGCTGCCGACGCTGTTCGAGAAGGCTCAGGCGCTGAGCTCGACCAACGAATTCTCGCATTTCCGGGCGGTCGCGATGGCGCTGGAATCGATCGGGGATAAGTCGGCTGCGCCTGTGCTCGGCGGATTGCTTGCGAAGGACGGCGTCAGCGGTCATTCGTTTACCATGCAGGCCAAGCTGCCGGTGATCCCGAACTACGCGAATCAGGAAGGCGACAAGGAGCGCTCCGCCTGCCTGCGCGAGCTGGCGGTGGCGCGCGCCTTGTATCGGCTGGGCGATTTCGAGGGCCGCGGAGAAAAAGTGCTGCGCGCCTACGCGAACGATCCGCGCGGCGCCTATGCTAAGCATGCCAAACTGGTGCTCGCCGGAAAGTAGTCCGCTGCTTCAGTCTTCGACGATCACGCGGAACCCGACGTCATAGACCCTTTGCCAGGGCGCGTACGGGACCCGTGCCGCGAAGGTGGCGTATTGCGGGCGTTTCCACCACGAGCCGCCGCGCGCCGTGACGCGTCCGTCCGGCAGTCGGTCGGTTGTCCACTCC
This sequence comes from uncultured Lentisphaeraceae bacterium, assembly GCA_964579865.1. Classification (GTDB taxonomy): domain Bacteria; phylum Verrucomicrobiota; class Kiritimatiellia; order RFP12; family UBA1067; genus DAOPZC01. Next base: position 67 of record CAZOIS010000033.1, on the reverse strand, counting down.
CACACATTGCCATGGACATCGTGCAGCCCCCAGGCGTTGGGGGCGAACGTGCCCACGGGGGATGAGA
>CAZOIS010000032.1:1429-37520 GCA_964579865.1 uncultured Lentisphaeraceae bacterium | reverse complement strand
ACACGTCATACAGGTCGGGTTCCTCCGCGAAGCGCTCGATCAGCCCCGGGTTCGCCCGGCTCCATCCCTTGGAGCCCTCGGAGGTCGCCACGGCCCAGCCGTTGGGCGTCACGCACGCTGCGGGGCACGCCGCGTGGACGCCTTCCATGGCCTCGCGCTGCATGCGCACGGCTTCGGCGTGCGTGAGCGTGTTCGTCGTTACGAGGTCCCATTCGTTTCCGATCTCATAATAGTCGATCTGCGTCCCGTAACGGGCCGCGATCGCGCGGCAGAAATCGCGCAACAGGCCGGGCTTGCTCGGGAGACAGAGACTGCGTTCGGAGCCTCTGCGCGATGGCGGGATGTCCGGATCGACGGCCCATCCGGGGGTGGACTGGACGATGATGTCGAGGGACAGCCCCGCGTCGCGCAGGCGGCGCAGGAGGTCGTCGGCCAGAGACCAGTCGCACACGTCCGGACGGGGCATCACGTCGCCGAACATGAACCCGTAATCCGTGCGGGTGAACTTCGCTCCGGCGGCCACGAGCGCGTCGACCGTGGGGTCCACGAGATCCGGCAGATAGCGGATGCCATGGTAGTGGATGCCGAAGCGGAATTTCGGCTTGGCGACGACCGGCGTGCGCTCGTGCAGGTCGATGGATGCGAAGCGCGCCTCGTGCGTCATCGCCGAGCCGTCCGCGCCGCGCACGTCCGCCGTCAGGTACCACATGCCTTTCGCGGGCAACGGCCACGGCACGGGAATCCGTGCCGTCTCGCCGGGCGCGAGCGTCCGGTCGAAAGGAATCTCGAAGCGGCGGTCGAACACGTCTGCGAAACGCAAGGTGGTTTCCCACGTTTGCGGTGTGTCCGCCGGGTTGCGGATTGTGACGACGGGGCGCTCGTTTGCCTTTTCGGCGCGGACGATGTGAAGGAAATTGCCCGTCTCGACGTCCAGGCGGAACGCTTCGGCGGAGGTCTGCTCGAACGTGCCTTCGGCCCTGACGATCTTCCACGGCCCTCCGGGCGTGTCGGGGGCGGGCGTGAAGTCGAGCTTCACGAACTGGAATTGGCTCAGGCGCGGGAGGTCGCAGGGGAAGCGCAACGTGCCGTCCGTCGTGCGGGCCGTCAGGTTTGTCATCGCGCCTTGCACCGCGTTGCCGTGCGAGTCATACGAGAGGGTGAGCGTGGCCGTGCCGCGGAAAGCGGGCGAGAGCGTGAACGTGAGCGACTTTGCGCCGGGGAACGGTGCCGCGCCGGGGTACGTGGTGTCGACGGAGATCGGTTCGACCGAGCGGACCGTCCGCGCGACCGCCGCGGCTTGCGTCTCCTCCTCCAGCCGCACGAAGACGACCTCGCCCTCGCCGCTGACCTGCGAATAGTGCGCGTTCATCGTCGTCAGGCGGACAGGGGCGTCCATGCGCCCATTGGCCTTGGATCCCCCGCCCCAGGGGCGGGAGTGGCCGGCCTCGTTGAAGGTGTAGCTGCACCTGAGCGTGCCGTCCGCCAGGTTTGTCTTGATCTTGCGCGGCAGAAATTGGAACGTCTCGCCGTCGCGGTCCGTGAGATTGAGCGCCATGGTTTTCGTCACCCGGCGGAACGGGGCTTTGCGCATGACGAGGACAACCCCTTGCCCCAGCCAGGGACGCGCCTGGGCCAATCGGCCGGGAACCGTCAGCGTACACCACGGCGGGGTGGGGCTCATCTTTGCCGCGTCCAAATGGATATGAAGCCCGTCCGACTTCGCCTCCAATTGCGTGGCCGCCGCGGCGGGATCCAAATACTTTCCCGACTCGAGGCTGAACGTGTTCGCCGGATCAGCGAAATCAAGGATTGTTTCACCGGCGGCCGCACCGCCCGCGAGGAGAAGCGCCGCGGCGAACCCGACTGTGTGATTTTTCTTCATGTGGTTATATTGGCTCCCTTCAGCCAATGAAATTGTGCGGATGGGGCCTCCGCCCTCACTCTTCGATGCGGTAGAGGTGCGAGGTGGTGCGGACGAGGAGCGACCGGCCGACGATGGCCGGCGACGCGTAGCAGCCGTTGTCGAGCCGGTTGGTGGCCAGGATCTTGAACGTGTCGCCCTGCGCGGCGACCGTTCCGCCGCCGGTCGTGTTGAAGAGGTAGAGGCGGCCTTCGGCCGCGACGGGCGAGGCCAGGTGCTGGCCGGGAACGTTGCCAGACCAGAACTCTGTACCGGTCGCGGGGCCGAGGCAGCTCAGCGTTGTGGCGGTCATCGTGTAGAGCCGGCCGCCGGCCAGCAGCGGGGACGGCATGGGGGGCACGTGCCGGGTCGTTTTCCAGACCACGGCGGGGGATGCCGTGATGTCGCCGCTTGCGCCGTCGGGACGGATGCCGAAGAGCGTCGGCTGGATCGTGCTGCTGCAGACATAGAGAAGCCCGTCGCCATAGACCGGGCGCGGCACCACGGACCAGCCGTTGTAACGCATGCACCAGAGCTCCTTGCCGGTCGCGGGGTCGTAGGCGCGCACGCCGTGGGCGCCGGGGCTGACGATCTGTGTCCTGCCCGCCACTTCGATCGCGAGCGGCACGCAGGAGGAGTGTGTTTTGTTGGGAATCACCTGGCCCGGGAAGACGCGGTCCGTGCGCCAGACGGTCTTGCCGGAGTTCTTGTCGAGCGCCATCACGAAGCGCTGGTCGTCGGGCTGGCCGTCGCAGGTGAGGATGAGCTTGTCGCCGCAGAGGATGGGCGAGCTGGCGGGGCCGACGTCGTAGTACTTGACCTTGATGTCGCGGCGTTCCCAGATCGTCTTGCCGGTTTCGGCGTCGAGGCAGGCGGTGCCCGGGGCGCCGAGCGTCACGTAGACGCGGTTGCCCTCCAGCACCGGCGTGGGCGTCGCGTAGCTGTTCATCGCGTGGCAGGGCTCGGGTTTCTCGCAGGTGAAGAGCGGGATGTCGAGCGTGATCCGGCCGGTCTTGAAATCGGCGCGCAGCACGTGGCGCGTCTTGCCTTTGTCGGGCGAGGTGGTGAGCCAGACGCGGCCGCCAGAGACGACGGGCGAGGAGTGCCCCAGGCCGGGGATCGCGGTCTTCCAGACGACATGGTTGGTTTCACTCCAGGTCAGCGGCAGCCCCTTCGCCTCAGAAAGCCCCTGCCCGGTCGGTCCCCGGAACTGCGGCCACTCGCCGTCGGCGCGGGCGGCGGAAGAAAGTGCGGCCAGCGAAAGAAAGGCCAGCATACGCATTGGCGCGTTCGTTGTCATGTCCTATCCCCCCCATAATTTAGAAAACTTAAACGGTACTATAAAACAAAAGCGCCGCAACCCTCTAGCGAAAAATCGACGGACGGCAACGGCCATTCATGGTACATTCATGGCACATATCCTTGAGGTCTCACTCGGTCTGGACACGTGGCCGGCGGACAGAGAGGATGCGTCAAGGGGATGACGGGCGGAGGATGGAAGATGGGCAAATCGCTTCTTTTCGCGAAGGCGGCTGTGTTCCTGGGGGCCGGTCTGCTGGCCGGGGCCTGCAGGGCGGCGGCCGAAGGGGGCCCGGCGCGGCCCAACATCCTGTTCGCGCTGGCGGACGACTGGGGATACGGCCATGCGGGCGCATACGGCTGCGCCTGGGTGAAGACGCCCGCCTTCGACCGCGTGGCGCGGGAAGGCGTGCTCTTCACGCACGCCTACACGCCGACCGCCAAGTGCGCGCCGTCGCGGGCGAGCATCTTGACCGGCCGGAATCCGTGGCAGCTCAAGGCCGCAGCGAACCACTGGTGTTATTTCCCTCCGGAGTTCAAGACCTACGCCGAGGCGCTGGAGGAGCACGGCTACTTTGTCGGCCGCACGCTGAAGGGCTGGGCGCCGGGCGTGGCGAAGGACGCGTCGGGGAAGGACCGGCACATGGCGGGGAGGCCTTTCAACCGGCGCAAGCTGACGCCGCCGACGAAGGGAATCAGCGACAACGATTACGCGGCCAATTTCGTGGATTTCCTCGACGCCGCTCCCAAAGGGCAGCCATGGTGTTTCTGGTACGGCTGCGTCGAGCCGCACCGCGGCTATGAATACGGCAGCGGCGTGGCCAAGGGGGGAAAGCGGCCGGAGGACGTGCCGCGCGTGCCGGGGTACTGGCCGGACAACGAGGTTGTCCGCAACGACATGCTGGACTATGCTTTCGAAGTCGAGCACTTCGACGCGCATCTCGGCCGCATGCTGACGGCGCTGGAGCGGCGCGGCCTGCTCGACAACACGCTGGTGGTGGTGACGGGCGACAACGGCATGCCGTTCCCGCACAGCAAGGGCCAGACCTACCGCGATTCGAACCATCTGCCGCTGGCCGTGATGTGGAAAGGTGCCGTGAAAACGCCGGGCCGCACGGTGGACGACTATGTGAGCTTCATCGATCTCGCGCCGACCTTTCTGGAGGCCGCCGGACTCTCCTGGGAACAGGCCGGAATGGCGCCGCCGCAGGGGCGCAGCCTGACGGAGATTCTTTTTTCCGTTAAAACGGGCCGCGTCGTTCCTTCGCGCGACCACGTGATCCTTGGCCGAGAGCGCAACGACATCGGCCGGCCGCAAGACGAGGGCTATCCCGTGCGCGGCATCGTCAAAGACGACCTGCTCTACCTGTACAACTTCGAGCCGTCGCGCTGGCCCGCCTGCAATCCCGAGACGGGGTATCTGGATACGGACGGCAGTCCCACGAAGACCGAAGTGCTCAAGGCGCGCGTCACGCCGGCGGCGAAAAAGTTCTGGGACGCCTGTTTCGGCAAGCGCGGTACGGAAGAGCTTTATGATGTGCGGAGCGACCCCGACTGCCTGGACAATCTGGCCGGCAAACGGGATGCGGCTTCGCTCAAGCGTCACCTTTTCGATGCGCTCAAGGCGCAGGGTGATCCCCGCGTCACCGGCGGCGGCAAGATCTTCGACGCGTATCCGCACGCCAATGAAAAGATGCGGGGGTATTACGAAAAGCGGAGCCAGGGGCAAAAGCTCCCCGCCGACTGGGTGAACGAATCGGATTTTGAGACGGATGCCCCATCAAAGTGAGGGACGGGGTTCGCTTGAATGGGGGACGGAAAGGGAGCGGAATATGGCACAGAAGAGCGGGTCGGCTGGATTGATCGTGTTCGGTGCGGTCTTTCTTGCGGTCGGCATCGGGGCGGGCATCTTGTCCGGGCGGACTCTGTTGCGGGCCGAGGCGATGCGTTCGTGGCGGGATACTCCCGCGACGGTCCTGCAGTGCGACCTCGAGGCCCACCGCGGCTCAAAAGGCGGGACGACCTATTCCGTCAAGGCGGTGTATCAGTATGAGGCGGACGGCCGGCGGTACACCTCATCGCTCGTCTCGCTCCACGCTGGTGCGGATAACATCGGCCGCTTCCACCAACGGGTTTATGCGGAGCTGAAGCGGTGCATGGCGGAGAAGAAACCCGCCGTGTGCTGGGTGAATCCGCAGAGTCCTGGCGAGGCCATCCTATATCGCGCGCCGCGCGCGGAGATGCTGATCTTCATGCAGCTGTTCGCGCTGGCTTTCGGCGGGGCGGGGCTGGCGGTCGTGTTGACCGGACTGTCCGGGCTCTTGTCGCGTCCGGACGCTGAGCCGCTTGCCGGTCAGGGCCTGATCCGGATGCGCGGCGCCGCCGCGCATCGCGTGGCGGCCGCGCTCGCGCTGGCGTGGAACGGCTATATGGCTTGGTTTCTCTGGAAGACGTTCGCGGTCATGGCGCCGGACCCCTTGCCGTGGTATCTGTGGGGGCTGGGCGCGACGGGGTTGGTCCCGGCCGCCGCCGCCGCTTATCTGGTCGGCCGGATCAGGAAATTCGGCGTCAGCGTTTTCGAGATGTCGCCGATGCCGGGCGTGTTGGGCGGCCCCGTTTCCGGCACCATCCGCATCCCCGCGCGGGTCGAGACCGAGACCGGGATCGATGTGGTCCTGCAGTGCGTCCACCAATACACTACCGGCAGCGGCAAGCACCGGAGCACCCATCGCGATGTGCTGTGGGAGGCGTCGCGCCACTTCGATGCCGGGCTCGCGTATGGCGACGAGACCATGCTGCCGATCCGCTTTGCGGTGCCGTACGACAAGCCGGCCACCCTTGCCGCCGGCGGCAGCGACGGCTATTATTGGAGGCTGAGCGCGAGGGCGTCCGCGCCCGGCATCGACTACAAGGCGGTGTTCGACGTGCCGGTCCGGCACACGCCGCAGAGCGTTCCGGACTTTGTGCCGCCTCAGACGGTGGACGCGACGGCGGCGCTGGAGCCGGTGGAAGCCCCGCTGGCGCGTGAAGGCCTGCGGTTGGAACCGCGTTCGGATGGAGGCTTCGAATTGGTTTTCCCTGCGGGGCGTCCGCGTGCGGTGACCGTATCGTTGGCCGTCTGCCTGTTCGTTTGCACCGCTGTGTGCGCGGTCCTGTGGACAATCGCCCATGCGCCCCTGCTTCTGGCCGTTTGCGTGACGGCGTTTGACGCGTTTCTCGCGGTCTCGCTGGTGGGCCAGGTCGCCTTGACGCGCGGGATCGAGGTGGCGCCGGCCCGGCGCGAGCTGGTGACGTGGTCACGGATGGCGGGGCTGCAACGCCGGGAGCGCCGTTTTTCCTTCGACCGCGTGACGCAGGTCAGCAGCGAGCGGGCGGGACAGACGGGCAACACGATGCTGTACCGCGTGGTTCTGACGGTCGACGAGGGAATGCCCGTAACGGTCGGTACGGGATTGCGCATGTGGAACGATGCGGAAGACGTCGCGAAGCTGCTCCGGGCTTCGCTGGCGCCGGGGTTTGAATTGCACGGGCTGCGGGTCTGAGCGTGGCCGGGCGCTGCGCCGGGGCAAAAACGAAAGGGACGGCAATTTTTACCGGGCTGATCCGTTGAACAAATTTAAGGGTTTTTTAAAGGACTGGAAAATGGACGGAAAAAAGGTTTTGTGTGTGGGGATCGGGATGGCGCTGTGCGCGTTGGCCGGTGCCGGGCTTGAGCACGCGCGGCTGTGGCTGTTTGCGCCCGAAGTGCCTGCGCCGGCTGAGGAAGCGCCTGCGCCGGCCCCGGCCCGGCCCCGCGTGGTGACCGTGAAGGACGGCGCCGCGGCGCGCGACGCGGAGGCGCTGCGCAAGCGGGTGGCCGAACTCGAAGAGGCGCTGGCGGCGCGTGCCGCCGAACGCGTTCAGGAAACGCCGAAACCGCAGGAGGAGCAGGTCAATCCGGATCAGCCGAGGCGCCAATCCCGGGAGGCGCGCATGGAACAACTGAAAAAGGAGGACCCGGTGCGGTATGCCGAGATGCAGAAGCGCTTCGAGGAGTTCCGCCAGAACATGGAGCAGCGCGCGCAGGAGAAGTCCAGTTTTCTGGCGGCTGTGGACACGCAGGCCATGACGGACGAGCAGCGTGCGAACCATGAGCAGCTGGTGGCGGCGGAAGCCCGCATCAGCGAGCTGCGGACGCTGATGATGCAGACCGAGGGGAAGAGCGAAAACCGCGACAGCCTGCGCCAGGAGATGGGCGAGACGATGGCGACGCTGGGTGCCCTCTATGATTCGGAACGCCAGTATCTGCTGCAAGCCACCGCCCGCGCGGCCGGGTATGAGGGCGAAGAGGCGGCGTCTTTCGCCGCGCATATTCAGACGATCATCCAGAACACGTCGATGGGCCCCGGCTTCGGGTTCCATGGCGGACGCGGCCCGGGCGGAGGCCGGTAAGCGACGGGGGCGGGAGCGCCGCACCTTCAGGGGGCGCGTGATCCTTACACGTTGAAGAGGAAGTGCATCACGTCCCCGTCCTGCACAAGGTATTCTTTGCCTTCCACGCGCATGACGCCTGCGGCTTTGGCTCCGGCTTCGCCGTTCAGACGCACATAGTCATCGAAGGCGATCACCTCGGCGCGGATGAAGCCGCGCTCGAAGTCGGTGTGGATGACGCCCGCGCACTTCGGCGCGGCCCAGCCGCGGTGGAAGGTCCAGGCGCGGACTTCCTTGGGCCCGGCGGTGAAGTAGCTCGCGAGCCCGAGCGTGTGGTAGGCCATGCGGATCGTCTGGTCGAGGCCGCTTTCTTTCAGGCCGTACGAGGCGAGGAAGTCGTCGCGCTCGGCGTCGGAGAGCCCCGCCAGTTCCGCCTCCATCTTGGCGGAGATGACGACCACGTCGCAGCCCTGCTTCTGCGCATACTCTTTCACGCGGGCGATCTGCGCGTTGTCGGCGCTCAGGGCGTCCTCGCCGACGTTGGCGCAGTAGATGATCGGCTTGTCGGTGAGGAATTGGAGCTCGGTGAGCGTGTTTGCGATCGGGTCGGCTTCGCTGCGCGCAAAGGTGCGGACGGGGTTGCCCTCGTTGAGGTGCTTCATCAGAATCTCCATGGCGTCGACCTCTTTGCGCAGCTCTTTGTCGGCGCGCGCCTGGCGGCTGATGCGGTCGATGCGCTTCTCGAGCGACTGCAGGTCGGCGAGCACGAGCTCGGTCTCGATGATTTCGATGTCGCGGATGGGGTCGATGCCGCCTTCGACGTGCACCACGTCGTCGTCCGCGAAGCAGCGGACTACCTGCAGGAGCGCGTCGGTTTCGCGGATGTTGGCGAGAAACTTGTTGCCGAGGCCCTCGCCCTTGCTCGCGCCGCGCACGAGGCCGGCGATGTCGATGAAGTCGACGGTCGCCTTGATGATCTGGGCCGGGTTGACGATTTTCGCGAGCGCGTCGAGCCGCGCGTCGGCCATGGGGACGGTCGCCTTGTTGGGTTCGATGGTGCAGAAGGGATAGTTTGCGGCTTCCGCGTTTTGCGCGCGGGTCAGCGCGTTGAAAAGAGTGGATTTGCCGACGTTAGGAAGTCCGACGATGCCGACGCCAAGTGCCATTTTTACGATCCTTTAGGTTCAAAAACGGGCGTAGTTATATCACATTCCGGGGGCACGTTCCACTTTTTGCTCAGAGGTTGAATTCCATCTGGACCGTTCCAGCCTTCTCGGATCTGAATGCGCCGATGTCTGGGGTCGGGGATGCCGGAGTCAGGCTTGAGCGGCTGGGTCGGGCCTCCGGCGACAGCCCGCCGGGCTTCGGTTCCTCGGGATGTGGCGCATAGCCCGGATCCACCGGGATGTCGGGGCGTTTCAACGCCTCCATGGCCAGCATGTCGCAGCGCTCGTTCTGTTCATGCCCTGCGTGTCCCTTGACCCACTTGAAGGTGACGCGGTGCCGTTCGCACAGGGCCAGCAGCCGTTCCCAAAGGTCCGCGTTGACGGCGCGTTCGCGCCGGGTGCGCCACCAGCCGTTCGCCCGCCACCGTTTGGCCCATGCGAGCTCCATGGTGTCGACCACGTACCGGGAGTCGCTGATCAGCGTCACGTGTGACGGCGTCGTCAGGGCTTCCAGTCCGGCGATGGCGGCAAAGATTTCCATCCGGTTGTTGGTGGTCTGCCGGAACCCGCCCGAGAGCTCTTTGACCTGGCTCCCGCAAACCACGATGACGCCGTATCCGCCGGCGCCGGGGTTCGGCTCGCAGCCGCCGTCGGTGTAGATGGTGACCTCGGTCAACGGGGCTGTGTCGGTTTGCTCCGGCGTCATCGATTTCTCCTGGCCATGTCGTCTTTCGTCGATGGAGTAACCTTAACCGCCGGGCCGGATGCTGTCAACGCGCAACCGGGTGTGATTCAACTTGGCTGGATCCACACCGGGTGCTGTCTCCCGGCGCTACCGGAGTGTGGCTTTCAAGCGGAGGAGCTCGCAACCTGCCGGTTGGGCGCGGTACCGGATCGTTTGCCCGGTGCCCAGGATGTCGGTGTAGCCGGGGATGGCCGTCCAGCCGCCCTGCGAGAGGCTGGCCCGCTGCTCGATGGTGTAGTAGCGCTGCTTGCCGCCGCATTCTGGGCCAGCCGGGATCGTCTGGCAGAAGAGGGACGGCGCGCCCTCCAGCGTCGTCATCCGGGCCATGAAGAGGCTGGCGGCGTTGGTCGGGTGCGTGCCCGCCTCGTATTCCGCCCAGTTGGGCATGCCGTCCCCGTCCGTGTCCGCGGCGGCCGCCCCGTCGAAGTCCTGGGCGGCGCCGGGGATGGTTTCTGCGATCCACCATTTCGGCGTGCCGCGCGCGGCCGTCTCGTCGGCGAAAACCACGTGCAGCGTGTGGTCGCTCAGGACGTTGGTGAAGCTGTAGGCGGCGGGCGCCACGACGCGCCTCCCGTCCGCCAGGACATCGGCGACATAGGACCAGTCGGCCGGCGTGAACGTGAAGCTCGGACTGCTGTAGCAGGGGACGCTGATGACGCCGAGGGGGGTGACCTCGCCGCGGCCGCTCGCCGTGACGGTGATGGTCTGCCGGGGCATGACCGCGGGGTTGTCGAAGGGCGCGCCGGGCGTTCCTCCCGGTGCGGCGCTGGCGTACCAGCTCGACGGCGCGGCGTTGTTCCAGCGAGGATGGATGAGGGCCAGCGACGGGCCGTGCCCGTCAGGCTCGGACGGCCAGGGCGACATCGGCGCATAGTCGACGCGGTCGACGACGTTCGAGTCGGCGTCGATCAGCTGGAGGGGCTCGCCCGCGTTGTCGAGCGTGCCGGCCGCCCAGACGAAGGCGCCCGGAAGGGTGCCGCTGGCGGCGATCACGAGATGGTCTCCGGGGTTCAGCAGGGTGCCGCCGGGGAAGGCGAAGGTGATGCCTTTGGAAAAGCGGTGCCCCGTCAGATCCAGCGGCGCGCCGCCCGGGTTGGTGATCTCCACGTATTCCGTCTGGCCCGCGTCGGCGGGGTGGTAGTGGATTTCGGAGATCACCGCGTGGCCTTCGCGCCAGTCGAAGGGGATGGCGCCCATGTCGGCGCGCGAGCCGTCGGGGTCCGCCGGGGAGTCGGGGTCGGCGGCGTCGGCGGCGGGTGAGCCGGTCTGGAGCGCGAAGCGGCCGGCCTCGGCATTGAGGAACTGCGGGTCGCCGGTGGCGTTGCCTGTGCCGGGAACCGCAGCGGTGTCGGAGAGCGTGTAGGAGACGTCGAGCGTGGAGAGCGCGTCGCAGGTGAAGGGCGCGCCGGCGGCGCGGGCGACGATGCAGTTGCGCACGCTCGCGCGGCCGCCGCCGCTGCCGAGGTTCTTTTCGTACACCGCGACGGCGCAGCCGAGGTTGAAGAAGGTGTTGTTCTCGATGAGCCCGTACGAGCCGGCGTCCTTGATGCCGAGCCCCATGTCGACTTCCTCGATGAGGTTGAAGCGGACGAGGGCGGTGGAGGCCTGGCCGATGGAGATGCCTTTATCGAAGCAGCGCGCGATGCGGTTGCTTTCGACGAGCAGGTCCAGGGTGCCTTCGCCGATGTCGATGGCGTCGTTGTTGTCGCCCATGAAGTCGTGGATGCGGTTGTTGCGGATGATGCCGCCCTGGATGCCGTCGTAATCGATGGCGTCGGTGTCGACCGTGAGGTTGGCCGAGGAGAACTCGCAGCCCTCGACGCGCGCGTAGCGGGCGCGCTTGATGTTGATGCCGTCGCCGATCACGCCGATGCGGATGCGGCTGTTCTCGAGCACCGTGGAGCGGCCCTCCTGCACGAAGATCGGCAGGGCCACGTCGTCGATGTCGAGGCCCGACAGATGGAGGTCGGAGCCGAAGGCCGAGACGGCGGCCTTCATGTTGACGCTGTCGTTGGCCGCGAGCGTGGCGCCGCGGATCACGACGTTCGAGAGCACGCCCGTGCTGTCGGCGCGGTCGAAGGCGATGCCGCCCCAGCGGCCGGGCGCGTCGGCCGCGTCGGCCAGCGCGGGGTCCGTGTAGAGGCGCGCGCGGGCGTTCGGCGCGGTGTTGGGACCGAGGCTCACGGGCGCGTCCGGCGTGCCGGCCAGGCAGAGCCGGCCTTGCACGTAGATGCTGGCTCCCTCCGGCATCAGGAGGGCGGCGCCCGGCTCGGCCGTGAGGCTGGTGTTGGACGGCACGTAGATGTCGCCGGTGGCGAGCCAGGGCGAGCCGGCTGCGGTGAGCGTGAGGTCGCCGGTCACGATGGCGGGCAGCAGGCTGGCGCCGGCGGGCGTGAACACCGCGGTCACGCTCAGCGGCGTCGCGCCGTCGGGGATGAGCGTCAGCACGGCCGAGGTGTTGGTGGTGACGGCGCCGGCGGCGCGGGTGGCGGTGGCCTGAAGGTCGAAGCCGAAGTCCGTGTAGTTGGCGGACGACTGGTGGAGCTCGACGGCGAGCACGTTGGTGCCTTCGAGGAACGGCGCGCCCGTGACCGTGAACGGCAGGTAGGCGTTCTCCCCGGGCGTGCTCGAGCTGGTGATGTTCGTCAGCGCGAAGGTCGTGTGGTCGACGAGCCCCGTGGGCATGTTGGTGCGCAGGATCTCGGTGCCGTTCAGGTAGACGACGGCGCCGTCGTCGCGCAGGAGCTGCAGGTCGAGCGCGGTGATCGCGGCGGCGTCCCGGAGGACGAAGGCGCGCCGGAAGTAGGCCGCGGTGATGAGGTTGGAGGCGGCGCCGATGACGGTGGCTTCGTCGCCGTCGCCGTAGCCGAGCTGGCCCGCGCCCGTGGCCCATGCGGCGTCGTCGAACCCGGGCTGGTTCCAGCCGTCGACGCCGTTCGTCGGCACGAGGTAGCGCCACGCGGAACCTTTGTCCGACAGGCGGGTGGACCCGCTGCCGATCAGCCAGTAGGCGAAGGTCTGGCCGATAGACGGCACGGCGGTGAAGGTGACCGGGATTCCGGACAGAAGGGTGTTGGTGGAGCCGCCGAGCAGGGGGACATGGTCGGCCAGGACGCGTCCGTCGCCGCCCTGTTCCAGACTCACCTGCGCGGTCTCGCCGCCGGAGAAATAGGCGGCCACCTGCTGCATGGCGATTGCGGGGCGCTGGCGCGCGTAACTGCGGATCGCCTCGATGTTGGCGTCCCAGGTCGCGACGGACGGGATGCCGCCCTTGGGCCCGTACAGCTTGGCGTGCTCGATGATCTCCGAGCGGATGCGGCCGGCCTCGAAGTCGATGATCGGGAGAATGCGGTTTGTGCTGAACGAGCTGTTGAGGTGCGCCATCAGCCGCTGCGAGCAGTAGGCGCGGAACTCCGCGTTGGCCAGGAGCTCGCGGAAGACGACCATGCTGGACGCCATGCTGGGCAGCCGGTTGTCGTTCACGTTGCCGAAGGCGCGGTCGAGGTCGACGAAGCACCAGCGCCACTTGCCGCCCGGTTTGCGGTCGCGCCACCACTTCCGGTTGTGGGCCCAGGCGGTGTCGTCCGCGAACAGCTGTCCCGCCACGTAATCGACGAGGTCTTCGATGTCGACTTGGCTCTTCACGTGCTCGTAGTTGGCCGGCAGCGCCAGGCTGTTCGCGCCGAGGAACGCGAGCAGCGCGTTCCAGCCGTCCGCGGTGCCGTGGTCGAGCAGCTCGTCGCCGCTGGTTCCGTCGTTTTCGAAGAAGTCGATGTCGGACAGCGGGACGCCGTAGTTCTTCGCGCAGAACATCTCGTCCATCTTCTCCTGGATGTTGATCAGGCCGTAGTACGCCCCGTTGAGGTAGCTGGCGCACGGGCGAAACCCCTGCGTGGCGTTGTTGATCGCGCCTTTGAGCATCCGCTGGCCCAGGGTGTCCCGAAGAAAGGCCACCGCCCAGTCGTCGTTGCCGTTGCGCAGCACGAAGCGGTCGAAGGCGCCGACGGGCTTCTCTGGGAAGAGCTGGTAGGCGATCTCGTCCGTCCCGTACTTGCTGTCGAAGTTGACGGTGAGGGGCTTCTGCGGCTTGAGGAAGGTGTTGAGGCTGTAGAGGCGGAAAGCCGCGCCGGCCAGGAACGCCGTGTTCGACGGCGTGGTGCAGAACTGGACCGAGCCCGGCACGTCGCGCTCCTTCAGGGCGTTGGTGTAGATGCCGGTGACCGGATCGAAGAGCAACCGGGGGTCGATGACGAGCGAGACGACCGGCAGTTCGGGCTTGCGCTGGCCGATGAGGAAGGTGCGCGTGGCGACGGGGCCGGGGTGCAGGCCGTCGGCGTAGGCGCGGGCGCGCACCACCGTCGAAGTGGCCAGCGTGAACGGTCCGGTGTAGAGCGGGGAGGCGTCGTCCGGCTGGCTGCTGTCGAGCGTGTAACGGAGGGCGGTGACGCCGGGCCCGGAGGCGAGCGAGACGGTCACCGGTCCGTCGAGGAAGAGCGGCTCGGCGGGCGAGACCGCCACGGCCGGCGCGCGGTGCAGGTTCTGGTCGAGCTGCGGCGCGGCGTTGGCCGCGCCTGCGGTGGAGTGGCCGAAGTAGCCCCAGGTCGCGCCGCCGTCGGGCAGCCGCCCGAGGGAGATGTCGTTCTGCTGCACGCCGAAGGTCACGCCGTCGACGAGGGCGCCGCCGGGGGTGAAGAGGCCGACCTGCTCGCCGTCGGCGGAGAGCTTGAAGTTCGCGTGGTAAGCCCGGGTGACGAAGGTGCGGTTGGGCCAGAAATCGCGCGTCAGCGTCAGCCCCGGCTGCGAATCGTAGCCGTCGGCCCAGACCAGCAGATGGCCGTTGGCCGGGATCGTCGCGCCGTCGGGGAAACGCCAGCGGAAAGGCGCGTCCAGGCTGTCGGAGAGGTGGTAGCCGCTCAGGTCGACGGCATTCGTGCCGCCGTTGTACAGCTCGATCCAGTCGCCGAAGTCGGTGAAGTCGGCGATCTCGGGCGTGGCGGTCGCATTGCTGGCCATGATCTCGTTGATGCCGAGGAACGCGTGCCGGTAGACGGCCGCGGCGACCGGGCTGGGGACGAGGCCGGTCGCGAAGGCGCGGACCAGCAGGACGCACTCGCGCTCGATCGGGAGCGGCCCCGCGTAGAGGGGCGAGGCGGCCGTGGGCGGGGTGCCGTCGAGCGTGTAGCGCAGCACGGCTCCCGGCAGGGCGCAGATGGCGCTGACCGAGATCGTGCCGGAGACGACGCCGCCGGGGTGCGACAGCGTGGGCGTGGGCACGACGCCGGCATAGGCGGCGTCGTTCCGCGAGCCCGGGGTCGGCGAGGCGAGGAACCCGGCGGCGAGGTCGAGCGCGCCGGTGGCCGGTTTCCAGGCGAACGAGAGCTCGGCCTGCAGGAGCAGGTCCGAGCTGGTGGAGGAATTGTTGAGGAGCTGGAGCGCGAGCACGTTGGTGCCGTCCACAAGCAGAGGGAGCCAGGCCGAGAGGTCGTGGTCCAGGGCGAGCAGGGCGGAGGCGTCGCTGCGGCTGGCCGGCGCGCGCGAGTCCCACGCGAGCGGCGCGGGCACGTTGTTGGAGGCGACCCGCGTGCCGTTGAGCCAGGCCACGAAGCCGTCGTCGAACCGCACGCGGAGCAGGGCTTCGTAGAGGGCGGCGCTGTTGGTCAGGACGAAAGGATAGCGTACGAACGCCGAGCCCTGCTTGCCGAACATCTCGGCGTAGAGGTCGGTCTGGATGTACGGCAGGTAGTCGGGGTCCGCGTCGAAGCCGATGCCGTTGCCGGCCGGGGTCCACGCGCGGTCGTCGAAGCCGGGCGCGGTCCAGTCGGCGGGCAGCGCGGCGGCGTCGGCCGGCACGAGGCAGCGGCCCGCGCTGCCGGCCGCGACCGGCGTGCGCGTCACCACGGCGGGCGCCCATGAAAGCCGCAGCTCGGCCTGGAGGAGCAGGTCCGAGCTGGTCGTGGACGAGTTGAGCGCCTGCAGCGCGAGCACGTTGGTGCCCTCGGTCAGGAGGTGGGCAAAGGCGTCGAGGGTGAAATCGGTGTAGACGGCGGCGAGCGGCTCGCTGCGGGACGAGCTGGCCGTGGCGTTCCAGGCCGGCGCGGAAGGGGCCGATCCCGAGGCGATCTGGACGCCGTTGAGCCAGGCGACGACCCCGTCGTCGTATTTCAGCCGCAGCAGCACGCGCGTGATGTCGGCCGCCTGGTCGAGCACGAACGTGTAGCGGACAAAGGCGGAGGCCTGCTTGCCGTACATTTCGGCATAGAGGTCCGTCTCGATGAAGGGCCGGTAGTCGGGGTCGGTGTCGAAGCCCACGCCGTTGCCGGCCGGGGTCCACGCGCGGTCATCGAAGCCGGGCGCGGACCAGTCGGCAGGCAGCGCGGCGGCGTTGGTCGGCACGAGGTAGCGCCCGGCGACGCCGGGGCGGACCGGCGTCGCGATCCGGGTGCCGAGGGCGTCGTAGCCGTAGCTCACGTCCGGAGGCAGGGCCGGGAAGGTCGGGTCGAAGGCGGATTCGGGCGTGAGGTCGCCGCGG
Organism: uncultured Lentisphaeraceae bacterium; assembly: GCA_964579865.1. GTDB lineage: Bacteria > Verrucomicrobiota > Kiritimatiellia > RFP12 > UBA1067 > DAOPZC01. Next base: position 21,471 of record CAZOIS010000032.1, on the reverse strand, counting down.
AAGAGGGCGAGGTATTCGCCCGAGGCGTCGAGCGAGAAGTTGGCGTGGAGCTCCGCGGCGGGGTCGGTGCGGTTCTTGGAGGAGGCGAACACCACGAGGTGCCCGTAAGGGGCGATCTTCACGTCGGGGAAGGTCCACAGGGTCGGGTTGTCCGGCTGGTCCGTGAGGTGCCAGCCCTTGAGCGAGACGGTCTGGAACGTGGTGTTGTGCAGCTCGATCCAGTCGGAGAAGTCGCCGTCGGCGTCGCGGAGCGTGCTGCGGTTGAGCGCCATGACCTCGCTGATCACGATCGCGCCCGGGGGCAGGAAGAGCGAGTTGGCGCGTCCGGGCGTGGCGCCGTCGGGCGCCGAGTGCCAGTTGGCGGGGGTGTTGCCGTAGGCGGCGGGATCGGTGCGCTCCAGCGCGCCGCCGAGCCCGTCCGCGGCGAGCGGCCAGGGCAGCTGGTCGCGGTAGGCGACTTCGTCGACCACGTAACGGGCGACGGTGTTGTCCGCCGGATCCAGGTTGTTGGGCGCGCGGAGCCGCACGGTGTCGCCCGCATTGTTGAGGCTCTTCAGCCAGGGGCCCAGCACGCGGACGTCCTGGGGGATGCCGTAGCTTTCGCGGAACCCGGCGAGGTCGTTCGTGGCGGTGACGAGCAGGAACTCGCCGGGCTGCAGCACGAGGTTGGTGGGGAAGCTGAAGCTGATGCCGCCGGTGAGCGACCAGGTGTTCGTCGGCGTCTCCAGGTTGTAGAGCGGGACGGCCGCGCCGGAGGTGTTCAGCAGCTCGATGTACTCAGCGGGCATGCGGCCGGCCGCGTTCGACTCGGCGGGGTGGTACATGATCTCGTTGAGGACGACGGGCCCGACTTTCGGCCCGGAGTTGCGGGCGCCTGTGCCCGTGCGGAATTCGGCGAGGTCCGCCGGAGCGCCGACGCCGAAGGTGGGGGCGGCCAGCGTCGTGAAAGGTCCGGTGCCGTCGGGCCAGCGGCCGAACGAATAGCCGTTTTGCGAGGCCTCGTAGGCGTGGAAGTCGACGAAACGCACGAGGTTTCCGGCCGCGTCGGCCTCCGAGAGGAAGAGGTCGTCGCCTTTGGCGCTGAGGGCGAAAGGAACGGGGCCGCTGGAGAGCTGGTTCTGGTACACGGTCAGATAGCCGAGCGGAGGGATCGCGGCGCCCTCGGGGAACCGGTATTTCTTGCGGACCGCGCTGTCGTCGCTCAGGTACCACCCCGCCAGGCTGACGGCGTTGGTGGTGAGGTTGCGGAGCTCGACGGCGTCTTCGAAGGGCGGATCGGTGTGGGCGAGGATCTCGTTGATCACCACGTCGCGCACGGAGAGGGCGTCGGGCCCGCCCGGCGAGCCGTGCAGCTGGGCGCTGGCGACCCAGTTTTCGGGGGTGTTCGGGGCGGCGGCGGGATCGGTCAGCACGAGGGAGCAGCCGAAACCGTCCGCGGCCGTCGGCCAAGGCGGCTGGTCGTCGTAGGTCAGCGAGAGGACGGGCGCCCCGTCGGCATTCGCGAGCGTGACGGCCTCGCCGTCGTTGCTGAGCTGCCCGCTGTAGGCGCCGGGGGCCAGGTTGGTGACGCCCGGATAGAGGGCCGCGAATGCGGCGCGGTTGACACAGACCACCAGATAGGCGCCGGGCTCCAGGATCGTCGGCGACGGGAAACCGTAGGTGATGCCCGCGGTGAAGGCCCAGCCGCCCAGGTCGACGGCGCCGCCGCCGGCATTGTGGAGCTCGATGAACTCGTTCGTGTTGCCGCCGATCGGGTTGTACATCAGCTCGCTGACCACGAGCTGCGCGTCGGCGCGCAGGACCCCGCACGCGAACAGCCCCGCCACGAGGGCCCGGCCAGTCTGCAAAGCGGAGCGGAGAGCGGTGGATCTGGGCGTCCGGGACACGGCGGCGATCTGCGAAGGCCCTCTGGCCATCGTCAAACCCGTTCGCGGGACCGCAAGTTCGCTGTTGTTCGAGGTCATAAGGCGCTCTTCTTCTTGAGCGCCCGTATCGTCGCACAAAAGAACGGCAAGGGGAACTATACCAAAAGATAGGACGTGTGGGCCGGCGCGGGCATCAGTCGCCGTCGCTGTCGTCGAGGCCCTTTGCCTGGTTCACGACCCTCATCAGGTCCACCAGCGAGGTGACGCCCGTCTTCTCCATGATCTGCCGGCGGTGGACCTTGACGGTGATCTCGGCGATGCCGAGCTCCGCCGCGATCTGTTTGTTCAGCTTGCCGGCGATCAGGAGGACCATCACTTCGAGTTCGCGCGGGGTGAGGGAGCCGATGAGCCGCTCCGCCCTGGACCGGGCGGCCTGCTTCTGCCTGCGTATCCGGTCTTTTTCCAAAGCCGGGCGGATGGCGGCAAGGAGCGAGGCCTCGTCGAACGGTTTCGTCAGGAAGTTATCGGCCCCTTTTTTCATGACCTTGACGCAGGTGTTCAGGTCGGCGCAGGCCGTGATGAAGATGACGGGCATGGCGTCGTTCGACTTGGCCATCTCCTCTTGCAGCTCCACTCCGCTCATGCCGGGCATCTGGATGTCGAGCAGGATGCAGCCGCACCCCGTGAACGGCGGACGGCTAAGGAACTCGCGGGCGGAAGCGAAGCACTCCACTCTGTAACCGGCCGAACGCAGCAGCCGCGCCAAGAGGGTGCGCAACATCACTTCGTCGTCGATCACGAAAACCGTTGGCGGCTGGGCGTCAAAGGTCGCGGACAAAGGGTCGCCTTGAGAACCGCTCGGGGGTCTCTTGGGGGACGATGGAGTTGGGGTGTCGTTACTCACGCTGCCTCCCGTGTGCCTCTCCGTCGCGTCCGTCATGCGATTGACCTGACGTTTAAATCAGTTTAACTCACCGAATGTGAGAATGTCAATTTGGTCTCCGTGTGGGCTTAAAAAGTCTTGCTTTTTGTCGGCAGTGGGAGTTCCATATTGGTGAGCTCGTTTAATGCCGTGCGCGGTCTATTGCAGCCGCAGACAGGAGGTCCGATGAAAACGACGAAAACACCCGCCCGCGTCTCATCCGTGAAGCCCAGCCCACCCCGTGCGGCTCCTAAACGCCGGTGGCGTGAAAGACGGCCGATCGATGAGCTGGCGTTTATGGGCCGCAACGCCACGGAAAAGGCGATCACGTTCGAGTTCGCGGCGGAAGCGGGAAGCCGCGTTTTCATCGCCGGAACCTTCAACGAATGGGATCCGGCCTCCCACCCGCTGACCTATCATCCGGCGGAGGGGCTTTTCCGGATCACGCTGCTGCTGGCGCCCGGGCTGTACGAGTACAAGTTCGTGGTGGACAGCGTTTGGCACGTCGATGTAAGGTGTCCGCACTGGGCCCTCAACAACAACGGCACCCTCAACAGCGTCATCCAGGTTTGAGGTTTTAGGCGGGCGTGGACGCCCGCGCTACTTTACAGCCTGATCGGGTTTCGTTTGTCGGGCCGAAACGATGGAGAATCACATGTCAAGAATCCTGGCCTTCACGTTGACTGCCATCCTTCTCGCCCCGCTGGCCGCCTCGGCCCGCGACGGTTTCAAACTTGAGAAAGGCCGGCCCGTCACCATCGTTCTGGCTGACTCGCCAATCCCGGCCGAAGAGACGGCCGCCCGGGAGCTCAAAAGCTACCTTGCCGAATTGACCGGCGCAACATGCGAAATCGTGGCCGAAGCACACGCGTCAAAACCGGCCATCTTCGTTGGGCCGACCACCTTCGCCGAGAAGAGCGGCATCGACTGCGCCACACTCGGCAAAGAAGAGTGGATCCTCCGCGCCACGGGCGGCAACCTCGTCGTCGCGGGCGGACGACCCCGCGGAACCCTCTATGCCGCCTATGAGATGCTTGAACGGCTGGGCGTGGTCTGGTCGGACGTCGACACCGAATATGTCCCTCCGCTCGCCGCGCAGACACTCGATTGGAATCTGCGGGGCAAGCCCGCCATCATGAACCGCAGCATCTACAGCGGCGTCGGATACTCCCCGAACGCTGTCCGCTTCCTTGTCCGCAACCGCATGAACGCGCAGTGTGCCTTTCCCGAAGAACTGGGCGGTAGCGAGCGGCATGGCTCGCCCAACGACTGCCACACTTTCCACGCCTACACGACCCAGGCGTGGCCGGACGACTGGTTCGCCATGGACAAGAAAGGCCGGCGCGTCCGTTCGACCTCAGGCTCCGGCCCTGGGCAGTTCTGCCTCACCAGCCCCGAGGTGCGCCAAGCCGTCTGCGCCCAGTTGCGCGCCTTCATCAAGCGCGACCGGGAAAAGGCCGGCTCGCCGGCGCTTTACCCGCGCATCTACGACATCAGCCACAACGACTGCGACGGCGAATGCCATTGCCCCGCCTGCACCGCCGTTCTGGAGCGCGAGGGCGCCTACAGCGGCGTGCTCCTCGACTTCATCAACTTCGTCGCCAACGACATCGCCAAGGACTACCCGGACATCCTTGTGCAGACCTTTGCCTACACCTTTACACTCGACGCGCCCAAGCACATCAAGCCGGCCGCGAACGTCATCGTCCGAGTCTGCAAACTCGGATGCGAGTTCCAGCCGAGCGGCAAGGCCGACACGCAATTTCCGAACAGCCATCCGCGCAACCGCGACTACCGCGACAATTTCCTCCGCTGGGCGGAGATCGCGTCGAACCTGGCCGTTTGGGACTACTGGATCGTCTACACGAAGTCTTATCACCCGCCTTACCTCAACGCCCGGAGCCTTCAGGAAGACATCGCCTTTTACCGCGACCATCGCGTCAAGACTCTCTTCGTCGAATGCGAGGCCGCCAGTGAAACCAGCTTCTACCCCTTCAAAATCTGGTTCGGGCTCAAGATGATGCAGGACCCCGGCCAAGCCTATGACGAGCTGGCCGGCCGGTTCTGCAGGGCGCAATATGGGCCGGCGGCCCGGCCCATGCTCACGTGCATCAACTATCTGCAGGACCGCGAAGCCGCCGCCGACACCGCGCTCGGGCTCACCACGCCCAACGCCCTCGCCTACCTCGATCGCGATTTCTTCAACACGGTCAACGCGCTCTTCGACGAGGCTGAGAACCTCGCCAGCGGCAATCCGACCGCATGGCGCAACATCGCCCGCGAACGGGTCCCCGTCGACGCCGCCCTTCTGAATCTCAGCAAACGCTATCCCCGCGATCTTCCCGCCGGCGGCAAGCCGCCCCGTGATCTTCCGACCCTTTTCGCCCGGTTCGAGACCAACTCGCTCATTCAGGCCAACCGGTTCTTCAACTCCGACGCCTATGCCCGCAACACAGCCAAGCTCGCCGAGGCAGAAACCAAGCTGGCAACAGCCAAAATGCGTTTCACGGGCAGGCCCCTGCAGCTTCCCCCCGAATTTGTCGGCAAAGAAGTGGTCGACATCAACTGGTCGGCCTTCCAAAGCGACAACGTCGTCGACGATGCCGACGGCCTTGCCGGCAAGGCCTGTCTGCTTCGCGACGGCGAAGGCCGGAAAGACTATCACCGCCTACCCTTCCAGATGGGGCTTTACTGCCGCGCCAAGAAAAAGTTCCTGACCGGCAAGAACATCCCGGCGGAAGAGATCCCGCAAGACGGCAAATTCCACCTCTACTTTTTAGGCAAGCACGCCATCGAACCCACCACCATCTTCTGGGCGCATTGGACCTGGCTTATGAGCATTGTCATTGACACGGCCTATCTCCCCGGCGCCGACAACGACTGGGACGTCTACGCCTCCGTCAAGCTGGTTGGCTCGCCCTATCAGAAGGACTCGAAAGAACCGGCCAAGGTCCTCGTCGACCGGATCCTTCTGGTCCGGTGACAGAATATTAGAGCGGGGGCGACTCAAGGCGTAGGGCGTCGAGGGCCGCGGCCATCAGCGCGTTGGCCGACGCATAGGCCCGCTGGGGTGCGGCGCGCAGGAGCTCCTCGGACTGGACGAAGGCACCTCCGGCGGCCAGTTCGTCGCGCCCGTGTTCGATCAGGGATGCGACGCTGGCGGGCGTGGCCTCCAAGTGGAATTGCAGGCCGAACGCATGCGTGCCGAAGCGGAACGCCTGGTGCCTGCAGGCCGCGCTGTGCGCGAGGCAGACGGCTCCCGGCGGGAGATCGAAGGTCTCGCCGTGCCAGTGGAAAGCCAGGAACTCCTCGGGAAAGAGAAAGCCCCCGGGAATGGATCGGGAGCCGTAGACCGGGTGCCAGCCGATCTCCTTGTGCGGGCCGGGATAGACGCGGGCGCCGAGCGCGCTCGCGATGAGTTGGGCTCCCAGGCAGATGCCGAGGACCGGGCGGCCGAGCGCGATGGCACGGGCGATGAGGCGTTTTTCCGGGCGCAGCCATGGCAGCTGATCTTCGTCGTTGACGCTCATCGGCCCGCCGAGCGCGATCAGCAGGTCGACGTCGTCGGCGTCGGGTAAGTCGGGCTGCTCGAAAAACCGGGTCCACGTGACGCGCGCGTGCCGCGCCGCGAGCCACGGTTCGATGCTGCCCAGGCCTTCGAAGGGCACATGTTGGAGAACGTGTGTGCGCATGGCGCTCCTTGCTTCAGGCCGGTTCGCCGATCCGCTGCTCCTGGGCCACGCTCGCGGGGAACAGGACGTTGTTTTCGAGATGGATGTGCTCGTGCAGGTCGGCCTCAAGCGCCGCCAGCGCCTCATAGAGCGCTTTGAACGTTTCACAGGCGTCGTCGGGCAGCCGGTAGCCTTGAGTGAGCTCGCGCATGCGGGCCAGCGCGGTGCCGGCGCCGTCATGCTCGAACTCCATCTGACGGATCGGATGGGCGACGCTGCCGCAGTGCACCTGAGGGCGTGCGTTGCGCCCGGCCAAATAACCGTCGATGGCGATGATCGCGGGGAAGAGGATCTGCTCCTCTTTGCTGAGGTGCGCTTCGAGCTCGGCGCGCAGCGGTTCGAAGGCGCTCCGCAAGGCCGCCAGCATCGCGCCGTGATGGAGGCTATGTGCGCGCTGCACCTTGGCCAGCAGCGCGTCGATGCGCGGCAGCTGCGCCTTGGTGAAGACGTGGTGCGTGTCGAGGATGTGCTCGGCAAGGGCCGTGACCGAGGCGGTCGTCCAGTCGGCGGCGGCCGGCCGCGGCTGGCCCAGCGCCTGCTCCAGGGCGCGCACGACCTCCGTCAGGTCGAGGTGCGCGCTCTGGACGGCGTCGGCCAGACTCCGCTTCCCGCCGCAGCAGTAGTCCACGCCCAGCTGCTCCAGTTTTTCCCGGAGCTGCGGGTGCCGGAGCACGGTCTCGGCGACCGTCTGGTCCGGCCGAATGTTCGCGCGGGGGGTGAGGGTGTCGTTCGCTGTCTTCATGGCTTGCTCCTTTTCTTCGGTGCCGACAAAAGTGACTTTTCCGCAGAGCACGCATCCGCTCGCGAGCGGCTTGCACGGGAGCCCGCGCCGCTCGCAGGTCGAGTCGTCTCCGGTTTGGTGCGGACATTCCCAGCTCATCGTGCGGACCTCCTATGCGGTAAGCGTGATCGCCCCGACCGGGCACCCGTCGCAGGCGGCGCGACAGGCTGCTTCCGCTTCTGGCGGCACCGGGTCGGTCAGCACGGTGGAGACATCGTTCTGCAGGGCGAAAACGGCTGGGCAGGTTGCCGCGCATTGGCCGCATCCGATACACGTCGTTTGATCTACGGAAGCTCTCATGGCATTCTCCTTTGCCCTTTGGGGCCCGTTAATTAGGTATTAAAGTACCAGATAACCCAATATGAGTCAAGCCCGACCTTGCGCTTCCGCTACGCTTGAGTTTTGCGTGGCGTCACGGCCGAGAAGGCTGTAGAATTGGCGCCGTTGGAAAAAGGGTGGGCTGTGAGGCATCATTCGAATCATGGGGGAATTAAAATGAATCGACGTTCTTTTCTGAAGTCCGCCGGCGTCTCGGCGGCCGCCTTCAATATCGTTCCTGATTTCGCGCTGGGCGCGGCGGGACCGGCTGCGCCCAACGGAAAACTCACGCTGGCGCTGATCGGCTGCGGCACGCAGGGGCTGCGGGAGCTGGCGGGCCTGCTGGCCATGCCCGACGTGCAGGTCGTGGCGGTGTGCGACCCGAACAAGGACAGCGACGATTACGTGGACTGGTCGCGCGACGGGTTGCGGAAAAGCATCGCCAACGCCGTCGAGAAGCCCGATTGGAGGAAGGGTCAGGCGATCCCGGGCGGGCGCGACGTCGGCGCGGAGATGGTGGACCTGTACTATGCGAACAAGCGGGCCGCGGACGGTTTCAAAGCCTGCGCGAAATACGCCGATTTCCGCGAGCTGCTGGAGAAGGAGAAGGGCCTGGACGCGGTCAAGATCATGACGCCGGACCATCTGCACGCGACGATCGCGATCGCCGCGATGAAGGCCGGGAAAAGCGTGCTGCTGCACAAGCCGCTGGCGAACCGTTTGAAAGAGGCCCGCCAGGTTATCGAGACTGCCCGGCAGACGAAGGCCGCCACCCATTTCATTCCTGCGGGCGCCGGCGGGGACGTGTCGATCTCGGCTCAGCTGATCCGCGCCGGCGCGATCGGGAAGCTGCTCGAGATCCATAACTGGACGAACCGCCCGGTCTGGCCCCAGTACCCGACGCTGCCCACCGATACGCCGCCGGTGCCGAAGGATTTCGACTGGGGCCTGTGGCAGGGCCCGTCGGTGGACCGGCCTTACCACCCGAACTACACGCACGCGGTGTTCCGCGGCTGGTATGAGTTCGGCGGCGGAGCGATGGCGGACATGGGCCATTACAGCCTGTGGCGCGTGTTTGCGGAGTTCGGGCTCGACGCGCCGGTGCTGGTCGAATCCACGCCGAGCCACGTGTGTACGCTGAGGGACAAGGTCAGCGTCAAAATCAAAAACGATTTCTCGTTCCCCGCGGCGTCCACGATCCGGTTCAAGTTCGCCGCCAAGGACGCGCGCCCCGCGCTGGACCTGTACTGGTACGACGGCGGAATGCGTCCGCGGACGCCCGAGGAGCTGGAGCGCGAGGGCGCCGAGCTGCCGGCGGAGGGCATGATGTTCGTCGGCGAGAAGGGCAAAATTTTAGCCGGGTTCCGGGGCGAAGCGCCCCGTCTGCTTTCCGGCGACGCGAAAGGCGGCCTGCCCGCGCCGCAGCCGGTGAACGTCGATTGGGTCAAAGCCTTTAAGGGCGGCGAGCCGACCAGCGGCAATTTCCTGCTCGCCGGCCCGATTTCAGAGGCCATGAACCTCGGCGCGATTTCCCTGCGCCTCGGCGGCAAGCGCCTGCTGTGGGATTCCGCCAACATGCGCATCACCAACCTGCCGGAGGCGGAGAAATATCTGACCCGCGAATACCGGAAGGGCTGGGAAATTTAACTCGCCCGGCTGAGGCCGGCGACAGAAGGAGTGAAAGAGCGATGAAGGCGATGACGCGAAGAGGCTTTATCGGCAAGGGATCTTTGGCGGTGGGCGCGGCGCTGTGCGCGTGCGGCCGTCCGGAGCTCGCCCGCGCGAATCCGCTGGAGATGTCCGTCGGTGTGCAGACGTACATTATGCGGGACAAGATCGGCAAGGATTTCAAGGGCACGCTTCAACAACTGGCGGGCATGGGATACCAGTCGATCGAGATGTGCTCGCCCCCAGGCTACGGGAAAGACTGGGAGCCCCTGACCAAGCTCACGGCTGCGCAGGTGCGCGAGGCGATCCGTGCCGCGGGGCTGAGCTGCGAAAGCTGCCATTATTCGTTTGCCGAGCTGCAGGGCCACCTGGACGAGCGCATCGCGTACGCCAAGGAGCTGGGCCTGACTCAGATGATCGTCTCCGGGTTCTGGCTCAAGAAGGACGCGACGATGGACGACTGGCGGAAGGCCGCCGCAGAGTGCAACCGGATGGGCGAGCGCGCCAAGAAGGCGGGGATCCAGCTCGGCTTCCACAACCACCACTTCGAGTTCGCGCAGATCGGCGGGACGCTCATCTACGACGAGCTGATGGGCACGCTCGATCCGGAGCTGGTCAAAATGCAGTTCCAAGTTGCGGTGGTCAACATCGGTTATAAGGCCGTGACGTATTTCCGCAAATATCCGGGGCGCTTCATCTCGCTGCATCTGGCCGACTACTCGGCGGAGCTGAAAAAATCCGTGCCCGTCGGGCAGGGGATCGTGGATTGGAAAGAGCTGTTTTCCGAGGCCAAGGCGGCGGGGGTAAAGAACTGCTTTGTGGAAATGGGGCTGGAGCTGCTGCTGCCCAGTTGCGACTATCTGCGCAATCTGAAGGTCTAATGATTCCCCCTTTTCCGATCGCGCGTACTTTTTGCTTGCGCGTCTCGCCAACGTTGTTACTATGCGGACATGAAAAGCAAACGTGTGTTGCACATCGCTCTGATTTACAACACCTTCCGCGAGGCGGTGCCGGAGATGCCGGACGACCGCGGAAGCATGGACGATCTGCAGATCTTCATCCGCCATCTGGCGCGCGTGCTCCGGCGCATCGGCCACAGGGTCACGGTGTTGCCGCTGTCCAACGACCTGCTGGGCTTCCAGCGCAAGCTGACCCGCTTGCAGCCGGATGTGGTTTTCAACCAGTACGACGACGTCGTGAACAGTGCGCTTTATGAAATGCGCGTGGCGGCTCTGGTGCGCATGATGGGTTTTCCGATCACCGGTTCGCACGCGTTGGCTTTGGGGCTCTGCCGCTACAAATACATGGCGATCAGTCTGCTGCAGGGGCTCGGACTGCGCGTGCCGCCGGAGTCGCGGCTGCTGGAGCGCGTGAAGGACGTGGACGGCGTGAACTGGCACTTCCCCGTGATCGTGCAGCCGGCGCAAGAGCACGCGGGCATCGGCCTGACGCGCCAGTCGGTGGTCCATTCGGTCACCGCCCTGCGCCGGCAGGTCGGCATCATTCTGCGGGACTACCATCAGCCGGCGACGGCCCAACGCTTTCTTCCGGGGCGCGAATTCAACATCGGGATCATCGGCGGAGCCAAGCCGCGCGTGCTGCCCTTCGCCGAAGTCAATTACGCCGAATTGCCGGAAGGCATCCCGCCGATCATGTCCTATGCCGCCAAATGGATGGAGAACAGCGTCGAGTACAAGTGTACCTCGGTGATCTGTCCGGCGGAGGTTTCTCCGCCGCTGGCGCGCAAGCTGACGGATCTGACGGTCAAGGCCTTCCGCGCCTTGGGGGGGTGGGGGTACGGCCGCGTGGACATCCGCCTCGACGAAAACGATGAGCCGCACGTGCTGGAGGTCAACTGCAACCCCTGCCTGGAGGAAGACGTCGCGCTAGCCCGCTCGGCCAAGGCCGCGGGCATCGCCTACCCGCAGCTCCTGCAGATGATCATCGACGCCGCGTTTGAAAAACCGCCCTTTGACGCCGACGTGCCGATGCTGGTGCCGCCGCGCTCGCGCGGCCCGCTGGACCCGACCTGAGCCGGGCTTATTGGACGTCGAACCGGCCGCGCAGCCCGAAGCGCGTGGCCATCGTGGTCACCAGCGCGGTCACGTCGAGCAGGTAGGCGTCTTCATGGCGGGGGTGCAGGCGCAGCCCCAGCACCTTGCTGCGGTCTGAAAGTTTGGAGAGGATCATGCCGATGTCGTCGGCGGTCATCCCCGACCAGCGGGCGATGCGGGTGGTCAGCGCGCGCCTGCGCCGGGCCAGAAAAAGGTGGGCCGGGAGCGTGTCCGCGAAGGTTCGCGTGCGGGGAAAGATTTCGCGCAGCTTGTCGTCCACATACCCCTGCGCAGCCGCGCGGTAGCGTTCGAGGCGCTGCCCATAATGCTCGGCCAGCGAAATGTCCATCTCCGCGGCCGGTTCAATCAGCGTGCCGCCGGTGACTTGCGGCGGGCGGTCGCGGTAGCGGCGCATCAGGCGCGCCACATATTCGATTTTTGAAAGGGCCGGCCAGTTGGCGTAGCGTGTGCGCCAGCGGGAGCCGGGGGTCAGCCAGACCGCGAAGGTCTCGGCGAAGTCCTCGTCGGGATGTTTCTGCGCATAGGTGTTGAGGTGAAATTCGCCGTGGGACAGGTGGCGCACAAACTGGCGGCTGAAGGGATCGGGCGAGAAGGCGTCGCGGTAGGGTTTCTTGAAGCTGCCGAATTTCTCGTTCCACTCTTTGTCACGCCAGAGGCGGTAAGCGTAGTTGATGGCGTGTCCGGCTTCGTGGCGGAGCAGCATCATGATGGTGTCGCCGTCCTCGATTTCGCCGGTCTGCTCCTCCTCGATCCGCGACAGGTGCTTGTCGGCCAGATAAAAGGGGATGCCGATCACCGGGACCTCGTCCGGACAGCCCCAACTGTCGGTCAGATAAAAACTGGGCACGAACGCGAAGCGGTGCGCCGCGAATTCGTCTTTGAGCCGCTGGACGTAGGGCTCAACCGGAGAGCCCTCGATGCGAAGCGGCAACGTCCGGATACGCGTGTTCATCAGTTCGAAACGAACCGTTTCCCAGGCGTTGATAACAGAACGTATGCGCACGGCGGTGGTCATGGCGGGATGTCGTCGGTTAAGGTGCGAAACTCGGCGGATCGCGGCGCCGTCTAACGGCGCGGTCCAGCACGAGCGGAAAAATACGGTAACCGGAAGTCTTGGAGGTGTCAATGCCCTTTCCGGACCGCAGGCAGGGCGGGGGTGGTCCAACTTTGTTGAATCCACACCCGCAGGAGGCGTTTGGCAGGAGGAGTATAAGTTCCAACACATTGGAGACGAAGAACTTGCACGGTCAGACCAGCTTAAGTTGTCGTGTCTTCACGGGGAGGGCGCACATTTTCCCGCGCCACGCGATAGCCCGCGAAGGGGCGACACTCAAGCGGAGTCGCTGTTTCCGGGCGTTGCCGCGTTTCCAACTCCTGCCTTCTCACTCCTCACGCTGCCTTGAGCGCGATTCAGCCTTGATTACACTGAATCGCTCCCCGCCGCGTGGGGGGGCGCAGGGTTACAGGACGGATTCGAGCCACTGAGGATTCTCGCGTACGCCCTCGGCTTCGCGGATCGGCCAAGTCGCGCGGGAGGCGTCGGGGTAGGGGCCGATCTCGCGGAAGGGGATCGGCTCGAAACCGAGCTTCAGCGCGGGGGAATCGGGCTTGAGCGTGAAATCGCCGTGCTCGGCGTCGACGAACAGCGGGTTCGCGACCACCGAGTGCGTGTCCGCCCCCGCCATCTGCCAGGACTCCCACTCCGATGCCGCTTCTGTCTCGTCCAGGCGCAGGTCACTGATCTCGGCCCAGCCTTGGCTGGAGTTGAATTGGAACTGCACCGACAGCGCCGTCACGCGCGCATCGTAATCGGCGTCGCCGGGCTTCGGCAGATAGAAGCCGGTCTGGCACGCGATGCCCTCGGTCGCGGTGAGGACGTCTGACATGTCCGAACGCTTCAGAAAGCCGCGCGCGCCGAACGCTTTCCAGAGCCCTTGGTTTTCACAGACGAGGCGGGCAAGCAGTTCACCGGTCGCGTCCTGGTGGCGCAGCCGGAAAGAGAGGCGGTAGCTTTTGCCGGGGACCAGCGCGAAGGGCGTCGAGCGGACGCAGGTGTTTCGGACGTATTTTTGGTCCTTGTTGAACGCGCCGGGCAGGCGCAGGGCGTTCTTGTTCCCGGAGGAGACGATTTCCGCCTGGAGGTTGGGAAAAGTCTTGTGGTACCAGTGCCAGTCGGCGGCGACAGTCCGGTTGGCGTCTTTGGCGAGTTTCTCGGGCGTGAGGCGGCGCGAGAAATCGGCGTTCGGTATTGTGGCTGTCAGGTCGGCGATGGCCTTCTTGAAGGCTTGCTTGCCGGTCTTCACGGGTGCCGCGCCGCCGTTCCAGACCGTGTTGGAGTCGATGGTGTTGTATTGGAAGTTCACGCCGTTCTCGCTGACGTAGCGCGAGTTGGGCTGGCCGGGATAGTAGAAGATGTTCCGCGTGATCCGGTTGCCCCGCATGATCGTGCCGTCCGGCAGGAAAGGGTCTGCCGGCGAGACGTGCATGCCGCGCATGGTCGCCCATGCGGGGTTGGCCATCAGACGCTCGTATTCTTTCAACATCTTCGGTTGCCGGTCGCTCAGGAAGACGCCGTTGGTGGAATTGTTCCAGGTCTGCAGCGAGAGCTGGTGGGTCTTGCCCAGGGGCCCGGCGTTGTTCGCGAAGATATTGTTGTAGATGTGGTTCTCGCGCGCGTTGTGCAGGTGCATGGCGCCGACCTGGCAGCGCTCGACGATGTTGCCGTAGACGTCGTTGCCGCAGCCGCTCTCGTCGAGGTAGATGCCCCACGCGAAGACGAAGAACTTGCCGTGGTTGTTGAAGCCGATGCTGTCGGTGCAGTGGTTGTAGCGGATGGTCTGCCAGCCGCCGGTCCAGCCGCCGGTGTAGGTGCAGCCCGTGTCCTCCATCTCCAGGTTGCAGTGGCGGATGCGGTTGTACTCCAGCGTGTTCAGCGCTCCGCCGTGGAAGATGCCGCAGCGCGGCATGTCGTGGATCAGGTTGTGCGAGACGCGGATGCCGACGCCGCCGAGCATCACGCCGATGCCGTGGCGGTTGAACTGCCCGACGTGGTGGATGTAGCAGTTGTCGACAGCGTGCTCACAGTGCTCGAGCTTGACCTGGTTCCCGCCGTTGACCGAGACGCCGTGCCCGCCGATGTTCCAGATGTCGCAGCCGCGGATCGCGCCGTGCGAGCCGCGCTCCAACGCGACGGCGGAACCGTTGAAGTAGCCTAAGTCGTGGACGGAGCATTTTTCCGCCACGGCGTAATCGCAATCTGAGAAGCGGAGCGCGTGCTGCTCGGCGCAGGTCAGCTCAAGCCCCATGACGCGGACGTGATGGGTCTTGGTGAAGGTCAGGATGTCATTCACCGTCGGCACCGTCACGACGTCCTTTGTCAGGTCCGCGCCGGCGGGCGGGATCAGATAGAGCTTCTGATTCTCCATGTCCTGGTACCACTCGCCGGGCGCGTCCAGTTCTTCCCGCATGCCCATGACGCAGAAGCGGTCCTCGGGGCGCGCCGCGTACTGCATTTTCTTGGCGAGGGTGAGGGTGCGGGCCGGAAGATCGTAGGTCGCGATTTTCTCGATGCGGTTCCACCAGTTGTAGCGCGGAAAGATGCAGACTTCGCCCTCTTGGGGCCGCGACCACGGGCGCGCGTCGTTCGCCCGCAAAACGACCGTGTCGGTGCGCTCGCCCGCGATGTCTTTGTACATCGGCGGGCGGACGCCGTCCACATAGGCCCAGCCGCCGGAATAGGGGTGCGCCGGGTCTTCGTTGGGGTAGCGGGCCCAGATCTGGCGCTTGCCATTGAGGTAAACCTGCTTGAAGGGAGTCGTGATGCCCAACGGTTTCAGGTCGGCCTCGAAAACGTCCGTGCGGCCGTTGAACGCACTCCTCTTCCAGCCGGTGACGACCGCGCCGCCCACGAGGACGGGCCGGGCCCCCGGGGCCGCGGGATCGGCCCAGGCGAGGACGTTCAGGGGCGCTTCCGCCGTGCCCGCATCCTCGGGCCTGAACGCGACCGTCTTGCGGACCGCGTGAATGCCGGGATGCATGAGGATGTTGACCGTTTCGTTCGAGTTGGCCTTGCGGAGCGACTGGGCCATGACGCGGGCTTTCTCCAGCGTCTGCACGGGGGCTTCGGCGGTTCCCGGCTGACCGTCGGAGCCGGTCGGCGAAACATGGATGTCGGCAGCCAGCGAAACGCCGCAGAGCGGCACGAGCAGAAGCGCGCGGTAATAACGTCTCATGCGTCTTTTTCCCCAGAGGTCAGGTCCCCTCGTTTGAACAATGTTATCTGTAAATTATGACGTCACAGCGTTGGAACGCTGGAGGGCGCGGCTCACTGCCACCGTTCGGTATGGACGAAGGCGGGGTTGTAGCGCGTGCGCGGTTCGGGGCGTTCCGCCGGATGGCCGATCGAGATGGCGGCGACCGGCAGAATGTCCTCCGGCACGCCGAAACACCGGCGGACGCCGATGATGCGGTCTTCGTTCGGGTGGACGCCCAGCCACACGGCGCCGAGGCCGAGCAGGTGGGCGGCGAGCAGGATGTTCTCGGTGGCGGCTGAACAGTCCTGGAGCAGGTAGGAGAGTTGTTGGCGGTTGGCGCGCGCGATATCGCCGCAGACGACGATGCCCAGCGCGGCCTGGTTCAGCATTTTTCCGTACGGCAGGATCTCGGCCAAGGCTGCGAGCGAGTCGCGTTCGCGCAGCACCAGAAAGCGCCACGGGTCTTGCGCCATCGCCGAGGGGGCCGACATGGCCGCTTCCAGCAGCGCCTGGAGTGTCTCCTCGCCGACCGGTTCGCCCTCGCGGTATTTACGGATGCTCCGCCGTCCAAGGATCGGCATGATGGATTCATTCATGTTTCCATCATAGCTAAGCGCGATCAGCGTTGCCAGCAGGAACAGCGGCGGAGGGCGATTCCGCGTTGCCTCACAATCCGACAACAGCGAGTTAAAACAAGGTGTTTCTCACACGAAGGCACAAAGGGCACGAGGGTAATTTTATTTTTAAAAAGGCATTTGTGTGAGATTGAATCAGATTGTGGGAGGTGCCCAACACGAATGCGTCGCCCCTTTCAGTGTTCATCCCTTTTATTGTGAGAGCAATAGAAGATCGTACGACCAATTGAAGCTGTAGGGGGTCATCTTATTCTGTAGGTTGAGGTATTGTGACTTGTCTGGCCACAGGAAGAAGCCGCGTCCCGCGATCCCGTCCGTCGTATCTTCTCGCTCGGGCGTCAACACGCCCTCAAATGCGATGCTCTTCGGGGTGTGAGTCGCGGCATAGTCGAACCACGCCTTGAAAGAACCCTTGAACACGCCTGTCGCCCGTGTCAGAGACACACTGAGACCAACAGAGTTAGGCGCCCCATAATCCCACACTCGGTCTTTCTCGGGATCAACCGGTAAACCTGCCTTTGGAGCCGAGAGACCTGTCAAAATGCCGAGCTTGTTCGTCACAACCGTCAATGTCAAACCGTCTGGATTCCACCAGGCGGATTCATAGCGGTTTGTGCCGACAATTGCCTCTGGCACTGGTGTTCCGTCCGTGCCGATCAACAGATCCCTGCCCCGGTAGTAGTCGTAGAGGTTCCCGGTCTTGTCGTACCATCCTCCTGTCAACCCGAGTGTTCTTGAGAAACCCGTACCGTAGTCTCCAGTGGCCAGTGGGCTTCTGTTCTCCCAGTTGAATGCCAAGCCGTCCAGCAGACGCACGACCACCCGCACGTTCTCAGCGGCTTTATAGAACTCGGCCAGTCCGAACAGGCTGCCGCTCTTGTATGCCGTCGGGGACGTATAAAGGACCGCAAATACCCTGCCGTTTTCGTCCATGATCAACACGCCACTCAGTGACACCGCAGTGCCGTCAGCCAGTTTGCCAGCCGTCTTTACGCCGCCAAGCTTATCCACCGTGAAGGTCAGGTAGCCGCTGCCGTATTCGCTCTCGCCCGGAAGTGTGGCCGTGTAGTAGCCGGCGTAGTTCGTGGCCACCGCTAACATATCCGGTTCTTTCCAGTTGTTTCGTAAAAGCGCAAACACAGCGCTCGGCTCATCTGAAAAAGATGCAACCGCCTGTCCGTTCCGGCCGATCTTTATAGAAACCGGGAATGCCGGCTTTGTGCCAGATTTTGCGACGGCTTCAACGTAGAACCCATCGTTGGTCTCCCCGCTGTATGACGCAGATGTGAATGTATAGTTGGTTGCACCCACAAACAACTTGCCGGAGATGTTTCCAGTTCCGGTTACCGTCATGGATGCGGTTCCGCTGCCGTAAACACTGTTTTCCACCCACCCGTTGAACGTTCCGGTCGCAAGTCGATCCAAGGCGAAAACTGTTAAATCCAGAGCTAACGTGGTCCCCGGAGCTGTCAATGTGCCTGTCTTCCTTGATACTTGCACCACGGTCTGATAGCGCCCAGCTTTAGAAGGTACGCCCGTAACGTAAAGATCCGAACCTCGCGCCGCGATTTTCATGCCGGGGGCAAGCGTGCCCGACCTTACCGCGCACGACAGTGTGCCACTCGACACGTTGACGATGACAAACGGTCCGAGGTCGTACCAGACACCTGCTGTTAGGGTTACGGGAATAGGCGTGTATATACTGAACTCGGGCGCACCTTCTGCCAACGCGGTGAACGACCCGACCACGCCCGGATTAACGGCCTCGTTGCCGCCAGCATCCCGCATCACGGTGTCCACACGCCAGAAGACCGTCTTACCCGCCGCAAGGTCGAGGATCGCATCGAGATCCGTGGCTGGAACGTTGCCGGCGTCATAAATGCCGTTCCCAACCGGTTTGAGAGCCGTGGCCGAAAGTCCAGCATAGACCCGACAGAAATCGCTGGTTGAGTTCCAAGACAACCCTGTGAAATTACGCCTCATCAGCACCTGTCCGTTTTCGGGAACCGGCGTACTCGCCTTTCCGAGCGGTGTCCAGAATACGTCGCGGATGATGCCGACGGCTTCTCCTGAATTCTTCCCGCGTGTGACCGTCCACTTCACCGTCTGGCTTCCCGCGGGGACAGCGACCGAACTGTCGGCGGTACCCCCGTCCGTTTTGTTGGTGGCCAGGGTCTTCAAACCCACCATGCACGTCAGCACGTTGGTTCCGTCCCCGCCCGCCAGTTCCCAGCCGAAGGAGAGAATGCCGGGTCCGGTCACGGAAACCTGCATCGCCGAGCTTCCCCCCTTCGGGGGTGTTACGCACCGAAGCCCATCGGACACTTCCGAGTAGAACCAAATGCCGGACACGATCTTGTATTTCAGCGCCAGATTGTCCGGGCTGTTCGCGAATGACGTGAACGGCATAACTCCCGGTTGTGCCCACGTGAAATTCTGAGCTGTCAGGTTTGCGGTTAAACTTGAGTATGTTTTACTTACAGGCGCGAATACCCCGCCTTCCGTCTTTTCGGGCGTGACCGTACCGGCCCACCATTTAGGAATCGAGCGCGAATAGTTGCCGCCTGCGTCGGTCGTTGTCACACCGCCGCCATTCGAAAACGTGATGGCCACATCCGCGACACCCACACCTGTAACTGAGTCCGTGATTTTTCCGGAGATCGTTTGCCGCGGGCCTTCGTAAGTTATGGTGAACGATATTTCGTCGCTCTGCGGAGGGATACCGTTATCTGTCACGCGGATGGTGAACACATATTCCCCGGATGGTTGTGATGCGCTTGGTTTCCACGAAAAGACGCCTGTGCTTGCATTGATGGTCGCACCGAGTGCCGCACCAGACACCAGACTGAAAGACAGCCTCTGCACATCGGGTACGTCTCGGTCCGTGGCGGTAGCTGTGAACATGACGGTGCCTCCCACGCCAATGATCCGATTCGGGATGGCATCAAAGTGCGGAATAGTATTGCCAATTCTGAAATTAGATTGCGCGGCCGCGCTCGCCCCGCCCGCCGCCACCGCCGTCGCGGTCACCGGCACCAGCGTCCCGTCGGAAGGTTTGTCGGTGGACCCGAAATCCACCTGCACCGCGACCGCCACCGTCCGGCTCTCGCCCGCGACCAGCGTCCCCAAGGTCCACAGCGCGCCGTCTCCGGTGTAATAGTTGCTCGAATCATCGCTCGGGGGCAGCGCGTCCCACGAGGCCCACGAGCCGACGTGGTCCGGCGTCAGCAACCTTAACTCCACGCCCGCCAGGTCAGACGCGCCACGGTTCGCCGCCGTCATCGTCACCGTCACGTACTCCCCCTGGCGCGCCGGGTCGGGAGATACGGACAGATCGACAACCAGCGGCGACTCGGCCGCCACCGCTGTGGCCGACTCCGCAGTCGCCATGCCGCCCACGTCTGTAAGCTCCGCGCGCCCCAACAGGATCTCGCCGTCCGCCACGTCCGCGCCAACCCGGACAGTGAACCGCCGCGAACCGCTCTGTCCCGCCGCCAGCGTCCCGAGCGGCCATGTGACCCAGCTGCCCGACAGCTCCCCGCCGCCGTCCGCCGACAGGAACGCCGTTCCCTCCGGCACCAATGCGCGCAGCGTCGTTCCCGGCGCGCCAACCGCCGACGGGTTGCCGTAGGAGACCGTGTAGGACAACGCCTCGCCCGCGGTCGCGGGGTCGGCGTCCTCGTCAAGCGACACGCGCAGCGCCGGCGCACTGTCCACAGAAAGGCACGCCGAAGCCGCAGCGCTCGCCCCGCCCGCCGCCACCGCCGTCGCGGTCACCGGCACCAGCGTCCCGT
>CAZOIS010000032.1:0-1329 GCA_964579865.1 uncultured Lentisphaeraceae bacterium | reverse complement strand
CCACGCCCGCCAGGTCAGACGCGCCACGGTTCGCCGCCGTCATCGTCACCGTCACAAACTCCCCTGGACGCACCGGGGCTGGCCCAGCGACTATTTCAAGGGAAAGATCGTTCGTCAAACCGGCGGGTGTCGAGAGTTGCTTGATGAGTTCGTTCCAAACCAACATATTCTCTGTTTCGAGTGTGTGCACTTGTAAATTATATTCATCAGTTCCCGGATCAAAGAAGATTGTTCTTCTCTCATGGGTTATCCCTTCCGAAGGTATCGCGTTATTCGCCAAGTCCTGAGATTCTTCGGAAACGACACCGTCACCGACGTCTTGTCCATATATCAACACGGGCAATCCGTCAGCAACGATAGACGTGTAGGCCACCGAAAGGGGTAACTGTTTGTTATTCAGACTTGCCAAATCAGGACTGCCCGTTTGAAGAGCGGTTACGGCAACACTGTCGTCATCAAGATGCTTAAACAAATCAGCTAACAGAATTGCAGGAGGACAAATGGGCAGAAACGTAGCGATCGGGGTCCCTTTATGCGGAGTGCCGATCGTGATGGCTTTAAAAACGTCATTGCTGTAGACCATACTACGTTGGGCATCCCATTGAGCCAGCCCCTCCAGATAGGCGCGCGCCGCCAGACCTCCCATGCTATGCCCGACGAGGATGACTTTGGACTTGCCCGTGGCTTTCTTGACCGCCTGGACCACCCTGGCGACCTCATAACCCTGCTGCCAAAACGTCAGATTCTGAGAACGATAAGTGTTGTTGTAATCGGACATGTTCATGGTATAGAACCAGCCGCTACTCGCACCTGTAACATAATCGTTTGCAGGTGCGGACATCTTCACGTAACGGGGGTTTCCGCCATCCGTCCATCCATGATCGCTCAAGAAACTTCCCAGCTTATCCCATGTCTCCGCGCTACTCGCCAATCCGTGGATGAAAATGATGGGGTATTGTGGCAAGGGCAACGTCGCGCTTTCACAAAACCTTACCCCCATTATGAAAGCAGCCAGAATTGCCAATCTACCCTTACGAATCATTTTCATTTATAGTTCCCCTATGTTGAACGAATGCAATTCATTGTTCTCCCAAAACGAGGGACAAAAACAATCTACTGCAACTCTGTGCGACGGGCAGATAGACAGAAGAATACAGGAAACGGATAGGTGTGAATGAGCGAAAACAACACGTAGCGATTTTGAATGTGCACATACGCTCATACTTAAATATACTACATCTCCTTGCGCCAATATGTCCAGTGGATTTCCAAAGAACCGCGAAGTGCAAAATGAAATGCACGCTTCTCAGCCGGGAAAGGATTCCGGGG
>CAZOIS010000031.1:0-37536 GCA_964579865.1 uncultured Lentisphaeraceae bacterium | reverse complement strand
AAGAGCGTGTCCCACGGGATCTTGATGCCGCTCACGCCCAGCAGCAGGGCGACAATCGGGACGAAAGCCGGCAGGATGATCAAATCGTTGGTCGCGACCTGCACCACAGTATAGGCCGGGCTTCCCTTTGTCAGATGGCTCCATACAAACACCATCGCGGTGCAGGGCGCGGCGCCCAGCAGAATGGCCCCGGCCAGATAGTCACGGGCCAGTTCCCTCGGAATCAGCGACCTGAAGACCACGAAGAAGAAAAACGCGGCGATCGCATACATCGTGAAGGGTTTGATCAGCCAGTTGGTCACCCAGGTGACATACAGCCCTTTCGGATTTCTGCCGACGTTCTTGATGCTGGCGAAATCCACCTTCATCATCATCGGCCAGATCATGAGCCAGATAAGCACGGCGATGGGGATTGAGACCTTCGCGTATTCGAACCGCCCGAGAAACGCGGGTATCCCCGGCAGGAATTTGCCGATCATCACGCCCGCGACCATGCACAGCGCGACCCATACGGTCAAATACTTGTCAAAAAAACCGATTTCCAGCTTTTGATTTTTAGTCACTTCACCACCTCTTTCTTGAGCGCGACGGCTGCATCCTGCAGGCTGCCAAGATTCTCCACCTTTGTGTAATTCAAGGAAACAAGCGACTTTCGGGCCATTTCCGCCCTCCCGCCGCCGCGGCAATAGAGCAGGATCGGCGTGTTTTTATCCGGAACCCGCGTTTCGATCAGACCGCCGATGGCATCGTGCGGCATCAGCAGCGCGCCTTCGAGGTGCCCGTCCGCATACTCCTGCTGAGAGCGCGTGTCGATGATGACGGGCATCTTTGGCAATGGCACGGACACATCAGACTTCGGGCTGACGCCGATCGCGGTGTTGTGGTTGTCGTACCGGCCATTACTGCCGAACCCGCAACCCCCTATACCGAGGACAGAAGCGACCAGAATCATAACCGCAATTTTCATTTATTCTCCAACGTTTCCGGCAACCGTTCCACAAACGCCCGGATCTCGTCCCGCACGCGGCGGTAACAATTCAGCTTCGCCTCTTCGCTTTCGGCCAACTTCGCCAGGGCGGGCGGATCGTCGAACCCGACATGCACGACCTTGGCCGGCCCGGGAAAGAACGGGCAGTTCTCGTTGGCGTGGCCACATACCGTCACCACATAGTCGAACGGCACTTCGAGCAGCGTCGCCACGTTCTTCGACGCGTGCCCGGAAATGTCGACGCCCGCCTCGGCCATCACTCTCACCGCGTAGGGATTCAGACCGTGCGTCTCGATCCCCGCGGAGTACGCCTCGATCACGTCGCCCTTGAGCGCCCGCGCCCACCCCTCCGCCATCTGGCTTCGGCACGAGTTGCCCGTGCACAGAAAAAGGACTTTCAGCTTCCGCATATCGCCTTCTCCTTTTCCGTCTTCCGTCCTCAATCCCTCTACAGCCTATAGCCCACAGCCTTCTCTTCGTCAGAACGTCCACAGAAAATAGAAGCCAGCGACCACCAGCAGCACGCCGGCAAGCCCTCTCACGGCCGACTCCAAGCCCTTAAACTTGACTGCCGCCGCGCCGAACGACACGCCCAGCATCAGCGCCCCGAGGGGCAGCGCGAACCCGCACGCGTAGGCCACCAGGACACCCGCCATCCAGAGCGTGACCCCCTGCAGCACCGCCGCGCCGATGATGATGAAGATGCCCGGGTTGCAGGCCAGAGAACTCACGCTCACAGCCCCGCCGCCCACGATTCCGAACAGCAAGGCCCCGAGAACCCCGCCGGACCGCGTCTTCACGCCGAACTTGGCCTTCCGTTGCGGCAGCTTGAACGGCAGCAGATTCAACGCGCCCAGCCCCAGCACGATGGCCGCGAAGCCCGCGAACACCTTCCAGTAACGACCCAGCGAGCCCTGCGCCACCTGCCCGACCAGCGCGGCCACCGCTCCCAGGATCACCAGCGACAGCACCGCGCCCAGGAAGAAGGAGCCCGCCGACATCAGCCGCGCCCTCAGGCTGTTGTCGTTGCGGGCTCCCGCATACCCCACGATGATGCCCAGCACCGGCAGCGTGCAGCAGGCGCTCACCACCGCGCTCAGGAGCCCGAGCGCGAAGGCGAGCGGGATGGCCGCGAAACCGACGCCTGCCTGATCAAACGCGGCGCTCGCGCTCGTCAACAAAGACCGGAACCATTCCATACGGCACGTTCCTTATTTGCAGCCCCGCGGTCCGCACCCGCCCGCACCGCAGCCCGACCGGGGACGCGACGCGGAGACAAACGCCTTGAGAAGCGCGTCCTTGGAAACCTCTTTGTCGGCCACGGCGCCCATGCCGCGGCCCTTGACCATCGCAAGGACCGAAGGCGCGCCGAGCTGCTGAGCAACAGCCTTGTAGTCCTCGGCCTCTTTCGCGAGAACGAACATGCCTGTCTCGGTGCCGCGCTCCTCGATGGTCGCGACGGCCGCCGAGACTTCCTTCTGAATTGTAGCCGTGCGCGCGGCGTCGTCAGAAGGGATCACCACGAAAACGGCCTCCGTGTTCGTGGCCACCACGTTCAGCTCGGCCAGTCCCTTTTTCAGCGACACCCACCCCGCCGGCTCCGCCGCAGCAGCCGGGGCAGCGGCGGAAACGCCCACCGCAGGCAGCGCGAACCCCGTCTGCTTGGGGGCCTCCGCCTTCTGCCCGGAGGCCCGCTCCGCGACCACCGCGCACGCGGCCAGCATCACGGCCCCGAAAACCAGCCACTTGACTTTTTTGCCGCGCCCGGCCTGAGTCCCGCAATTGCAGCTGCACCCCGGCCCGCAGGTCCCGGCCTCGTTCTTCACGTCATCGTTCTGTCCGCTCATGTCTCTGTTCCCCTTCGTTTTGGTTTAACAACTCGTTCCAGCCCGGCGCACGGCAACCAGCTGCCCCAGCGCCTCAAAACCCACCGGCTCTTCCGGCACCCACGGCACCATCACCGCCCGCCGCGCGTGCTTATCCGCGACTTCCTGGATGTGGGGCCATTCGTTCCGGCCCCGCGCCGCAAGAAGCGGATCGCCCGAACCGCTCTCGGCGAACGTCTGGTTCACCACCCACGCGCACGGCTCGATCTGCGCACGCCGCAGATCCTCCTGCAGGTAGGCGGCCTCATGCACCGGCGTCGCCTCGGGCAGCGTCACGACTAAGACTTTGGTGAAATCCGGGTCGCGCAGACGCGGCATCAGCTCCCGCACCTCTTCCGGCAGGTCGCTGGCCAGCCGCAGGACCTCCCGGTGATACGCCTCCGACGCGTCCAACAGCAGCAGCGTGTGCCCCGTCGGCGCGGTGTCCAACACCACGAACCCGTTCGCGCCGCCTGCGACCGTCCGCGCGAAGGCCCGGAACACGGCGATCTCCTCGGTGCACGGGGAGCGCAGATCCTCCTCCAGCAGGGCCCGAGCGTCCGCGTCGAGCCCCGCGCCGGAGACCCGGAGCACCTCGTCGGTGTAAGCCCGCGTTTCGGCGACAGGGTCGATGCGGCTCACGCGCAGCGTGGGCAGACCCTCCGCCGCCACGGCCTGCACATGCGCCGCCGGGTCGGTCGTGCTCAGGTGCACCGGAAAACCCCGCTGCGCCAGCTCGCCCGCGATCGCGGCGGCGATCGTGGTCTTCCCCACGCCGCCCTTGCCCATGGTCATCACCACCCCGCGGCCGGCCTTCGCCAACTCGTCCACCAGCCCGGCCAGCGTCCCCATCCCCGCCGCCCCGCGAACGCCGGACGCGTCCTCCTGAACCGTCCCGGCCTCCTCCCCCGGCTCAAACAGGGTGCGCAGCCGCTCAATCCCGACCACGTTCAGCGCCTTCAGATACACGCTTGAGACCGGCAGCGTCGCCAGCCACGCCTCGTACTCACTCAGCGCCTCGCGGTCGCGTGTCTCCATGGCCAGCGCCAGCCGGTCCTCCCTCGAACGCGCCCGGAACAGCCCGTTCAGAATCAGGCGCTGGTTGGTCACGCCCAGCAGAGCCAGCTCCCCGCTCGCCCGCTTCGCCTCCTTGAGCGTGGCCTTCTGCGCGCGGCTCACCAGAACCAGCGTGGTCCGGCTCCCGTCCGCCAAAGCCGCCAGCGTCGCCTCGTACATCGCCCGCTGCCGGTCCAGGCCGGACAGCGGCCCCAGGCAAGACGTCCCGCTCGTATTCGCCTTCAGATATCCAGTCCACGCCGTCGGCAGCGTGAGCAGGCGCAGGGTGTGGCCCGTCGGGGCCGTGTCGAAAATCACATGGTCAAAGGCTTCGGTCGCCTTCGGGTCGCCCAGCAGCCGCGAGAATTCGTCGAAGGCCGCGATCTCCATCGTGCAGGCCCCGGACAGCTGCTCTTCCATGCTGCGCAGGGCCGCCGCCGGCAGCTTGCCCCGGTAGGGCCCCACGACCTTCTCGCGGTAGAGTCTGGCCGCCTCCTCGGGATCGATGTTCAGCGCGGAAAGGCCCGCCGCGCCGGGAACGTCCGTCGGCACCGTCGCCAGCCGCACCCCCAGCACCTCGTCCAGATTCGAAGCCGGGTCCGTGCTCACCAGCAGCACGCGCTTGCCGCCGTCGGCCAGCGACAGCGCGGTCGCGCACGCCAGCGACGTCTTGCCCACGCCGCCCTTGCCCGTGAAAAACAGATACCGGGTCGCCTGTTTAAGATAGTCCATGGCGCGACTCCTTTCAACCGCAGCAGGAAGAGCCTTCCGACGCGGAGCCCATCGTCGAGTTGCAGCAACATCCCGAACCGCACGCCTTCGCGCCGGGCTCCAGCGTGACAGGCTCGGTCGCCAGCCCCACCATCGCGGCCAGCTCCTCCCTCGCGGGATACACGCCGCGGCTCACAATCCGGCCGTCCGCCAGCACCAGCGGCAGGCACGCGACATCCTCCTTCTCCAGAGCCTCGCGCACGCTCGCGTTCTCGGCGAACGCCATAGGCTGCTGCGCAAGGTTGTACCGCGCCACCTTCACCCCCCGGCCTTTCAGCCACTCCAGATCGCCCGCGAACCTCGGCAAAACCGGATTGACGTTCGGGCCGCAGACCCCGGACGAACAGCACATCGGCGGATCAAACACTTCAAGCTTTTTCATGGCACCCTTCCTTGTCAATTCGTTACATGGCGAACCATAGCAATATTATGCTTGCGCTGTCAATACGCCCTTCAGGCGGGAAGACCCCCTCTCATCCACAGCAGTGCCGGCCGGCGTCTGCTGCGGCGGCCGTACAACACCCCGCCGACGCCTCCGGTGCAAAAAGACCCTGTACGAACTCCCGCATGGCCGATCCGGCCCCCCGCTCAACCATCTGCCCGACGCGGATCGCCTCTTGGATCTGCTCCTCGCCGACCCCGAGCTCCTTGGCCTTGCCCACATGGTACGTCACGCAAGGCTGACAGTGAGCCGTCACGGAGGCGCCGATCGCGATCAGTTCTTTCATCTTCTCATCCATTTTCTTACTCCTTATTCAATTTATCCGACTCGCTCGGACAGCAACACGCCTGCTCCCCGCCGCAGCAGCCCGACGTACGGCCGAGCTTCGCGTTCAGAATGCCTACCGCGCACCCCACGCCGTTCTTCACGTACAGCGCGCCGACGGGGCAGTTGCGCGCGCACGCCCCACACTCCATGCATGCGTCGCGGTCCGCGATACTCGTCTTGTCGCCCGCCAGGTTGAACACGCCGTGCGGACAGACCTCCAGGCAGCGTCCGCACCCGATGCACGCATCCCGGTCCAGCCGCAGCGTCACCACATCTTTCAGATAGTTCATGTTCTTACGTTCATTAAACTTGAGAGTTGCGTGTTGAGCGTTCAAACAAACCGCGCCGCAATCCAGCCGGCGAGACCTGCAGCCGCGAGACCGCCTTGCACGGGAAGCGCCCAAGCCATTTCCTTGCGGACGCCGGAAGCCGACGTGTAGGTCGTTGAACCGGTGAACCGCAGGCCCAAGAACGAACAGGCCGCCACGCTGAGCAGCCCCGCCGACAAACCGCCGAGCCAGCCGAACGGCCCGAACCAGACAAGCGCCGCCCCGATAACCGCACCGACGACCGCGCCCTTGGCCGCGAACGCCCGTCCCGGCAGCCACGGCAGCAGCGCAGGCGTCAGCACGATCCCAGCCAGATAGTTTATCCCGACCGCCGCCGCAACCCCAAACGCCAGTTCCCGCGTCAACCGGTAACCGTGCCGACCCAGACCCGCAGTCGCGACAAACACCGCCAACGCGAAAACCGCCGGCACAAAAAGCCGCGCCAGTTCATTCGGCGTGAGAACCAAACGGTCCGGCAACGCGAACCGAACTCGCCGCATCTCCAGCGTCGCCCGCATGCCCGCCCTCAGGAACGCGGGCAGGTCACACGCCCGCACCGGGCCGTACACCACCCTGAAACCGCTTCGCCGGCTGACCTCGTAAGCCGCCACGCCCGGCGCGCCCAACTGCGGCACGACCACGGTCTTGTGTTCCACCACCGCGGCCACCTGACAGAGGTCGAGGCGGCGGATCAGCTCCTCCGTCCCGAAGGTGCCCTTTCCCGCCGCGCACCAGACGTTGACGCCCTTTGTGTCCAGCACCAGCACCCACGCGTCCAGGCCGTCCATCGCCCGCCGCACATGATCGAACGACAGTTTGTAATTGGCCGTGACCAGCACAGGCGAATCCGGTTTCGGAACCCCCAGCGCGTACAGGCCCGGCGGCACCGTGTAACGCATGCGCCCGATGCCGCTGCGAACCGCCCACGCGCCCAGCGTATCGCGCAACGTCCAGCGCGTCGCCACGCGCGGCACAGGCCCGGACGCCGTCTCCACAGAACCGGAGACCCATCGCGCAGGCGCTTCAGGCCCGCATGTTCCGCAACAGCATGCACCGCCCATCGCTCAGCACTCCTTCTCCTTCGGCTTCCGCGCCACCTTCCCTGCGTCCCCACCGACGGCTCCAGCGAGAACGCCGGCCAGCTTCTGCGCATCACGAACCACAACCGGCTCACATCCGAGCGTGTCCTCCAGCCATTTCAAAACCGGACGGACAGCCTTCCTCGCCGCCCCCTGCGGCAGCCGGTAATACGCCCACCGCCCGTCCTTGCGCACCTCGACCAGATCGGCCTCGCTCAAGAGCGAAAGATGCTTGGAGACCGTCGACGGCGCCAGCGCCAGCACCTCGACAATGCGGCACACGCACAGTTCCCCGCCGCGCAGCATCATCAGGATCCTGACCCGCTGCCCGTCCGACAGCGCCTTCGTCACCCGCAGGGTCGCCCTCATCGGATTTTCCCTCATCGTTGCCCTCGTATCGTTAGTCGCGCTTTCTGACGCTAAAGGCCGAAAGCGGAAAATGAAATGAACACATTCCAGACCTATCAATATGCTCCGTGAAAAGAGTGTCCCACTGCGAAACGACGCGCCCTTGCGCGTCGTACGAAAGCAATTGGTAGTGATAGAATGCGGGCGATATTTGCCTCGCGAGCGCATCCGGCCTGGCAACAATCGACACGTCAATATCGCCGGTTGAGATGCCATCGCACTCCCAGTCGCCATCAGAAAAGACCGCCTGAAGATCACCGATGCTGCTCATCCTGACCACGTTGCCGCTGAGCGCTCCCAGCTCATGACACTCCTCCTGCAGGGCGGCACGCAGAACGCCCGCGCAGTCGCGGAACAGATCCGTCGGCTTCCGAAGCGTGGGGATCACAGCGGCAAAAGTCCCGCCGCTTTTCAGAATGCGTCCGATCTCGGTCACCGTCGGCACCAGCGGCGTGAAGAGCATAAACGCCATATGGCAAACCACGAGATCCGCCGCCGCGTCAGGAAGCGAGAGTGTCGACGCCGCCTCATTCAACAAGCGAACATTCGGATAAGAACGCAAACGCTCGCCAGCCAGCCGGAGCTCATCCCTGCTCAGATCCACGCCGATGACCCTTCCGTTCGGTCCGACCCGTTCCGCAAGCGTCCCGCACAGGGGACCGTTGCCGCAGGCAAGATCCACAACCGTCATTCCCGGCTGCGGATCGACGAAGCGGCAGAACACCTCATAGCTGGTCAATCCGTCGTCCGTTCGCGCCGCCCCGATGCTACGCTCCGTCAGGCCGGGATGCTGCGCGTGAACCGTCATCAGAAACCGGGTATGATCATCACATTTCTGAGAGCAACCGATCATTTTCTCAAACTCCGTCCAAACGATTACATTTCGTTATGTGACGAAGTTATCACGTGTTGACGCCGATGTCAAACGCGCGAATCGGCAAAGGATGACATCCGCCGTCCGCCTAAGTACCACGACCTCTTCAGCAGGATATACGCGCCCTGCTTCAAAGACCATCTGAGGCAACCTGCTTCGCAAGGGTGTCCCGAACGATTGCGAACTCCGAGAAAACCATGGGCTACTAAGCCAAGTTGCACCTGACAACAACCAGATAAAAGAGCGGACAGGAAGGCAGCGGATAGGACGTATAAGCTGCATTTTCCGGCCTGGGCGGAATACGGTAAGCGCGAAAAACAGGGCCTATGTCAAGTAGAGGATGGTGCTGAAGGTGCGCGAGGCGGTCCGGCGATCGATTTTTTGACTCCCGGCGTTGACGACGCGTGTTAAAAGACGTAGGATGGCGACGTTTTAGAACGGTAATGTTAAGCTGTCGGACGTGTTGGCTCGTATACACCTGCACGGAGAAACTAAGGAGAAACGGATGTGTACGCGGGGCGGACCGTCATGCGCGACAGGGACCAGCCCGTGGCCGCGCCAGACTCCGAGGCGATCCGTCTGCGCGACCGCATCAAGCGCGCCGACGACGTCCTGCGCGAGAAAAGAAAACGGGAATACTAGGAATATTTAGGATAGATAGAATGATAGAACGCCATTTCAATGTGCCCTTTGTGGCCTCTCTTGCTTTGCGTGAGAAGCAGATCCAACAAAACTATCGTCCGCTCATTGCCGTTCATAAATGGTTTGCGCGGCGGCCGGGCACTCTTTTTCGTTCATTAATCCTGTCCGAGTTCACCGACAAACCAGTTTTTGAGACATTCTATCAGGCAAACGACCTGCCAGGTGTCCGGGTTTTCGACCCGTTTATGGGTGGTGGCACGACGATGATGGAGGCGAACCGTGTCGGGTGTTCCGTGACAGGAACTGATATCAACCCGATGGCATGGTGGATCGTCCGTCAGGAATTACAGAACCTCGATGTTGACGCTTATCTGAAGGCGGCTGATCAGTTAAGGTCGCACTTAGAAAGGGAGATTGGTCATCTTTATCGTACGAGGTGTGTACGTTGTGGCAGTCTCGACGCACATGTAAAATACTTCCTTTGGGTCAAGACAGCAAAGTGCGGTGCATGTGGCCGAGACACCGATTTGTTTCCCAATTTTCTGATCTCGGAGAATGTGCGTCACCCCGCCAATGTTTTTGTATGCGGACATTGCGGCGAGCTGTTTGAGGCGGAAGACCGAAAGAATCCGGGTGCCTGCCCCATTTGCGGGAAAACCTTGCCGCTGCATCATACCGCAGCACGCAACAAGGCAACTTGCAGCTACTGCGACAAGCCGGTACTCTATCCGAGCGAGTCGACTCCGACTCACCGACTGTTTGCGATGGAGTGCTCGTGCAATAATTGCGCGAAAATGGAGACTTCACAAAAAGGCCGGCTTTTCAAGAAACCCGATGCCGACGACTTGGCGCGGTTCGAAGAGGCAACTGCGCGGTTAGCGGCGCTGCAACCGACGTTTATTCCCGATGATGCAATTCCAACTGGTGACGAGACGGAGAGGCTGCACCGGTGGGGGTATCATCACTATCGCGACTTATTCAACGCCCGCCAGTTGCTTGGTTTAGAGCTGAGTTGCCGCTGGATTGATCAGATTGAAGATCAGCGCATCCGTGAGGCGCTCGCAACGAATCTATCCGACCTACTGCGTTATCAGAATATGCTCTGCCGCTACGACACGATGGCGCTTAAGTCTCTCGACGTCTTCTCGGTACACGGCTTCCCGGTTGGACTGATTCAGTGCGAGTCGAATCTCTTCGGCATCGCAGGTACGCGCGGGGTTCCTGTTGGCAGCGGCGGTTGGCTGAACATCGTAGAGAAGTTCGCCAAAGCGAAACGCTACTGCGTGCGTCCGTTCGAGATCCGTCACGAAGGCTCGCGTAAAACCGAAGTCCCAATTGCCGGGGAATGGATTGGCCCCCGGCGCGACACACAAAGAGGCACTGATATTCGAAACATCCGGCTTCTTTGTGATGACTCCTCCGCCCTTGCGCTCAGAGGGGATCGCTTCGATGCCGTGTTCACAGACCCACCTTATTTCGGCAACGTCCAGTATGCTGAACTCATGGACTTCTGCTATGTCTGGCTGCGCAAACTGTTGAGCGGTTCAATTCCCGAATTTAGGAAACCGAGTACTCGCCACCAGAACGAATTGACTGGCAATGCCAATATGGGGCGCGGGCTTGATCATTTCGCCGAAGGCATGTCAAGAACACTGTGTTTGGCGGCGCAGCGGTTAGAGTCTGGGCGACCGCTGGCCTTCACGTATCACCACAACCAACTTGACGCTTATGTTCCTCTAGCTGTTGCCATGCTCGACTCCAAACTGGTCTGCTCAGCATCGCTGCCGTGTCCGGCGGAAATGGGCGCGTCCATCCATATCAACGGCACAGAGTCCTCGATCGTAGACACCGTTTTCGTGTGTCGTTCGACTGGCCACGTGCCGCGCAGATGGATTGTGGAAAATGCGCCGGGGGTGGCGGGTATCTTGCAGAGGGATGTTGAGGATTTGTCAGCGGGTGGTCTAACCGTCACGCAGGGCGACATTCGATGCGTCTGTTATGGCCATCTGATTCGGCTGGCAGTATGGTTCCTGAGAAAAGAGTGGGACGCGGCACTGCCCATTGGTGAGCGGCTGGATAAGGTCGAGAAATGGCTCAAGACTTTCGGCGGGGTGGATGCCGTTTTGACGGAACTTGGGGCGACCTTTGACGATGCGGGGCTCAGACAACAATGGAAACCAGAAGGCGCATGGAGTGTGCGCGAGGAACTTGAAGATGAAATATCCTTTTGAAGTCAATTTCTCAGAAATCGAGGCGACGCCGGAACCTTTCGTTTCAGCCGTCGTATCAAGTCTTGTTTCCGAGTTTCTCGTGCTGCCGAAAGGCGAGGGTTTTATTGATTACCCATTGTTTGAGGCGGGATATGAGGCGCTCAAGAAAGCGACAAGCGGTTTTTCTACTCTGGCGGGTTCAGAAGTGCTTAGAACGGTTCTAGAGACGCCCATTGCTTTGATTGTTCTCCGTTCGATGCTGGGTTTTACGCCTCCAGAATGGGCTTACCTTGCTTCACAACGGTACGGTTCCGAGCTAAACCAGGGGGTTGCTAGGGCACTGGATCGGAAGATCCGTATTAACCCTCTTGAACCGCTTAAGCCAACCCCAGAGATGCATAGACGTATAGAGGCGCTGGTTGACACAGCGTGCGACCTCTTGACGAAAGGGTGTCCAGTTGTCGCGAGCGATCAATTGCATCGGCTTCACAAGGCGGATACCATGGGTGGGCTTGCGGCACTACGTAACATGGCGGCAATGGGCGCACCTTACGCAATGTTGCTATATGAGCGTTTTTTGGGGCGACCGTTCGCTGGGCACCGAGATTCAGTCAGCGAGCGGATTGGCGATGGCTTAGAAAATGCGATCGAGGAGGTCCTTCTCAAGTCAGGTGTCAGTTTTCGCAAGACCAAGCGAGCGGAACGTTTTCCCGGTTTCGATCAAGCACCTGACTTTATAATCCCCAGCGAGTATAATCCAAAGATTGTCATTGAGGCAAAGCTGACCGAGGATGACGGTACAGCCAGGGACAAGGTGACACGGATACAGCATCTACATTCGTTGAGTGTAGATGGAATGCCGCAGGGTGATCAGAAATTTGAGGTCATCGCCTGTATTGCCGGACGGGGATTTGGTGTCAGGCGGGAGGACATGAAGAAATTACTCTTTGCCACGCAGGGGAAAGTGTTTACGCCAAAGACACTTGGTCGCTTGGTGGAATGCTCTGGACTAAAAGCTTATATGACAAAGAAATGAGATTGTGAGGAAAAATAGAGGCGGATACGACGTATAAGCTGAATTTTCGAGGACGCGTCAGGATACGGTAATGGCGGATAACGTGGTTTCTGTCAAGTAAAGGACGGGGCTGAAGAGGCACGGGGCGGTCCAGCGACCGATTTTTGACGCCTGGCGTTGACGGCGGGTGTCAGAAGACGTAGGATGGCGACGTTTTCAGGACGACAATGTTAAGCTGTTGGACGTGTGGGTGCGAACGCGCCTGCACGGAGAAACCTCGGAGAACCGCATCGACAGAGAACAATCGCTTCAAGAGTTCAGCCCAGTCGTACCGTCATACCGCCTGGAATGTTGTTTTATAATTACGGCAGGTTGGGGACAATCCGCGCCACCGGCCGGACCTGATGATGTCAGTACGGGACAGGAGGCCGTGGATGGCTGCGTCCCCGCAGAAACGGGTGCAGTGTCGGCAAGGCCGATGTCCGCATCGCCTGCATGTCCGGGGGATAGGGCGCGTCTGGCGGGGGTCCCGAACGTTCTGAGGCGGTTTCGTTTTGAGTTTCGGCTTCCGTTACCTCACCGCAGGGGGCGAGACGGGCGCGCCACGACGCGGCAGGCGCGAGAACGCCGCTGTAGCGGATCATGTTGAAGCGCGACGCGGGCTCTAGCGCGGCCAGACACTCCAAGAAATCGAACGGTTCGAAGACAACGCCGTCCGTGCCGTCGCGCCAGCGTTTCTTGAGGCGATACAGCAGCAGCCCGTCGGGTAGTTTTTGCAACCGTTCGAGCGCGACGAGCGACGCATCAGGGCTGAGTGACACTCATTCATAATCCTTACTGCGCCGTATAGAGCAGCCACAGCCCGCCCAACAGGACCAGCGCGCCGCAGACCTTCTTCAGGATCAGCGCGCCCTGGGAACGCTCGTTCCAGTCCAGATAATGCTGAACCACCTCCGTGAACGTCCCCGCCAGGACGATCACCCCGCAGTGCCCCACGCCGTAGAGCACCAGCAACAGGATGCCGTAGGCAAGATGGGTCGAGGCCAGCCGGAAGGTCACGCCCAGCATCGGGGCCATGTACGCGAAAGTGCAGGGACCGAGCGCCACGCCGAAGACCAGCCCCAGAATGAACGCCGCCAGCAGGCCCTTGCTCTTGATGCCCGGCTGCGCCGCGTTCGGCAACGGCAGATTGATCACGCCGAGCAGGTAAAGCCCCACGGCGAAGAAAATCACGGCCACACCATAATTGCCCCAGCGGCCCACGTCGCCCATCATCCGGCCCGCCGCCGCCGTCACCGCCCCGATCACGCCGATGGTGATCAGGATGCCCAGCGAGAACAGCAGCGCGATCGTGAACGCCCGACGGGTGCTCACCCGCCCCTGCTGGTCGATGAACCCCACGATCAGCGGGATGCTCGCCAAGTGGCAGGGGCTGAGCACAACGCTCAAAATCCCCCACACCACCGCCGCCGCCATCGCGACCGCGGGCGTGCCCTCCACCGCCCGCGTCAGACTGGAAAACAGTTCGTTGATCACCTGTCCCCCTTCCTTCAGCGTTGAACGTTTTTCTCAGCCACCCCCACCCCGAGCTCTTTCCATTTGCCGAGGATGTCCTCCTTGGAGAAGAACCCCTCGTGGCGGAACAGCTCCTTGCCGTCGGCCCCGTAGAAGATCTGCGTGGGGATGAGGTTGATCCCGTACTGCTTCCCGGCTTCCGGATTCTCCCACACGTCGATGAACTCCGTCTTGAAGGTCTCCGCGCACGTCGTCTTGAGCTCGTCAAGGATCGGCTTCATCGCTTTGCACGGGATGCACTTCCCCGCGCCCAGATCCACCAGTCGCGGCAGCGCCTTGGATTGAGCATCCCCCACGCCCGCCGGCGCCGCCGCCCCAGCCGGCTCCGCCTTCTTCCCTTGCTTCAGCAACACAATGGCCGCCGCCGCGACGACGACTGCCCCGATAATCGCGATGTTCTTCACATTCATCTTGCCCGCCTTTTTCATTATCTTGCGGAACAGGTCGCCCGCAAACGAATACCCCAGGATCACCGCGAGCGCCGCCAGCACAGGCAACACCTCGCGAAATCCGACATGCCCGCAGGAACACCCCTGCGCCAGAAGACCGCTAAACGCCATTACGCGAACCCGTGGTCTTTAACAGGCCAGTTTCGCCGCGCCCGCCGCAGCGGCCTTCTCGACCGCTTCAGACGTCACCGGCGTCTTGCCCTTCTCCATGCCGAGGTCGGCTAGCTGCAAGTGCTCGAACCCGGCGAAGCCCGCCTGTTCCAGCCCCAGTTTCACGCAGTTCAGCGGGCAACCGTCAATCGCCAGAATCTTCGACGCCGCCGCTGTCGTGGCCATGATCCCCGACACGCGCCCGCCGATGCCCGCGAGGCAGAACATCTTGCCCGCCCCGTCCCGCGTCAGCTTCCGCGCCGCCTGGTCCGCCACCGCCCCCACGTCCGCCGCGCCCGAGCACGCGAAAACCAGTTTCGGGGCCGCCCCGCACGCACACGCATTCTGTTCGCGCATCCCCACCTCTCTTTCGTTTCCATGAATCCAGACACTTGGCGATCTTTGCGCCTTGGCGAGAGACTCCTACACCAAGAACTTCTTGATCTCTTCCGGGCTCAGCACCTTGCCCGCGCTCTTGACGACCCCGTCCACCGCCAGGGCGGGCGTGATCATCACGCCCATCTTCATGATGTCCGCGATCTGGTCGACCTTCTCGACCGTCGCCTCAATCCCCGCAGCCTTGACCGCCGACTCCGCGTTGGCCATCAGCGTCTTGCACTTCGGGCACCCCGTGCCCAGAACTTGAATTCTCATGTCGGACTCCTTTCGTAGTAATTGGAATGATGGAATGGTGGAATACTGGGTTAAAAGGGTTGTGCGTCGTAGGCGGCGTTGCTTTCACGGACGACGAAGCTGTCGTCCCATCCGCCGTCATGACGCTTTATTTGCAGGCTTTCAATGAGACGGATCAAGCCGTTCTCCAGTTTGAATGCGAGAGCATCCGCCAAGTCAAAGTCGGTCTCCGAAAGCTGCCCAGCATCGAGGTACACGAGTAACCCAGAAACTGACTCACCGATTGATCCCAATGCGATGTTAAGAAATTGGAGATACTCATTGATGGATCTGCGCGCGTATCCCTCGGCAATATTCCGATGCACAGAATCCACCGAAGCGATCTGTTGCGAGGCATGCGCTTGAACTCATAGGGAAACGCCCGGAACATCTTACAGGTCATCACATACAACGCCTTGGCGTCTTGCCAGACAATCAGCTTCATGTACCCTCGATTGATGTTTTTCCTTACAACGTGTTCCATCGCGCACCGCCTCCCCTCATTCCACCATTCCATTATTCCATCATTCCAAAAAAGAACCCGGCCAGCGTCGCGAGCACGATCACCAGCGACACGAACGCCGCCGTCTTCTTCGGCCCGAGCACGCTGTTGATGACCAGCATGCTCGGCAGGCTCAGCGCCGGACCGGCCAGCAGCAACGCCAGCGCGGGGCCCTTGCCCATGCCCGAACCCATCAGCCCCTGGATGATCGGCACCTCGGTCAGCGTCGCGAAGTACATGAACGCGCCCGCGAACGAGGCCAGGAAGTTCGCCCGCAGCGAGTTGCCGCCCACGGCTTTCGCCACCCAATCCGACGGGATCATGCCCTCCTCGCCCACGCGGCCCAGCAGAAAGCCCGCCGCCACCACGCCGATCAGCAGGAGCGGCAGGATCTGTTTCGCGAACGTCCACGAGGACTCGAACCACTGACCGCCCTCGCCGGTGTCCGTCGCCGTCAGCCATGCCAGCCCCAGCGAACCGACGGTGAACGCCGCCAACGCGTTGCCGCCCGTACCCAGCGCCGTCAGCGCGGTCACACCCGCCACGAGCCCGACCTTCCACAGGCGCATCTTGAACCACGCCACCAGCATCACGCCGAGCCCCGCCGCGAACACCGCCGTGAGCGTCCACTTCGCGCCGTAGAGCGCGGCCCAGATCCCTTCCGGATTCTGCGGCTTGCCGAAGTTCGCGAACACCAGGATCAGCACCATCGAGGCGAAGTACAGCGACGTCTGCCAGAGCGGCCGCCCGCCCTCTTCCTCCGGCAGCTGGATCGCCGCCGCGATCTTCGCCTCCTCCTCGCGCCGGAACATCAGGTGCATGGCGTAGCCGACCACCACGCTGAACGCCACCGCGCCGACCGCGCGCGCCACGCCCAGCTCCGGACCCAGAATCCGCGCCGTCATAATCATGGCCAGCACGTTGATCGCCGGCCCCGAGTAAAGAAACGCGCACGCCGGCCCCAGCCCGGCGCCCATGCGGTAAATCCCAGTGAACAGCGGCAGGATCGTGCAGGAGCAGACCGCCAGAATGCTCCCCGATACCGCAGCCACGCCGTACGCCAGCACCTTCTTCGCGCTGGGCCCGAGGTACTTCATCACCGCCGCCTGGCTCACGAAAACGCCGATCGCGCCCGCGATGAAAAACGCCGGTATCAGGCAGAGCAAGACATGCTCGCGCGCATACCACTTCACCAGGTGCGCCGCCTCCAGCAGCGCATGATCAAACCGCGCAACACCCGCAGGAAGATAGAAGCAGGCCAGAAACCCTGCCACGATCCACGCCATTTTCTTCCACTCGCTTTTCCAGTCCATATGAGCCTCTTTGGAATTTTGGAATACGGGAACGTTGGAGTGATGGGGGCCGTGATCCCGAAGCAACGACGTCTTCACCATCATTCCACTATTCCAGCATTCCTCTATTCCTCTTTTCCCTTCTCCAGCACCGCCTCCACGCAATGCATGAAATTCAGCACGCACGGCACCTTCAGGGAGTAGAACACCTGCTTGCCGCGCTTGTCGTCCGCCACCACGCCCGCATTCTTCAGCACCAGCAGATGCTTCGAGACCGTCGAAAAGTCCAACCCGAGCCCGTCCACCAGCTCGCAGACGCATCGCTCCCCGCCCTCCAGCTGCTGCACCATCCACAGGCGGGCCGGGTGCGCCATAGCCTTCAGCACCTTCGTTTTCGCCGCCAGCATCGCCGTCTCCGCTTTCGTCATGACGCACCGCCTTCGTTTTGTTATTTGGCATAATAACCAAATGATGGCCGCGCCGTCAACTCCCGGCCGAATCGTCCGCTTTGGGTATCCCTTGATGCGCTTTCCAAAATGTGAAAAACTAAACGCGTTTTCTTTGAGAACGTTGTTCGGCCTCACCCAGAGGCATCGCGACGTTCCGGGAACGGAGTTTTTTATGCCTCACCGTCTGACTTCTCTCACACCGTTCTTCCGCCCGCAAAGGCACCTGCTGCTGTACCTTTTCCTC
This sequence comes from uncultured Lentisphaeraceae bacterium, assembly GCA_964579865.1. Classification (GTDB taxonomy): domain Bacteria; phylum Verrucomicrobiota; class Kiritimatiellia; order RFP12; family UBA1067; genus DAOPZC01. The sequence continues at coordinate 20,197 of CAZOIS010000031.1, read as the reverse complement.
TGGTCGCCGCTGGCCGCTCTATGCACAACCGGCACCGGGGCAGCGGTCCCGCAACAGTCCGGTGTCGCCGTCGCCGGCATCCCGGACACGCTGGCGCCGCAACTGCGCGAGAAGCTCGCAGAGGCGCATGCGAAATTCAACCGCTACACCGCCGAGTTCGGATCGACCACCAACATCCCCCCCGGTGCGACGCAGGCCGAGGCGATCGAATATCAGTCGCTGCTGCGAAGGTTGACCCAGACCTATCAGACCCATCTGAACGACGTGGCCACGTATGAAACCAACCGCCAGCGGTTAAAGGATTTTGAGCAGTCCGTCAAGACGTGGGCCGGCTTCGCGGAACAGCCGCCCTATTCGATCCTGCGCGTGGACGAGACCCGGGACACGATCCAGTCGCTCGAAAAAAAAATCGCCATGTTGGAAACGGCCCACGCGTTCATGGACCGGCTCGGCTCCGACACCAGCGCCCTCATGGAAACCTCCGAAGGCAAGGTTCGCCATATCAGCGAACAGCTGGAAGGCCTAACGGAACAGCCCCTCATCATCCGCACCCGCTGGCAGAAGGAACTGGAGCAGACCCGATGCCAAGCGGCCGCGGCCACGCTCGCATCCTTCGACACGATATCAAAAAAAACAAACGTGGAGCTGGAGGAAAACCGCCTGCGCCTCGCCTTCGCCCGCCAGCAGCTGACGCTCCTCAACCGCGCCGTCTGCTTCACGCAACACGACCTCGACAAAGCGCTCGGCCCGCTCAACGAGGCACGGCGTCGCTCGGAAGCGGATGAAATCTCCGCCTATGCCCGGCTCGAAGCGAGCCAGCAGGCCCTCGCGACGGCCCGCACCAACCTGCTGCAAGCCCTGCAAGCGAAGCCCCGCGCCGTCACGGACCCCGCCGCCATCCGGCACCTTCAGGAAATCGTTGAAACCCGCAACGCACAGGCCCAAGCCAATACGGAGGCCGTCACCTGTCAGCGCCAACTCCAGCGGGGCATCGACATGGAGAGCCAGCTCTGGCAGACGCGTTTCGCCATTCTGCAAAAACACGACCCCGTGGAAATTCAGGCGGCGGGCAAGAAGCTGGAGAAGCTGTACGGCCTGATCCAGTCCGCCAAACCCTTTTATATCCAACAAATCGAAGTGACAACCCGTCTCATCACGGAACAGCAGGCCAGCCGCGTCAACAACGGCAAAGACGATGACCCGGTCTTGTCACAGCAGCGCCTGGAAGCCTACCAGCAACAGGCGCAGTCTTACCGGCAAGTTTTGGAAGAGCTGGAAAAGCATGAGCACATGATTTCCTGCTGGCGGGAGGCACTTGAGGGAAGTCAAAAGACCCAGCCGCTCGAGCAGCGGATCCGCGGTTTCTTCGCGATCCTGCGCAATCTGGCCGGCAGCGCTTGGAACTTCGAGTTGTTCGTGGTCCAAGACACCATCACGGTGGAGGGACAGCAGATCACCGGCCGCCGCGGCGTCACCGTCGGCAAAATCCTTTTGGCCGTCCTGATCCTGGTCGTCGGCTACGGGATTTCCAAGCGGATCGCGCGGGGGCTGGAGAGGCTCTCGATCCGCCGGCTGAGGATAGACCCCAATCAGGCGAACCTGATCCGCCGCTGGTCACACGTCATTTTCGTGGCCGTGCTCGTCGTGTTCAGCATGGTCTCCGTAAAGATCCCGCTGACGATCTTCGCCTTCGCCGGCGGCGCGCTGGCCATCGGCATCGGCTTCGGCACGCAGAATCTGCTCAAGAACTTCATCAGCGGCATCATCATTCTTTTCGAGCGGCCTTTCCGTGTCGGAGACGTGCTTGACGTCGCCGGGCAGCGCGGCAAGGTCACCGGCATCGGCATCCGCTCCAGTGTCATCCAGCTGTGGGACGGCACCGAGACGCTCATCCCCAACAGCGCGCTCCTGGAGAACAATCTGACGAACTGGACCTATTCGAACAAGGTGGTGCGCTTCACCGTCTCGGTCGGCGTGGCCTACGGCTCCGACACCCGCCACGTCGCGCAACTGCTGGGCGAGGTGGCGGCGCGGCACGGCCAGGTGCAGAAAGAGCCCAAGCCGCAAGTTCTTTTTTCGAATTTCGGGGATAGCAACCTGTCCTTCGACCTGCAATACTGGGTCGACGTGCTGAAGCACAACTCTTCGCAGGTCGCGAGCGATATCCGGCACATGATCGCGGGGACCTTCGCGGAACACGGCGTCGTCATGGCCTTCCCGCAACGGGACCTTCACCTGGACACGACGACCCCGTTGCTGGTGCGGATACAGCCGCCCGCAGAGACCTGCGCATCGGAAGGTGCACCGGGTCTCTGACCGCCGGCGCCCTCCGCCGGCCTCAACCCTCCGACTTCGTCTGCGCCCCCAATTGGCTGGCCGGCGTGCGGATGATCTCGGCCACGTTCTCGATGGCGAACAGGATCATGAGCAGCCCCCCGAGCGGGATGGAGAGGTAAACCATGCCTCGCGAGAGCGGCAAGGTCGGCAACTGCTGGCCCATCTGCCCCATGGCCAACGCCCATCCGCCGGCCACGAACACAACCGTCGCCAAAGACAACACCACCAGCTGCACGACAACGCTGAGCGCCTTACGCGCCTCGGGATGCAGTTTGGCCACAAAATAGTCCACGCCGAGATGGGCCTTCGCCCCGAACGCCAAGGCCGCGCCGATCATCGAGATCCAGACCAGTAGCACACGCGCCAGCTCGTCCGTATACTCCGCCTGCTTCCCAAGGCAAAAGCGGGTGAAGACGCCCCACAGCACCGTCAGCGTCAACCCCACGACCAGCACTATCAGCACATTCTCCAAAGCCCGGATCAAGCTTTTCCGCACTCGCTGCCACATGACACACCTTCCCGTCTCTTCACAGTCCCGCCGCGGTCCGCTGATGCGCGAGCGCCGCAGCGATCGCGACGGCGACCTCCTCGTCGTGAGCCTGCGGCTTCGGCGTCTTCGCTTTCGGCGCTTTCACGCGCGGCTGTTCGTCCGGCAGGATATGGTTGAAACGCGGGATAACCCGCGCGCTCAGCGACAGCACCACCACCAGCAGGCTGAGAAAAAGAAAAACGATCGAAACGCCCGCGACCAACAGAACTAAACCCTGAACAAACATGGTATCCTCCTTCATGGCCGGCAGCACCGGCCTCGGCTTTGCAGGTTGACGCCGGGGCCCTCTCCCGGCGCGAAAAAAGGGACGTTTACTTCACGAACAAAGGAACCGCGAGACGCACCGCCATCCAGACGGACACGCAGCCGGCCACGATGAGAACGGCATACTTGCGCCAATCGGACAGCGTGGCGGGAACTCCGCCCTCGCAGGTCTCGCCCTTCATGTGGCGGATATCGACATAGCGGGCCGCCACGACGGACGCCAGAGACAACAGATAACCGGCGTCCAGAAGAGAGGGGAACGGCGGATGTTTCTGAATCAGATAGGCCAAAACGATGGCCAAAAGGGCATTGCCCAGAAACATCCAGTAAAGACGCAGGAGGCAACCCGCCTCGCTCGAATATTCCACAGGTGGCTGGTCTTGCATGGCGCACCATCCATTTCATTTGCGCTGAAAAAGCGCAGTTCAATGGATGGCGGCCCGACCATCTCGTTGCCTGCTGGCGCGACGTGCGCCAGCACCCGGAATACATGAACACAACGAAACGTTGCGTTGTCAGATACTGTAGCAGACTCCCCGCCGCAGCCGCAAGAGTCCTTTTTTTAAATTCGGACGCAACCCTTTATTCATACGCCTTGACTGTTACGCGGCGTTTCGATAAAAACCATGACGCATTCAAGAAAAGCCGAGAAGCGGCTGCTCTCATTCCATTCGCGTAGAAGGTTCACATGGTCTCGACCTGCTCCATTCTCATCAACACCGCCGGCGGGCTCGGCATCTTTCTGCTGGGCATGAATCAGCTTTCGGAGGGACTGCAGGCGGTCGCCGGCAAGCGCCTCCGGAAAATCGTCGCGACCGTCACGAGCAACCGTTTCGCGGGGATCACCACCGGCGCGGCCGTCACCGGCATCGTGCAGTCCAGCTCGGTCGTCACGGTCATGGTGGTCGGACTGGTGACCGCCGGCGTGATGACCTTGCGGCAGGCGGTCAACGTGATCGTCGGCTCGAACATCGGCTCGACCGCCACCGCCTGGCTCGTCGCCCTGATGCCGACCAAACTGGGCGACCAAAGCATGATCATCATCGCCGGCGCGGCGCTGTTCTACCTTTTTTCGAAGCGGGAGCGCACACGTTACATCGCGCTGGCCAGCCTGGGCATCGGCATGATTTTCTTCGGCCTCGAACTCATGAGCAAGGGCCTCGCCCCGCTCCGCGACGACCCGTCCTTCATCGAATGGTTCCACATGTTTCATGCGGGAAACGCTGTGGGCGTGTTGAAATGCATCATCGCGGGTTCCATCGTGACCGGCATCATCCAATCCTCCGCGGCGGCGGCCGCCATTTCCATCGGCTTGGCCTATAACGGCGTCATTTCGTTCGAGACCGGTGCGGCGCTCGTCTTCGGCATGAACATCGGCACCACCGTGACCGCGTGGCTGGCGGCTTTGACGGCGACCACCGAGGCGCGGCGGGCCGCGCTGGCGCACACCCTGTTCAACTGCATCGGCGTCATCCTTCTCGCCCCCCTCTTCCTGCCGGTGTTCGTGCCGCTGATCCACCGCTACTTCCCCTCCATGACGGATCCCTTGACAACGGCCAACGGCAGCGTTGTTTACCCCCATATCGCCGCCCCGATCGCCATCGTGCATACCGGCTTCAACGTGATCAACACCTGCCTCTTCCTGCCGTTTCTCGGCTTGTTCACCGCGCTCGTCCGGCGCCTCGTGCCGGAAAGCAGCGTGCCAGAACAACCGCGATTGAACAAGGTAGACCCCCTGAAAATGTCCCCGGTCATCGCCGTGGAACAGGCCCGCCAAGAGGTGGACCGCATGGCCGCCCGCACACAAAAAATGCTGGCCGACTTCAGGGAAGTCCTGAAAGGCATCAAAAAGGACGAGCTTGAGCGCGGCATCTTCGAGGCGGAAGACCAGCTCGACGTGGACCAGCACGAAGTCTCCGATTTCTTGGGCAAAGTGATGTCGGCGCACCTGCCCATGGATGTCGCCTACCGCGCCCGCATGCTGCTGCGCGTGGCCGACGAGTACGAATCGGTCAGCGACGAGGTACGCGCGGTCCTGAAGATGATGCAGCGCATGCGGAGCAATGAGTTGACGCTGTCGGCCGAAGGCAAGGCGGAGATGCTCTCGCTCCACGACCAGTGCGCACAGTTTGCGGACAAGGTCACCGAAGCATTCCGGAAAGGGAAAGCGTTCGCGCCGGACGTGCTGAAAAACATGCACACCGAATCCGAGGCGATCTCGCGGCGGATCAAAGACATCCGGGGCGCCCAGCTCCAGCGGCTGACCGACCACAAACCTCATTCCGAGCCCATCAAGGTCGTCTGCCTTCTGGACATTCTGAACGTCTACCGCCGCATCAAGGAAGACTGCCTGAACATCGGCGAAGCCATGCTCGACGAGCGCGGCGACGACCCCGCCTGATCCGCCGTCGCGCGCCCCGCCGCGGCTGTGGCCCCCGGAGCGGCCCTTGCGCCGGCGCCTTTCCCCTTGAAGTGCCTCGGCCTAACCCGTATCCTTGTGCCTGTCCACCTCTTAGGAACGTTATGGATTATCTGATTTACGCCTTCAACTTTCTTCTGCTGCTTTTCTGGATCCGGCTCTGGTCGGCCCCCGAGAAAGAGTTCTATTTCAACCCCTTCCTCTCGGGCACGGTCAAATTCACCGACTCGGTCCTCGCGTTCCTGCGCCCGGTCCTGTTTCTGCCGGAACAGGCCGCCGCGCTCGTGGTGATCCTTTTCATCACGCTTTTCAAGACCATCCTTTTCTACCGCCTCAACGTCTCCTGGGCCATCCGCATCGGCTCCACTTTCCAGTTCTCGCCGGACGCCGTCGGGGAGCGGATCACGCCCCTGCTGATCTTCAGCGTCCTGCATGTTGCCCTTTTCCTTCTCAGGCTCTGGACGCTTTCCCTGCTGGTGCGGCTGATCACCCCGCCGTTCCGCGTCTCCCGCGCGTCGGAAGCGCTGACCTTTTTCACGCGCCCCTTCTCGCGGTTGCCGCTGCTCGCGCAGCCGGTCGTGCTGGTCGCGCTGCATGCCGCCATGGCCCTCGCCCTTTCCCGCACCGGCACGCTCAGCGTCCTCGGCCAACCCCTGGAAGCGGCCAAGCCGGTCTTGGCCTCGCCGTTCCTGGAGGGCCCGCTCTATGCCCAGTGCCTGAAAACGGGCTGGCTGGCCGCGCTCTCGCTGGCGGACGGCCTGATGTTCATGACCCGCGGGCTCTTCATCCTGATCATCGCGAACCTCGGCGCGGCGGTCCTGCAGTCGCATGGCATCGCCCTCATCTGCAGCGAGGGCGTGGAGCTCCTGCTCGGGCGCTTCGCGCGGCGCGGTTCGGCCGGCATGGGGTTCGACTTCACGCCGCTCATCTTCTTTTTTGTCGTCGACCTCATGTACAACAGCATCTGCCGCGGGCTCTACGAGCTCATCCATTCGCCTTTCTTCAACTGAAACCGCTCCCCCAACACAATCCTATGTCTTGGCTCCTCTCCACTCATGACGGCTGCATCCTCACGGTGAAAGCCACCCCGCGCGCCAACAAGTCGCAGATCGCCGGCGCGGACCCCGAGTGGCTGCGGGTGCGCCTTCAGGCGCCGCCCGTCGACGGCAAGGCCAACGCGGAGCTGACGGCGTTTTTCGCGAAAACGTTCGGCATTCCGAAACGCGCCGTGGAAATCCTCACTGGCGACACCTCGCGCCTCAAGCGCGTCAAACTCTGCGGCGTGTCCGCCGATGCGGTCACCGCAACCCTCACGGCAGCCCCATGAAACGCACCCGCCTCATCTTGCCGCTGTTTCTGGCGGCAGGCCTGTTTTTCTTTCTCGCCGTCCTTCCCGGCCGCTCCGCAGCCAGCGTTTTCGACATGCCCGGACTTCACCTCCGCCACCTCCAGCTGCTGGCGCTGATGGACGCCGCTCACGCGCGGAAGGATTTCGCCGCGATGGAGACGGCCTGCCGGGAAGGCGTGGAACTGGGCTCGTCCGACGAACTCTGGACCTATAACCTCGCCTGCGCCCTGGCCCTGCAGGGGAAAACGCGGGCGGCCCTGGAGGCGCTGGACCGGGCGATCGCCGCCGGTTTCCTCGACTCCGAGCATCTTTCTCAAGACCCCGACCTCGCCTCCCTGCGCGGCGCCGAAGGCTTTAATGCGCGCATCGCCCGCATGACGGAGCTCCGCGGGCCGCCCGGGACCGCGACCAACCGGCTCGTCGCGCTCGCGCCCGACGTCACGCACACCGTCATGCAGAGCGCCTCCAACACGCTCTGGAGTTTCCAGACGGGGCTTTTTCACTCTTTCATCGACCTGCCCCAAGCGCCTGCCGCGGCCGGCTACCGTGGCCCGGAAGCCGACGCGATCAACGGCTGGCTCCGCGACGGCACCGCCGCCGGTTCGGCCGGCGTGCTTTATGTGAACCGCGACAACGACACCCGGCCGCTCGACGTCGCCGGCCACCCCGGCATGGCGAGGCTCGGATACCCGCAGGAGATGGTCGAGCGCAAGCTCAACATCGGGCTGCCCAACACCCTTTTCGCCCTCGGAAACAGCGGCCTGCTCGCACCGGTCATCGGTCACTCCTCGATGGGCTATCTCAACTCGCCCTACTGGCGCAGCCAGCCGCGCGCGGTGTGCGGCGACCCGCGCCAAGCCGCGCTCCAATCGCTCTTCCTGCTGGGGAACCAGCTTTTCTTCTATCCGGTATATGACGACTATGCCCCGCGCACCGGCGACCTTTTCCCGGCAAACCTGCCCTACTTCATCGCCGTGGCCGGGCAGAGCAACGCCGAGCGCCCCTTTGTGGAAGCCGCCGCCGCCGCGCTCGCCGCCCTGCGGCCGGAGACGCGAGCCGAGCTCACGCGCACCGGGCTGCTGATGCCCGCCCTGAACATGCTTTTCAGAGCCTCGCAGCGCCGTGTCAAAACTCCGCGCGACTACCTCTCCGGCATCGCGCATCCGCCCGTCTTCCAGGCGTGCGACCTTGACACCGCCCGGCTCGTCCAGATGGCCCACGCGCTGACCACCAACGACCTGCCGCCGCTGGTTCTGCTCAACGTGTGCCGGGAGACCCAGATGGTTCCCGACCGCGACTTTTTTGACATCGTCCGCAGCGAACAGCTCGTCGACACGCCCCTCGCGATCGCGCGCGTCTTCCGCGGCACAGCGCGGACGCGCACGCTCGACCTGCAAGCGCGCTGCAGGCGTGCGGACGCGCGGCTCCACTGGGTGGTGCTCCAGGGGGACCCCGCGAAAATCGCCTTTACGCCCTGTCCCACCAATCCGGCGCTGATGTCGCTCACCGTCGCTTACCACACGACGCCGTTCGAAACCCCTGCCGGCGGCAAGCAGCGCATCCTGACCTCGCGCGTAGACATCGGCGTCATCGCCGAAACCGCCACGGCCTTCTCCCTGCCGGCGGTCGTCAGCTTTTATTTCCTGGGCAACGAACAGCGCTCCTACGCCGAAGACGGAAGGCTGCTCGCCGTCGACTATACGCGTCGGCAAAGCCCCTACAACGACCCGCTCATGAGCCTCACGCGCAACTGGAAGGACGTGTATCAGTACGACGCGCGGGGCCGTCTGACGGGATGGCGGCGCATCCGGGGACTGGACGAGGAGCGCTTCACCGCGTTCGGTCACCGGATCGTCGCGAGCGACGCGCTCGGCCGCGCCGCCAAGGCGCATGTGGTGCGCTACCTGCCCCGCCGGATCAAACTCGACGACACGAACGAAAGCCTGCCCGATCTCGCCCAAATGGACGACAACCTGACGGTGGCCTACCGGTACGCCTCGGACGCCGACTTCGTCGGCACGCCGGACCTCTCCGCGGTCACACAGGACTTTCAGCCGCCAGAGCCGGCTGCTTATCCTTGAACGCCATCGGCACGACCAGCACCGGGCAGGTGGCTTTGCGGGCCACTTTCCCGGTCACGTTGCCGAGCAGCCACTGGGTGATCGCGCCGCGTCCCTGCCGTCCCAGGATGATCAGATCGACGCCCTGCTGCTCCGCGAAGTCGAGAATCATCCGCGCCGCGTCGCCGATGCGCATCTCCACCTCAAAGCGGATCCCCTGAGGCACGCGGGGACGGTAGTCGGCGTCGATCGCGCGGTCGATGTCGGCGCGCGCCTTGGCGTCCATGTCGCCGACCTCGTAGATGTAGCCCTTCCAGAACTGGGCGTCCGGCTCGGGGATGACGTGCAGAAGACAGAGCGTGCATCCGACATTGCGGATGGCCGCGTCCACCGCGAAATCGAACGCGAACTTCGCGTTCTCGGAGAAATCCGTGCAAAACAGAATCTTACGGTAGTGCCCTTGCCGCAGCTCTGACTCTTTCATGGTGGTCCTCCTTTAGGTCTATTGCACGATCCGCGGCAGCCACGTCGCCAATTGGGGGAAAACCATCAGCAACCCGCACGCCGCGAACAGCGCGAGCAGAAACGGCATCGACCCGCGGAACACCGTCTGCAAAGGGATGCTCCGGTCGATCCCGCTCACCACGTAGACGTTCACCCCCACCGGCGGCGTGATCACGCCCATCTGCGTCACCAGCACGATCATGACGCCGAACCAGATCGGGTCATAGCCGAGGCCGACGATGACCGGATAGAAGATCGGAATCGTCAGAAGGATCAGCGCCAGCGAATCGATGAAGCAGCCGGCGAACAGATAAAAGACGATCACCATGACGATGATCACCCACGGCGGCACCGGCAGGCCCGCCAGCCAGCCCGCGAACTGCGTGGGCAGACCCGTCACGGCGAGGAAATGCCCGAACATCGTCGCGCCCGCCACGATCACCATGACCATGCACGACGTGCGGATGGTCTCCTGCGCGGCCTGCCACAGCATCTTGAACGAACAGTTGCCGCCCGCCACCGCGATCGCCACGCTGCCGACCGCGCCCATGGCCGCGCCCTCGGTCGCCGTGAACCAGCCCGCGAACATCCCGCCCATCACGAACACGAACAGCACCAGCGTCTCGACCACGCCCGCCAACGTCTTGAAGCGCTCGCGCCACGCCACGCGCACGGCCGGCGGCGCCAGTCTGGGGTTCAGGTAGCACTGGATGCTGATCACGCCGCAGAAGAGCAGCGCCACCACGATGCCGGGGATCACGCCCGAAATGAAAAGCTTGCCGATCGACTGCTCCGTCAGAATGCCGTACACGATGAACACCACGCTCGGCGGGATCAGCATGCCGAGCCCGCCCCCCGCCGCGACCGTGCCGCTGGCCAGGGCGTCGTCGTACTTGTACCGCTTCATCTCCGGCAGCGCCACCGCCGCCATCGTCGCCGCGGTGGCGGGCCCCGAGCCGCAGATCGCGCCGAACGCCGCGCAGGCCCCGACCGTCGCCATCGCCAGCCCGCCCCTCAGGCCGGCGAGCCAGCTGTTCGCGGCCGCGAACAGCCGGCGGCTGATGCCCGTGTGGAACGCCACCTGCCCCATGAACACGAAGAGCGGAATAACCGTCAGGTTGTAGTTCGAGAACACGTCGTACAGGTCGGCCGACAGCATCGCCAGCGCCGCCTTGCCGGAGATGACGGCCGCATAACCGACCACGCCGACCAGCCCCATCACGATCGCGACCGGCAGGCTGCAGACCAGCAGGGCCAGCATTGCGACTACACCCAGAATGCCGACAACCAAAGGCGTCATGACCGCACCATCTCCCGTCCGGGATACATCAGATGAAACACCACCACCAGCGCCGTCACCCCGAACGACACGGCCATCAGCCACGGCACCCAGAAAATCGGCATTTCGATCGTGTCGGTCACCTGGCTGTTCCGCAAGAACCGGACCCCGTACCCCACGCACTCGTACGCCGCCAGCAGAAACGCGCCGATCGCCAGCAGGCGCATCGCCGAGTCCACAATGACGCGCCACTGCCGGTTCAGCTTCTGGAAAAAGTATTCGATCGCCACGTGCCCCTTCATCGCGGTCGTGATCGGCAGCGAACAGGCGATCGTCACCGCGCCCGCCACGCGCACGATGTCGTACGCGCCCTTGACCGGATGCCCGACGACCCGCAGGAACACGTCCACGCAGATGACCGTCATCATCGCGACCAGCCCGAGGCATGAGATGAAGGTCATGCCCCGCCCCAACCAGACGACCGCGCGCCAAAATGGCCCGAGCGGCTTTCTCACCGGCTTCTGCATCTCGCCTATTTCTCCTGGGCCGCGCGGGCTTCCGCGACGGACGCCTTCAGCTCGTTCAGAAACGCCTCGCCCGGCAGACCCTTCTGCGCGGCGCGCGCCGCATAGTCTTGCAGCAGCGGAGCGACCTTCTCGATCCACATCGCCTGCTCGGCCGGCGTCAGCGTCACGATGTCGCGGCCCAGCCCGTCGATATACGCGAGGCCTTCGCGGTCGGCCTCATTCCACGACTGGCCGTGCTTGGCGACCCACTCGGCCGACACGTCTTCGATGGCCTTCTGAACGTCGCCGGGCAGGCTCGCCCACTTCGCCTTGTTCATCGCCACAAAGAAGGCCGTCGTGTAGCCGATGCACTTGGAATCCGTGATGCAGCCGATCACCTCGCCCTGTTTCCAGCCCTTGAGCGTCTCGACGGGGCAGAACGTCGCGTCGACCACCCCCTTCTGGAGCGCCTCGTAGGTCTCGCCCTGCGGCATGCTCACCGGCGAGCCGCCGAGATTCTCCACAACCTTTGCGCAGAAACCCGTCGCCCGGATCTTGAGGCCCTTCAGCTGCTCCAGTTTCGCGACCGGCTTCTTCGTGGCCAGGATGCCCGGCCCGTGCGCATGCACGTAAAGCAGCTTCGTGTCCTGCGTCTCCGCGGGTTTGTACTTGGCGGCCAAGGCGTTGACGATGCGCGTCGCGCTGATGCCGTCGGGGTACCCGACCGGCAGGTCCAGACCTTCCAGCAGCGGGAAGCGTCCGCGCGTGTAGGCGAACGCGCTCATGCCGATATCGGACACGCCGTCCACCACGCCCTGATAGCACTGGTCGGCCTTGGTCAGCGCGCCCCCCGCGAACACCGTGATCTGCACCTGGCCGCCCGTGCGCTTTTTGACTTCGTCGGCCCATTCCGTGGCCAGCTTGGCCTGCACGTGGGTCGGCGGGAAAAAGACGCTGTACGTCAATTTGAACGTCTGCTTCTTAGCCCCGTCCTGCGGCGCGCCCTGCTTGCCGCAACCGGCGACCAAAACCGCCCCCGCGAGAAGCCCCAGTAAAAAAGAGTGTTTAGATTTCATACGTGCCAGTTTAACCGCCGCCGCGCCGCCACACAACTCGTTTTTATCGCGCCGCGCCGGCAGGCCACCCTCATTTCGGCCCCGACCGCAGGGAAAGGCAGACCACGTCGCCCTGCGCGTTGCGCGCGAAGAGCAGCCCGCCGGACAGCACCGGCACGGACCAGCACCGGCCCTCGAGGATCTGCGCCTGCGCCAGCGGGCGGTAAGCCTGCGGCGTGGCTTCCGCCACCACGAGCGTCCCGTTTTCGCTCAGCAGCACAAGCCGGCCGTCCGCCGCCGTCAGCGACCCGCGCCGCACCGACGATTCAGACCACTTCTTCTCGCCCGTCGCCCACTCCACGCAGACCAAACTCTCGTCGTTGAAGCCGTACAGGCAGCCCTGCCACAGCACCGCGCTGTTCATCGGCAGCCGCAGGTGCTTGTTGCGCCACAGCTCGCGCGGCGGCGCGGTTGACAGGTCGTACAGCGCACCGCCGACGCCGTTCCCGGACGACACGAAAAGCCGGTTCTCATGAATGATCGGATCGGCCGCGTTCATGTCCCACGCGGTCTGCCAAGGGATCCTCCAGAGCCGTTTGCCGGAGTCCGCAACCATGCCGATCACGGCGCGCCCGGAGAAGAACGCGAGCGCGGCTTCGTTGCCGGCGCGGTACGGCACGGGCGACGAATAGCCGGGGTGGCCTGCGGGGCTCTCCCACAGCACCTTGCCGTCCCGCGCGTCCAGCGCCGCGCCGGACTCCCCCAGGCACATGTACAGCCGGTCCGCCGCCACCAGCGGCGAACCCGCGTAGCGCCACGTGTTCTTCCAATCCCCCTCCCGCAACGGCCACGGGGCATATTTCTTTGACCAGATCACGCGTCCGTCCCGCGCGTCGAGACAGAACAGGTCGCCCCCTTTGCTGAAGGTATAGACGCGGCCGCCCGACACCGCGGGCGTCGCCGACGGACCGCCTTCATAGGAAAGCGGTTGAGGCTCGCACGGGTAGGTGTGCCGCCAGCGGAGCTTGCCGGTCTCCGACTCGAAACAGAAAACCGAGTCCGCGTCGTCCGCGTTGCCCAAGGTGTAGACACGCCCGTCCGCCGCGGCGAACGAGGAGAAGCCCTTTCCGACCGAGGCCCGCCACAAGACGGCGGGGCCGGCCGAACCCCACGCGTGCGTCCATCCCGTCTCGCGCGAGATCCCGTTCCGCTCCGGCCCCCGCCAGCACGGCCAATTCGCCGCAGCCGCGCCCGAGGCCCAACTCCAAGCGGCCAGCCCGAACATCGCCCAGACATTTCTGCTCCACCGCGTCATTCTATCAGATCTCCTTGTCGCCGCGGACCCAGTCCCGCCGACCGCGGCGCAACCCTAAACTTGCCCTTGAAAAAAGGGGCACCAAGCTCACGCCTGGGGCCTTGCGACCGACACGCTCGCCGGCGTCACACAGGGTGGTTCACCGTGGACGGTGTCCGCCCGGATGCCGGCGCGAGTCGTTTCCAGACCTCCGTCCGCCGCCCGAGCCGGGCCGCGGTTTGCCGCCACGGTGCTGTTGTTGGCCGCTGTTGTTCGCAGAACCAGCCCTGCCGGCATCGGCCCTGGGGCTACGGCCGTCAGGGCGGGGCCCCGTGTCGCCGGGTCGCGGCCCACGGCCCTTCGGCCGAGAAAAACCGCCCGCCGCCGGTTTCCGGCTGCGGCCTTCTTGCCGCGGCCCGCGGCCCTCGGTCCGCGGCCTTCTGGCGTCCGACCTCTGGCCTCGGTCATCCGTCCGCGACACCTCCTCCCCGACCAGCACAAAGTCCGCGCGCCGCTGGTTGAAATCGACGGTGGCCACCTGCACCTTCACCACGGTGCCGACGCGGTAGACCGTCGCGCCCGCGCTCAGCGATTCGTTCGCGGGGTTAAAGCGCACGAACTGCTTGGAGAGATTGGAAATGTGGATCATGCCGCCCATCGCCAAATCGGGAATGTCGATGAACACCCCGTAGTTGGTGCATTTGGCGACCACCGCGCGGTACTCGATCGGCTTTTTCTCATCGAGCTGCTGCTGCAGGAAGCGGAATTTCTTGATCTCGATCAGCTGCCGCGAGGCGTCGTCCGCCACCTGCTCGCGCTCGGTGGCCAGGAACGCCGTCTGGACCAGATAGTTCTGGGGCATCTTCCCGCCCTTGCCGTCGAGATAATCGGCGAGCTGGCGGTGGAGGACCAAGTCCGGATAACGGCGGATCGGCGAGGTGAAGTGCGCGTAAAAGTCTTTCGCGAGGCCGAAATGGCCGATCTTCTCCGCGGAGTAGAGCGCGCGCTTCATGCTGCGCAGCACCATCGTGTGCGCGTGATACCGCAAGGGATGATCCTGCGTTTCCTTCAGGAACTTCGCCAGGTTCTTGGGATCCGACAGATTGCCGGGATGGAAACCGAGCATCGCCAGATTGGCCTGCAGCTCTTCCAGTTTCTCCTCGTCCGGCGGCTCATGCAAGCGCGCCAATATTTTGATGCCGCGCGTCCACAGCTCAGTCGCGACCGCCTCGTTGGCCGCCACCATGCACTCCTCGATCAGCTGATGCGACTCGTCATACGCACGCACCAGCATGCCGGTCATGCGGGCGTGTTCGTCCAGCACCACCTCGACCTCGGGGACTTCCAAGTCCAGCGCGGCCATCGAAAAACGCCGGCTGCGCATCTGCATCGACAAATTCAGCGTTTCTTTGAGTATCTTGCGCGCCTCCGACGGCACCACCGCAAGGCCTTCCGGCACCTTGTCCATGATGATCGCCATCGCCTGCTCATAGTTCAGCCGCAGCTTGGAGCGGATGCGCGTCTTGGCGAAGCGCCGCGCGATCATGCGGCCAGAGGCATCGAAGGTCATGAAGGCCGAGAAGGTCAAGCGGTCCTCGTCCGGACGCAGGCTGCACACGCCGTTGGAAAGCTGCTCGGGCAGCATCGGGACGACCTTGTCCACCAGGTAAACGCTCGTGCCGCGCTGCCGGGCCTCCTCGTCCAGCGCCGAATTGGGCCGCACGAAGTGGCTCACGTCCGCGATGTGCACGCCCAGCACGCGGTTGCCCTGCGCGTCGGTCTCCAGCGAAATCGCGTCGTCGAAGTCCCGCGCCGTGGCCGGATCCACCGTGATGATGTACTTGTTGCGGATGTCCTCGCGGTTGCCGGGCCGCGTCAGGCGTTGCGCGACCTTTTCCGCCTCGTCGATCACCTCCGCGGGGAACGCCTCCGGCAGGTCGAACTGCTTCATCACGACCAGCGTGTCGAGCGACGGCTGGTCGGCCGGGCCGATCACGTCCACGATCTCGCCTTCGGGCGCCACATAGCGGTTTTCCCAGCCCGTAAAGCGCACCACCACGCGGTCGCCGGGCTTGGCGTTATTGGCCGCCGGCACATAAAAATCCTTGCGGTAGACCGGATTCAGCGGCACCACGTACAGGAACTTGCCCGTGCTCATAAGCGTGCCCACGATGTCCCGCGGCGAACGCTCGACGATCTTGATGACTTTTCCCTTGGACTCCCCGCCGCTGCGGTAAAGCCGGAGCGTTACGATGTCATAGGGCAGCGCCGTCCCCAAATCCTCGGACTCGACCCAGATGGTCTTGCCGGTCTCTTTCTCCGTCACGTTGCCCGCGCCGTTGCGCACCATGCGCAGCGGCCCGGTCACGAGGTCGGCCTGCTTGCCGAGCGTGTAGGCGTCACCCTTGCGGATCTGCACAATTTCGCCGTCTCGGACCATTCCCTGGAGCAGCTCATGCAGGCGCTTAATTTGCTTTCCCCGGAAGCCCAGCGTGCGGCTGATGTCTTTGGCCGTCCACGCATGCTCGGGCTCAGATTCAAACAAATACTGAATCGCGATTTTTTCTTTATTATTTTCTTTCATTGCCGGTTATTTTACCGCACACGGACAGACGTTGTCTTCAACAAAAAGTCAAGGAAGACCGTCACCGGCCCTGTTCAGGTTAAGCGGCCGGTCAGGGAATCGGAGCCGTGCGCTTTCCCGTTCAGCTCAGCGCCTTCAGCTCCGCCTCGTCGAACCGCACGTTCTCGAGTGCGGCCACGTTCTCGACGATCTGTTCCGGGCGGGTGGCGCCGATCACCGCCGACGCCACGCGCGGATCCCGCAGCGCCCACGCGAGCGCGGTCTGGGCCGGGGTCTGGCCGCGCGCCAGGGCGACATCCCGCACCCGCTTCGCGTACGCCACGCATTCGTCGTGCAGGTAACGTTCGATGAAAGGGCTGCCCTTGGCCGCGCGCGAGCCCTCCGGCACGCCCTGCGCGTACTTGTTGGTCAGCACGCCTTGCGCCAGCGGCGAGAACACGACCGTGCCGAGCCCGGCCTCGTGGGCGGCCGGCAGCTGCTCGGTCTCCACCTCCGCACGGTCCAGCAGATTGTAGCGCACCTGATGAGCGATGCACGGCACGCGCAGCTCCGTGAGGATCTCGACCGCGCGCCGCAGCAGCTTTGCGGGATATTTGGACAGCCCGACATAGAGCGCCTTGCCTTGGCGCACGACATCGCACAGCGCGCCGAGCGTCTCCTCCAGCGGCGTGTCGGGATCGGGCCGGTGGTGATAAAAAATATCCACATATTCGAGGCGCAGCCGCTGCAGGCTCTGGTCCAGCCCCGCGATCAGGTGCTTGCGGCCGCCCCAGTCGCCATACGGCCCGGGCCACATCGCGTGGCCCGCCTTGGTCGCCACCACCAGCTCGTCGCGGTAGGCCTTGAACTCGCGCACGAGCACGGAGCCGAACATGCTCTCGGCGCCCCCCGGAGGTGGCCCGTAGTTGTCGGCCAGATCGAAGTGCGTGATCCCGAGATCGAACGCGGTCGCAACCCGTCGGAAGCAGTTTTCATGCGTCTCCTCCGCACCGAAGCCGTGCCACAGCCCCAGCCCGATCGCCGACAGCTTCAACCCGCTCCGTCCGCAGGCGCGATAGCGCATCTGCCCGTACCGAGCCCCGCTCGCCTGATAATCGTGCATTGTTCCCTCCTCTTGTTCCAACCGACCGCCCGTCTCAAGCCCTCATTCCCAGCGCCTCCCTCACGCGCCGCGTGAGCACGACCGGCGCATGCGGCAGGGTGCGCAGGTCGAAGCGCGGCAACAGGTCGCACAGCGTCAGGTCCTCGCCCCACTCGGCCCAGCCGCACCACCACGCCAACAGGCCGATGATCTTTCCGGCCGGCAGCCCCGCCTGGCGGAAAGCGCCGATGCGCGTGTCGCCGTGGCGCTTCGCCAGACGGCGGCCCTCTTCGCTCACCACCAGCGGCACATGCACGAAGGCGGGCGGCGGCAGCCCGAGCGCGCGATACAGCAGCAGCTGGCGCGGCGTCGCCGGGAGCAGGTCGTCGCCGCGCACCACCTCGGTGATGCCCATGGCCGCATCGTCCGCCACCACCGCCAGCATATAGCCCGCGCCCGAAGGCTCGCGCGCCAGCACGAAGTCGCCGCTCAGCGCCGAGACGTCCTGCTCGTAGCGCCCGTGAAAACCGTCCTCGAAAACCACCCGCTCGCCCGCAGGCACCCGGAAGCGCCACGCGGGCAGACGCCCCTCCGGCAAGGTCCGGCGGGCCGCCTCGTAGTCCGCGAAGCGGCCGCGGCACGTGCCGGGATAGTAGAGCCCGTCCTCGGTGTGCGGCGCGGATTGGCCGGCCTCGACGTCGCGGCGCGAACAGACGCAGGGATAGACCAGCCCCTGAGCCTTGAGCCTCTCCAGCGCGCAGGCGTAGAACGCCGTCCGTGCCGTCTGCGTATAGGGCGCGTACGGCCCGCCCACGTCGGGGCCCTCGTCCCAGTCGAATCCCAGCCAGCGCAAATCCTCCAAGGCGGCGGCCGCCGCCCCCGGCTTGTTCTTGGGATGGTCGAGATCCTCCATGCGCATCACCACCGTGCCGCCCCGGCTACGCACGCTCAGCCATGCGATCAGGAACGTCCGGGCGTTCCCCAGATGCAGCGCGCCCGTCGGGCTCGGCGCCAGCCGTCCCCGCACCCCGCAAAACGTTCCCTTTCTCACCATGCGACCATCATACCCGCCCGCCCGAAAGGACGGAAGCCCAAAATGGTTTAACCGATTTCCTTGAACGGCAACAACTTACGAAAAAGCACAAAATGTGGTGGACTTCATCCAAGACAACCACTATATATAGACACTGTTTGATGGACGATCCGGATCGCTAGACCGACTCCGCAACCATCTTTTCCCCTTTTTCACATCAGAGGACCCGCCATGAGCATCGAATCGCTGAAAAATTACGTTTTCACCTCCAAATACAGCCGCTACATCCCCGAGAAAATGCGCCGGGAAACCTTCGGGGAGGCGGTCGAGCGGGTCATCGACATGCACCGGCGGCACTTCGCCTCAAAGGGCATCGAGGTGGAAGATCTGCTGACCCTCTGCGAGCAGGCCATGAAAAAGCGCATGGTGCTGGGCAGCCAGCGCGCCATGCAGTTCGGCGGCGATCCGATCCTGCGCAAGCATGCCCGCATCTACAACTGCACCACCTCGTACTGCGATCGCCCGCGCTTCTTTCAGGAGGCGCTCTGGCTGCTGCTCTGCGGGTGCGGCGTCGGCTTCTCGGTGCAGACCCACCACATCGCCAAGCTGCCGGGCATCGCCAAGCCCGCGGGCACGAACAAGACCTTCGTGATCCCCGACACCATCGAGGGCTGGGCGGACGCGCTGGGCGCGCTGCTCTCCAGTTACTTCGTCACGGGGCAGCCCTTCCCCGAATACGCCGGTGCGACGATCCAGTTCGATTACACCCTGATCCGCCCCAAAGGCCGCCCCATCTCGTCCGGCATGGGCCGCGCACCCGGCCCCGAGCCGCTGCGCCGCAGCCTGGAGATGATCCGGGGGCTGCTGGACAAGCGCCTCGCCGAAGGCCTTGCGCGCCTGCGCTCGGTCGACGCCTACGACATCCTGATGCACGCCTCGGACGCCGTGCTCTCCGGCGGCGTGCGCCGCAGCGCCACGATCTGCCTCTTCTCGCCGGACGACGAGCTCATGGCCACGGCCAAGACCGGCAACTGGTTCACCGAAAACCCGCAGCGCGCGCGCTCGAACAACTCCGCCGTCCTGCTGCGCAACCAGACGACCCGCGAACAGTTCAACAAGCTCATGAGGTCCGTGAAGGAGTTCGGCGAACCGGGCTTCGTCTGGACCGACCACCTGGACATGACCTTCAACCCCTGCGGCGAAATCGGCCTCTACCCGCAGATCGACGGCGTGACGGGCTTCGCTTTCTGCAACCTCTGCGAGATCAACATGGGCATCGTCGACAGCGCGGAGAAGTTCCGCGACGCCTGCAAAGCGGCCGCCATCCTCGGCACCCTGCAGGCCGACTACACCGACTTCGATTACCTCGGCGAAACCAGCACGCGCATCGCGAAGCGCGAGGCGCTGCTCGGCATCTCGATGACCGGCATGATGGAGCACCCGGCGGTCTCTTTCGACCCCGTGCTTCAGTGCGAGATGGCCAAATATATCCTCGAGGTCAACGCCGAGGTGGCCAAGCGCATCGGCGTGAACCTTGCCGCGCGCACCACCTGCGTCAAGCCGGCGGGCACCACCAGCAGCATCCTGGGCACCTCGTCGGGCATCCACCCCCACCACGCCAAACGCTATTTCCGCCGCGCGCAGGCCAACGAGGACGAGCTGCTCGTCGACTTTTTCGGCGCGCAGAACCCGAAGGCCGTCGAGAAGTCGGTCTGGAACCCCAACGGCACCGACGTGGTGCTGACCTTCTGCGTGGAGGCCAGCCCCGACGCCCTGACCAAGCGCGACGTGGACGCCGTGGAGCTGCTGCGCAAGGTGAAGCTGACCAAAGAGAACTGGATCGACGCGGGCAAGCGTCCCGAGCTGTGCGCCCAGCCCTGGCT
>CAZOIS010000030.1:0-38232 GCA_964579865.1 uncultured Lentisphaeraceae bacterium | reverse complement strand
GCGCGTTTCAAGGTTAAGGGGGTATGGAAGTAACCCCCGAGGGTGCGGGCGCGTGCCCCCCCCCCCTACAAGCGTAAGGATTGTGGGGCAAGGGCGACCGACCGGCAAGGCTTCCGGCATGGAGATCGGCAGGCCGAAAGCGGGCGTTTGTGTTGCCGGAAAACACACACACAGGCGGATTTTGACCGTCAAAAATGCCATTATAACCAAGCGGGCGTGAATATTTCCGCTTTCATGGCTGTTAATTTGTGTGTGTAAATCGGAACACACACACAGGCGGGCGCATGTGTGGCGCGAAAACCCCTAATAAGGCGGAAAACCCAAGCGGGCAAGCGTATCGGCGCGTTTTCACCCCTGTTTTGTGTGTGTGTTTGTGTGTGTAATTGCCCCCTTGTTTTCAAGCCTTTTCAGGATGTTTCACGAAAAAGGGGCGTTGACGCGGTAGAAATGAAAAACCCCGCTTTTATTGGGGTTTAATCAATAAAAACAGGGCTTAAAGTGGCTCCGGCGGCAGGATTCGAACCTGCGACCAATTGGTTAACAGCCAACTGCGCTACCACTGCGCTACGCCGGAATAAATTGTCTGCGTCGCATGTTCCTCAGTGGAACAAAAGTGGCGCAAAATTTACCTGATCGGCGTCGGATTGTCAATGCGCAAAAAGGGGGAATAGTAAGAAATTTGAAACGGGAGGGGGGGGTGTGGATGCCAGCGGGTCAAATATGCTATCATAACAAAATGAACTGTTTTGAAGGACATTTTGTCCGACTTCATCAGATGCGCATCCGCCAAGGCGATCCGGTCGGCAATACGGCCGCCATTCTCGAGGCTGTCGCGAAGGCCCGCGCGGAGGGCGTGCGGCTGGCGGTTTTTCCGGAGCTCGCCCTGACCGGCGTGCTGACCGCCCCGGAATGGGAGAACGCGTCATTGCAGAGCACGTGCGAGGCGTGTCTTGACCGGATCGTGGCGGCCACGCGCGGCATCGCCGTGATTCTGGGGGTGGCGGTGCGGTATCGCGGGCGCACCGTGGGGGCGGCGGTGGCCGCGGAGGACGGCCGGCGTGTCGTCCCGACGGGGTCGCCCGTGCCCTTTATTCCCAAACAGCTGTCCGTGTCCAACCGTTTCGACGGCGTTTGCGGCTTCCTCTGCGCGGGTGCGGTGGCGGGGCTGGAGAGAGTCGCGCCCGAGTCGCTTTACGCGCCTTTCGTTTTCCGGGAGCTGGCGGTCGGCGCCTGGCTTGGACAAGCGGATCCCGGCCTGCCCGCCGTGACGGCGCGGCGCGGGGCGGATCTTTTGCTGAGGCTCGACACGCTCCCGTACGCGCGCAACGTTCCGGCGGGGAACGTGGACGGAGGGGCTGCGGCCGACGTGCCTTTCGCCCAGTGCGGCGCCGTGGGCGTCGTGGATACCGGCAAGACCCTGTTCGCGCTGGCCGGCGGGACGGGGTTCCTCCGGCCGGACGGCAGCGCGGCCCGCGCCCCGCGGTTTGAAGAGGCCATTGTCGACCTGCCGGAGGCGCGGCCGCTGCCGGCAGAACCGGCATCCGACTCGCCGCGCGCGGTGATTCAGGCGCTCGAGACCGCCTGCCGCGCGCAGCTCGACCGGCTGGGGTTGAAGCGCGTGGTCATCGGTGCGTCGGGGGGGGTGGACTCTTCTCTGACGGCGGCGCTCTACAGCCGCGTGGCCGGCCCGGAGAACCTGCTCTTGGTGAATATGCCGAGCCGCCATAACTCGCAGACAACGATCTCTCTGGCCCGTCAGCTCGCGTCCAACCTAGGCTGCTACTATACGGAGGTGCCGATCGAGGAGAGCGTGGGGCACACGCGCAGGCAGATTAACGGCCTTGTCTGCGAGCGGCCCGGCGTCGGCGGCAGCGGACTCACGCTGGCGCTGTCGCCTCTGGCCGTGGAGAACGTCCAGGCGCGCGACCGTTCGGGGCGCGTGCTGTCCGCGCTCTGCAGCGCGTTCGGCGGGGTCTTCACCTGCAACGCCAACAAGTCCGAGTGCACGGTGGGGTACGGCACGATGTACGGCGATATCGCCGGCTTTTTCGCGGCGCTGGCCGATCTGTGGAAGGCCGAGGTCTGGGAGGTCTCCCGCTGTTACAACCGCGAGGTGTTCGGGCGCGAGGTGATCCCGCAGGGCTCGATCGACATCATCCCCTCCGCGGAACTGAGCCCCGATCAGAATGTGGACGAAGGCAAGGGCGATCCGCTGATTTATCCGTGGCATGACCGGCTTTTCGCGGCGTGGACGGAACGGGACGTGCCCGCCGCTCCCGAGGACGTGCTGGCGTGGTATCTCGACGGCGCCGTGAGCCGGGAGACCGGCTACGAGGGGGATGTCCGCGCA
Organism: uncultured Lentisphaeraceae bacterium; assembly: GCA_964579865.1. Taxonomy (GTDB): domain Bacteria; phylum Verrucomicrobiota; class Kiritimatiellia; order RFP12; family UBA1067; genus DAOPZC01. The sequence goes on along the minus strand of CAZOIS010000030.1, from coordinate 35,882 downwards.
CTTTTTCCGGACGCGACGTCGTTCTGCCGGGACCTTGAGCAGATGTGGCGGCTTTACAACGGCCTGGCCCGCGCCAAGCGGCTGCAGGCGCCGCCCGTGCTGTCGCTCAAGAACCGCACTTACGGGTTTGACCTGGGGGCTGCCCAGCTGCCCGTCTTTTTCTCTCCGCGGTATGAGGAGGTCAGACGGAAGGCCTCTGTCCGCTAAGCAGGCATATGAAAACGCCCTGCCGTCACTGATGGGCGGCAGGGCGTAAACCACAGGCGTTTGAACGCGAGGGAGTTATTTCTCGGCGGCGGCTTTGGCCTTGCCCTGCTTCTTGCCCTGGCGCCCGCCGTTGGCCGGCCCGTATTGCTTGGCGACTTCGTGCAGCTTCTTTCTGAAGGCTTTGGGATCACTGTCTTTCAGCGCGATCAGTTCCTTGTAAAGGGCCTCGTCCTTCGCTTTGATGCGCTCCAGCAGGTTGTTGTCGGCCAGTTCGCGCATCTTGGCCCTGAAGGCCTTGACGTCTGTTTCCTTCAGCGCGACGAGCTCCTTGTAAAGAGCCTCGTCTTTGGCCTTGATGGCTTCCAGCTGCTTGGTCATCATGGCCTCCATCCGGGCCTCGTCTCTCGGGCCGCGCTGTCTGTTTTCGGCCTGGACCTGTTTTTGCCCGCCGCCCGCGGCAGCGGCTTTCTCCTCGGCCAAAACCGAAACGCCCATCGCCAACATCATCGCGCACACCAACATGATCGGGTTCTTCATACTGCCTTCCTCCTTACGTTTTTAGACCGGATACAGGTCTGTGGCCTTCATAAACGGCGCGCCCCTGATTTTATTGCCGCGCACCCATGTATGTGAAAAAACAATTGCAATATTTTGAACGCGTCGCGGAAGCCGCGCTGATAAACTGAGCGCATGATGAAAATCAATTTCGCGCGTCTGCGGGCGTTGGCGGGGCTTGCGGCGGTTCTGTGCGCGTTGACCGCGAAAGCCAATGTGGACCTGAAATGGTCGGAGCCTTTCCGCTTGCCGCCATTGGCGGACGGCCGCGACAACCCGGGCGTCGCCCGGCCCTATTGCGGCGAGCACAACGGCATGGTGCTGTTGGCGGGCGGCGCGAATTTTCCCGCCGCGCCGCTGGCGGAGGGCGGCCAGAAGCGTTATCACGCGACCATTTACGGGCTGCCGGCCGGGACCGACGTCTGGGAGGTGGTCGGCGAATTGCCGTCGCCGATGGGCGAGGGCGTCTCGGTTTCGACGCCCCGAGGGGTCGTCTGTGTCGGCGGCGCGGAGGGCCCAGCCGGCGAAGCGGTCACGGCCAAAACGTTTATCATGACGTGGGACGCGCGGTCGCGGAAGGTGGCTTTCGAGCCGCTGCCGGACTTTCCTTATCCGGTGAAGATGGCGGCTGCGGCAGCCCGGGGCGACTGCGTCTACGTGGCGGGCGGATGGCGCGGCAAGCCCGCCGAGTCGGACGTCTGGACGATCGATCTCGCGGCCGGCACCGACCTGAAGTGGCGGCCGCTGCCAACGCTGCCCGTGAAACGCGAGCAGCCTGTGGCGGCCATCCAAAACACCTCGCGGCAGCGGACCGCCCTGTTCGTCATCGGCGGCATGGCCTCACGGGAAGACGGTCTGCAGACGGCGCTGGAGGACGGCTACTACTACGATCTGGCGCAGGGGCCGCACGGCACGTGGTTGCCGGTTTCGCCCGCGAAAGTCAAGGGCGGCGACACGGTGTGGCCGATGATCGGCGCATCCGCGCTGGCGACGGGGGACCAGCACATCCTCTTTTTCGGCGGTTCTAACCGCGAGGTCTGGAACGACCAGATCCGCAAGAACTCCGGGCTGACCGGCAGCGCGCTGGCCGCTTTTCGGGACGAATATTTCCGGCGTCCGTCTGAAGCGTTCAAGTTCAGCAGGCGGGTGTTGGCTTATCACACGGTGACGGACCGCTGGTTCGAGCTCGGCGAGCTGCCGTTCGCGCCGCGCTGCGGTGCGGCGGTCGTGCGGCGGGCGGACGGGACGGTTCTCGTGGCGAGCGGCGAGATCGGGCCGGGGGTGCGCACGCCGGCGTGTGCGGCCGGCACGTTTTTCCGGGGCAAGTCGTTCCATCCCGTGAATGCCGCCGTGATCATCCTGTACTTCGTGGGCATGGCGTTTCTGGGCTTCTATTTCATGCGGCGCAACAAGAGCTCGGACGACTATTTCAGGGGCGGCGGACGTTTGCCGTGGTGGGCGGTGAGCATCAGCATTTACGCGACGATGTTCAGCTCGATCACCTTCATCTCCGTGCCGGCCATCAGCTATGTCTCGGATATGCGTTACTATGTGATCGCGATCGGTATCGTCGTGCTGGCGCCGCTGGTGGTGCGGTACTACTTGCCATTTTTCAGAAGGCTGAACCTGATCAGCGCGTACGAGTATCTGGAGGCCCGCTTCAATCTCGCGTGCCGCCTGTTTGCGAGCGGGGCGTTCACGCTCTTCATGATCACGCGGACCGCGATCGTGACCTACCTGCCGGCGATCGCGCTGGCGGCGGTGGTCGACATCGACGTGAACGTGGCGATTGTGGCGGTGACGGCGATCACCATTCTCTACTGCGCGCTGGGAGGGATCGAGGCGGTGATCTGGAGCGATGTGATCCAGAGCGCCATCATGATCGGCGGCACCTTTCTGATCGTCGTCCTGCTGATCGCCGGGACGGACGGCGGGTTCGCGGGGTTCGTCGAGATCGGCCGGCAAGCCGGGAAGTTCCGCCTGCTGGACTTCACGTTCGATTTCAAAGCGCCGGTTTTCTGGGTGGTTCTGGTCGGCGGGCTTGTGGCGAACCTCTCGTCCTACACCAGTGACCAGTGCGTGGTGCAGCGGTACATGACGACGAAGGACGAAACGGGGGCCGCGAAGAGCATCCTGTTCAACGGCGTGCTGTCCTACATCAACTGCGGCATCTTTTTCCTGATCGGGGCGGCTCTCTTCACCTACTACTACTCGAATCCCGAAATGCTCGACGTGACGATGCCGAAGAACGATTCGGTTTTCCCGATCTATATCGCGACCGGCATGCCCGTCGGGATTTCGGGGCTGATCCTCGCGGCGGTCGCGGCGGCCACGATGTCCACGCTGTCCTCGAATCTCAACTCGTCGGCCACGGCGGTGACAACGGACTTTTACGCGCGGCTGTTTAAGAACGTGAACGAGCAACGGAAGATGCGCTGCGGGCAGATCGTGACGATCCTGTCGGGCGTCCTGGGGGGCGGTTTCGCCCTAGTCCTGGCGAACATGCAGGTCTATTCGATGTACGACCAGTTCCAGCGTTTTCTCGGCGTGTTGACCGCCGGGCTGGCCTGTCTCTTTTTCATGGGCATTTTCATGAGGCGCGTGAACGGCACGGGGGCCATCGCGGGGCTGGTCGCGAATTACGTGGTCTGCATCGGACTTGACCAGCTCGATCTGCCGTGGAAGCCGCACCTGCTGTTGTTCGGGGCCATCGGCATGGTGACCTGTCTGGTGGTGGCTTCGATAACGAGTCTGTTTTTTCCCAACGACCGCAAGAATCTGAAGGGGCTCTGCTGGTCGGAGCGGGAGGCGTAACGGTTGCAACGAAAGGATGATGAACATGAGTGTCAAATTAAACGGATGTGAGTTTCAGGGCATGAAAGGCGCGTATACGGCACTGTTCACGCCCTTCACGGAAGACAATCGGATCAATGTCGCGATGATCGAGCGGATGGTGGAGTTCCATCTCGCGCAAGGGCTTCGCGGTTTCTACCTGACGGGGTCGACGGGCGAGGGGTTCCTGCTGAGCGAGGCAGAGCGCAAGCTGGTGGTCGAAACCGTTGTGAAGGTCAATCGCGGCCGCGGAAAGGTGATTGTGCATGTGGGCTGTCTGGCGACCGACGACGCGGTGACGCTGGCTCGGCATGCGGCAAAGAGCGGCGCCGACTGGGTCTCGTCCGTGGGGCCAGTCTATTTCGGGCAGTCGTTTGAGGGCGCGTACCGTCACTACAAGCGCATCGCCGAGGCCACGGACTTGCCGTTCATGGTGTATTCGATCGGGCAGGCGCTGGTTCCCGAGCGCGACGTGCGTTTTTTTGAGCTCAAGAACATCAAAGGGATCAAGTATACGGGCCGGGATTACTACAGCGCGCAGATATTGAAACGCCTGATCGACAAAGAGGTGATTTTCTTTGCGGGATGTGACGAGCAGCTACTGTGCGGCTTGGCATTGGGCAATGTTTTCTCCGGCGGCATCGGCACCACCTACAACATCATTCCCGCGCATTTCGCCAAGATCTGCGCGCTGGCGGAGCAGGGGCGTTTCGACGAGGCCGCGCCGATACAGGACGAGGCGAACCGCGTGGTGTCGTTGATGATCGAGCATGAGAACTGGTCGTACCGCAAGGCTTTCATGAAGTACATCGGTCTGGACTGCGGCGCATACCGTTATCCCTACGCCCCGCTGCGCGACGACGAGTACCAGGCTTTTGCGAAACGGATCGCGGCGCAAGGCATCGTGAAAGCGGGGGCGGCGTTGCCGTGAACGGCCATTGCGGATTGTGATGGGGCTTGAACTATCCGTGCAACAGCCAAGCCGTCAGGTCCGCGCGCAACGCCGCGTCCTTGAGGCGCTGTTCCTCCGCTGAACCCGGGGTGAGCAGCGCTTTTATTTTCGCGCGGTTGTTCCGGCGGAGGTCGCAGGCCCGCCGGAACCATGCCAGCGGGAGGCCGCAGGTGCGCCGTGCGCACGGATAGCGCAGGGCCAGAAACGTGCGCGGCATGAAGATCCGGGCCAGCACCAGCCGCAGGCGTCCCAGAGGGGAGGCCTTTTTGAAACGCAAGAGCGTGGCTTCTCCGCCGCGTTCATGCGCTTCCGGAAGGTGGAACAGCGCCTGCAAGGCCTGCGAGCGGCGCGCCGCATCCGGCTCCTGGGCGTAAGCGCGCAGGGCGGGCGGCAGCGTGAAGGCCAGCAGTTCGCTGGCCAGCCGGAGAACGAAGGGAATGGCGCGGCCCGTCCGCCACCGCGCTCCCGCAGCCCCGAGCGCCTCGGGCGTGAGGCGGTCGCCGTATTTTCTGACCAGGAGGACGATGTCCACGTAGACGCGGAGGGGCGCGGCGAAAAGATGGTGCAGCATGTGCTGGACCAGATGCGCGAGCTGGTCTTCGGGGGAAAGGACCCGCACGGGATGGCCACAAAAGACGGCGGATGACGTGTGCCGCCAGATCGCGTCGATGTCCGGGGCCGGCATGCCGCTGTCCATGTCGGACGCCACGTGCCAATGCAGCTCGAGGAAGTCGCGGTGCGCCGGATGGTCGTATGTCTGGTCATATGCGAAGCGGCTGTGCAGCGTATCGGAGCGGGCGGCGTATCCGAGACCCAGCAGGACGGCGTGGCACGCGTCGCGGGCGTCCGCGCGGACCAGCAGGTCGATATCGCTCATGGTGCGCTGGGCCGGATCGTCGTAGACGGTTTCACTGAGCCAGGCGCCTTTCAGCACGATCACGTCGAGGCCGGCTTCCGCGAAAGCCTTAAGGATGCCGGAGAGCTGCCGCCGGCGCTGTGACGCGCGGGGCAGGGCTTCGAGAAAGAGGGCCCGCCATGCGGAAGAGACCGGATCGCAGGAGTCGGCCTGGGCCGAGAAGCGCGTCGGCATGCGGGTGGCGAGCCAGGGATAGAGGTACATGTCCACGCCGTGTTCCCTCGCCTGCCGAAAAAAAACGCTCCAGTCGGCGAATGCCGGCGTGCCGTCCGGCGGCGCGTCGGCGAACGCGCCGCGGAGGCTGGCGATCAGGACGCGATACTCGGTCGGTATGTCCGGGACGGAATTCATTGGAAAGCGTGCCAGAGATCTTGCAGTCGTCGGATGGCGTCGAGGGGCGCGGGGTCGAGACAGACGCTGCGCACGACCGCGAAGTTGAGGGCGCCGGCGCGCAGCACGTCGGAGAGGTTCGTCTCATTGATGCCGCCGATGGCTACGGTGGTGAACGGGGCTGCGCGGATGATCGCGCCGGCCTGTTCCGGCCCCAGCGCCGGGTCGGGGATGTCTTTGGTCGGCGTGGCGAAGACGGGGCCGACGCCGCAGTAGTCGGGCGAGACGTCCGCGGCGCGTTCCGCTTGCTCCGGGCTGTGCGTGGAGAGGCCGAAGAAGCGCAACGAAGCGTAGCGGCGGCGCGCCTCGGACAACGGCATGTCGTCCTGTCCCAGGTGTACGCCGTCGGCGCCAACCTCGGCGGCGATGGCGGGATCGTCGTTGACGATGAACCGCGTGGCGGTGCCGAGGGTGACAGACCGCAGGTTCCGGGCTGTTGCGACGATTTGTTCGCGCGGGGCCTTTTTCATGCGCAGCTGGATGTAACGCACATCCGCCGTGACCGCGGCCTCGGCGCACGTCTCATACGAGGTGACGGGATTCGTGATGACGAGGTAGATTCCGAACCGTTCGATGACCATCGGTGCCTTCTCCATGTGCATAGTTGTAGCATGAAGGACGGATGGGGGGGAAGCGGTTTGTGCGCCGGGGAGGTCTGTTGACCGCAGTCCTTTGAACTGCGCCCCGAGGTTCGCTCCGGATGTCCGGAAATCTTGCCTTGCGGGGGCCATTCCTTTTTTTGGGGCGACGTTTGCAATGGGGCTACGGTTCCTTTATACTGATACGCCTTATGAAGGTTCAGGTTCTCCCATCCTTGTTGGCTGCGGATTACGGCCGTTTGGCCGAGGAAATCCGCCGCGTCGACGCGTCCGGATCGGACGCTTTGCATCTGGATATCATGGACGCGCATTTCGTGCCGAATCTGAGTTTCGGGCCGGACATGGTGGCGCTCTCGAAGCGGGTCTGCCCGCAGCTTTACCGCCACGTGCATCTGATGATGACGCGGCCGGACCTGTATGCCGGACGGTTCATTGACGCGGGCGCGCAGACGGTGCAGATCCACGTCGAGGCGGACTGCGATGTGTGGGCCGTGTTGCAGGCGATCCGGGCGCGCGGCGTCCGGTCGGGCCTGGTGCTCCGTCCCCAGACTTCGGCCAAGGCGCTGTTCCCGTATCTGCCGTTCTGCGACGAGGTGCTTTTCATGACCGTCAATCCCGGGTACGGGGGCCAGTCCTTCATGAGCGAGGTGCTGCCGAAGATACGCGAGTTGCGACGCTATGAGGATGAGCACGGGTTCGATGGCCTCGACGTCATGGTGGATGGCGGGATCAATTTCGAAACCGCGGTTCAATGTGCGGAGTATGGGGCCAACCAGTATGTGGCGGGCAGTTTTCTTTTCAAACAGAGCGACATGGGCGCTGCGGTGACGCAGATGCGGGAGAGATGCGAAAGAGCATATGGAACAAACACTCGATAACATCCGGAATTTCTGCATTATTGCCCACATCGACCACGGTAAAACCACGTTGTCGGACCGCATCCTTGAGCTGACTAAAGCGATTGATCTGCGCAACCTGCGCGAGCAGACGCTTGACGCGATGGATCTGGAGCGCGAGCGCGGAATCACGATCAAGTCGCACCCGGTTTCGATGATGTACACGGCGAAGAACGGCAAAACCTATCTCTTCAATCTGATCGACACGCCGGGGCACGTGGACTTCACGTATGAGGTCTCGCGCAGCATGGGTGCCTGCGAGGGCGCGATCTTGGTGGTGGACGCGGCGCAGGGGGTCGAGGCTCAGACCGTGGCGAACACCTATCTGGCCGTCGATAACAGTCTCGAGATCGTGCCGGTGCTGAACAAGGTGGACCTTCCAGGCGCGGACATCGAGGAGGTGACCCATCAGATCGAGGACGTTCTCGGCATCCCGATGGACCGTCCTCTGCACATCAGCGCCAAGACGGGGCTCGGCGTGCCGGACGTGTTGGAGGCGATCGTAGAGCGCATTCCGCCGCCTGTAACCGGTCCGAAGGACGCGCCGCTGCGCGCGCTGGTTTTCGACTCCGTGTTCGACATCTATCGCGGCGTGATCACGTATGTCCGCATCGTCGACGGGAGCGTCAAGGCTGGCGACTCGGTGCTTTTCATCGGCAGTGGGCAGTCCACGCAGCTGCGCGAAGTCGGCATTTTCAGCCCGGACCAGAAGCCGGTGGACGTGCTGGTGGCGGGGCAGGTCGGCTATCTGGTCGGCACGATCCGCGATCCGGCGGACATCAAGATCGGCGATACGGTGACGTGGGCCAAGGAAGGGGCAACGGAATTGCTGCCGGGCTTCAAGGAAGTCCATCCGATGGTGTTCAGCGGCATCTATCCCGTCAGCACCGATGAATACGAAAAGGTGCGTACGGGATTGGAAAAGTTGCATCTGAACGATTCGGCGTTCACCTTCCATGCCGAGAGTTCGGTGGCGCTGGGCTTCGGTTTCCGGTGCGGTTTCCTGGGCCTCCTGCACATGGAGGTGGTTCAGGAGCGTTTGCGCCGCGAGTTCGATCTGGACATCATCAACACGCATCCGTCGGTGATCTACAAGGTGCAGCTGCGCGACGGGTCGGCCTTGGAAATCGACAACCCCGTCCATCTGCCGGACGTGACGTACATCGAACAGATCGAGGAGCCGATCATCAAGGCCACGATCATCTGCCCCAGCGAATGTATCGGCGACATGATGCGGATCGTGCTGGAGCGGCGCGGCGAGGTCAAGGCGACGGAAAGCCTGGACGCCCGGCGTGTGATTCTGACCTGCCTGTTGCCGCTGAACGAGATCCTGATCGACTTCCACGACATGCTCAAGAGCGTGAGCCACGGGTACGCGTCGATGGATTACGAGCCGTGCGGATATCAGGTCAGCGACATCGTGAAAATGGACATCCTGCTGAACGGCGAACTGGTGGACGCGTTCTCCACGATGGTTCACCGCGACAAGGCGGTCGCGCGCGGCCGGCAGATGTGTAAGGCGCTGGCCGAGACCATTCCGCCACACATGTTCAAGATTCCGGTGCAGGCGACGATCGGCCGCAACATCATCGCCCGCGAGGATATCCGGGCCTTCCGCAAAGACGTCCTGGCCAAGCTGTACGGCGGCGACGTGACGCGCAAACAGAAGCTGCTGAAGAAGCAGAAGGCGGGCAAGGCGCGCATGAAGGAGTTCGGCCAGGTCAATGTGCCGCAGTCGGCTTTCATCTCGGTTCTCAAGGGGACGGCGACCGACGAGTAGCCGCAGAAACGAAGAGGGGAAAAGGACATGGGGACACGGTTTTTGCTGGGTGCATGGGTCGGGTGTGCCTTTTGCGCGTTTGCGGAGACGCGCGTCGAGCGGGTTTTTCTGCCGGAGCGGTTGGTGCGCGGCAACACGGGGATGGCGGCGGTTCAGGAGATCGATTCCGCATCCTGGGTTTGGCACCCGACGGTGAACGGCGATCTGGAGCGAGGCAAGCGCGTGTCCGAGTTCGTCGGCCGCAAGCAGGTCATCTACCGGTTCTCGCCACGCTGGGACGACACGGTTTTTCTGCGGTTCAAAAACACGTTCACGGCGGACGGGAGGACTCCGGTGCGCATCCACGTGAGCGGAGACGAACGCTATGTCCTGCAGCTGGACGGGCGGATCATTTCCCGCGGCCCGGACCGCGGGACCGTCGAGCGCTGGTGCTACAGCTCGTATGATCTGACGCTGGATGCCGGGGTCCACACTCTGGAGGCGGTGGTTTACCAGATCGGACCCAGCGCGCCGATGGCCCAGCTCAGTTGGCGGGGTGGTTTTATCCTCAAGGCCGAGGGCGCGTACGACAAACGGTTGACAACGGGCAAAGGCCCTTGGAAAGTCGCTGCGCTGGACGGCAACCGCCTGGTCGGCATGGGCGGGGGAGCGTGGGGCACGGGCATGCAGATCGAAATGACCGGCTGTTCGCCGGTCTGGAAGCAGCCCGCGGAGTCGGCGTATGTGGCGGTCGCCGAGGTTCGCGGACCGGTGGGGCGGCTTGCTGCCGGGTTGAACGAGCCTGGCTGGCGCCTGTATCCGTCTGCGCTTCCGGACCAGATCGAACGCGGCTGTACGCCGGGCCGCTTCCGCGCGGCGGTGGACTCGGCGAAAGACGGCGTGGTCTTCAAGGCGGCGGATGCCAATCACGCGGCGGCCGCGGCGGCTAACGCGCTGCTTTCCAAGCAGCAGGCGTGGGTGGTCCCCGCGCACCAAGAGGTCGCCGTGCTGTGGGACTTGGAAGACTACTATTGCGCGTATCCGCAGTTGACCGTGAGCGGCGGCGCGGGCGCTGTGATCAAGTGGGGCTGGACGGAATCACCGACCTATGGCGGCTCCAAGAAGGGGAACCGCAGCGAGTTCGCCGACAAGAAAGTGGAGTGCGTGACCGACGCCTTTCTGCTCGATGGCGGCGCGGACCGCGTGTTCACCACGCATTGGTGGCGGTGCGGCAAGTGGTGCCTGCTGCGCGTTCAGACTGCCGACCAGCCGGTGACGCTCAAGAATCTGGCGATCACGGAGTCGCGCTATCCGCTGGCGTATGAGGGCTCGTTCGCGAGCGATGACCCGACGCTGGACGCGGTGCAGAAGATCTGTCTGCGCGGCATGCAGATGTGCTCGCACGAAATGTTTTTCGACTGCCCCTATTATGAGCAGCAGATGTATCCCGGCGACACGCGCGTGCAACTCCAGGTCGTGAGCGCATTGACGGGCGACGACCGCCTGATTCGCCGCGCGATCGAGCTGTATGATTTCTCGCGGCGCGAGGACGGCATGGTCGGCATGAACTTTCCGACGTATCTGACGCAGGACTCCGCGACCTACACGCTGATCTGGCCGCTGATGTTCCGCGACTATGTCATGTGGCACGATAACGTGCCGTGGCTGAAGGCCCGCATGCCGGGCCTGCGCGCGACGATGCACGGCCTGGAGCTCTACGAGAACGGCGATGGCCTTCTGGACAACTTGCCCGGCTGGAGCTTTATGGATTGGGTCCCGTCTTTCCCCGGAGGCGTCGCGCCGGACGGCTACGGCCTGAGCGCGCTCAACAACCTTTTCTACGTGCACGCGCTGCAGAGCGCGGCTGTGGCGGAAGAGGCGGTTGGCAATGCCGAACTGGCCCAGTATTGGCGCAAGAAAGCGGAACGCGTGGCACAGAAGGTGGTCGCGACTTTCTGGAGCGCAGAGCGGGGAATGATCGCCGACACCGTGAAGAAGGATCGGTTCAGCGAACATGCGCAGTGCCTGGCTTTGCTGGCGGGGATACTGCCGGCCGATCAGGAGTCGCGGTCCTTCCAGGGCTTGGTTACGGCTCCGGATCTGGCCCGCACGACGGTCTATTTCTCGCATTACCTGTTCGACACCTATACGCGGTACGGGCGTACAGACCTGACGCTGAAACGGTTCGACCTCTGGCGCGACTATGTCAAGAACGGGATGTGCACGCCGCTCGAGTCGCCGGGAGACGCCCGCAGCGATTGCCACGCGTGGGGATCGCATCCGATCTACCACCTGCATGCCGGCATTGCCGGCGTGACGCCCGCGTCCCCCTGTTTCCGATCGGTGCGGGTCGCGCCTCAGCCGGGGGGCTTGAAGAAGATCGCGTCCAAGACGCCGCATCCGAAGGGCTTTGTCGAGCTTGACCTGACGTTCGAGGGCGACGCGGTTCGTGGCACGGTCAAGTTGCCGGACGGCGTGCCGGGAGAATTTGTCTGGCGGAAAACGCGCATGCCGCTGAAACCCGGCTTGCAGGACATCCGGCTGTAGCCCGCACGTCCATTGAACAGGAGCTCAGTGATGAATTTTTTTGCGAAGCGGAAGATCAGGAAGCAGTTGAAGGCGGTGTTGCACCATGCTCAGACGTTGCGGAGCAGCCGCGAAGACATCATGAACGCAGGCGAACTGGCGTTTCTTGATGAGCATGTGCGGCAGGCGCAGGCCGCCTATAAGGACGGCAACGCCGAGGCCATGGAGAAGGCCGGCTCTGAACTGGAGGCTTGCGTGAACCGGCTCAATCCGCCCAGGCCGATGGCCGGGTGGCGCGAGAACTTCGACGTGCTGGTGGTGGCGATTTCCGTGGCCATGGCTTTCCGTGCCTATTTCTATCAGCCGTTCAAAATCCCGACGGGGTCGATGCAGCCGACGCTGTACGGGATCCATTCGGAGCCGCGTGTCCCGTCGGACGCCACCCTGCTGGACCGGCAGCCGTTCAAGTTTGCGAAGTGGCTGGTGACCGGCGAGTCGTTTAAGAACGTTCGCGCCAAGGCCTCTGGCACGGTGCATTTCATGCCGGGCGACAGCAGCCGGAAGCCGGGGTATATGCCGGTGGTTGTGGCGGGCGTGCCGCACTATGTGCCGAACGATGCGGTGGAAGCCGACGAGTACCGTCGTCCGGTGCGGCTGAAGGGCGGCGTCAGCAACGGCGCGAGCGTCAAGGCGGGTGACGTGCTTTGGTCCGGCGTGGTGATTTCGGGCGACTTCGTTTTCGTCAACCGCTGGAAGTGGAACTTCGCGCATCCGACCCGCGGCGAAGTGATGGTCTTTTCGACGACAGGGATCACGGCGCTTCAGCAAGGGACGCATTACATCAAGCGCATGATGGGACTGCCGAACGAGACGCTGCAAGTCAAAGCACCCAATCTGCTGGTCAACGGCACGGCCGTGACAGAGCCGCTGCGCGTCGGGCAGATCGCGCGCAAAGAAAAGGTGTGGCCCAAGGGACCGGCCTATTCGGGGTTCAATCCAAGCGGGACGAGGCAGGTGTTTCTCCAGGGCAAGTCTCTGGCCGATGAGAACGATTCTGTCACGCTGACGGGCAGCCAGTACTATGCGATGGGGGACAACTCTTTCAACAGCTTCGACAGCCGGTACTGGGGGCCTGTGCCCGAACGGAATCTGTTGGGGCCGGCCACCGTGGTCTACTGGCCGTTCACCTCGCCGCGCTTCGGCCGCATCCGGTAGCATCCGGTCCCGTTTCTCCGCGTGTGTCCTGCCACATTTTTTCCGGGATCCTCAAGGCGCGCTTGCATCGGGATGCGGCCGCACGTATACTTTCCTGCATGGGCAGACGTGTGTGCGGCACCTCGCGAAATCATGAAAGGATCACGATGAAAACGAGCGAAACGATATCGGGCGATACGGGGTTTTCCAGGCGGGCTTTTATGGCGGTGACAATGGCCGCGGCGGCGGGTTGTACGACGGTTCGGCGTGGACAGGCACCTGTCGCCGCCGCGTCAGTCTCCCTGCCGGCGCTGCCTTACGCGCAGGACGCATTGGCTCCCGTGATCTCAGCTCAGACGCTGAGCTTCCACTATGGCAAACATCACCAGGGCTATGTGACCACGCTCAACAAGCTCTTGCCGGGAACGCCTTTTGCGGGGATGTCGCTGGAGGAGATCGTCTGCCGGACGGCGGACAAGTCCGAGTACGCGACGCTTTTCAACAATGCGGCGCAGGTCTGGAACCACACGTTCTACTGGCAGTCGCTGATGCCGGTCGGTAAGGATCGGATGGTGTCTTCGAAGCTGACGGCGGCGATCAACAAGGCGTTCGGGTCAATGACGGCGTGCAACGCGGCGCTGGCGGACGCGGCCATGAAGCAGTTCGGTAGCGGCTGGGCTTGGCTGGTGGCGGAGAAGGGCTCGCTCAAAGTGGTGAAGACGCCGAACGCCGAGACGCCGCTGACGCAGGCCGGGGTGACGCCGCTGCTGACCATCGACGTGTGGGAGCACGCCTACTATCTCGACTGGCAGAACAAGCGCGCGGACTACGTGAAGGCCGTCCTGGACCGTCTGATGAACTGGACGTTCGCCTCCGAGAACTACGAGAATATCTAGGCGAGCCCGGGGACCGGACGAGGCGCACAGGCCGTTTCGTGCGGTTGACGCCGTGTCGCGTGACCGCGCGTTTGGAAAGTCCAGGCGTGCGCTGTCCGCAGTCGCGTCTCGTTTAAAGGTTTGTCTTCCCCACTTGTGCGAAAAATTACAATTGTAATGAAATGAACGTTTTGTCGGTGCGTTTGGCGTATAGTAGGCGTATCTTGTAGATCGGGTTCAACAGTGGGGCACAGCAAAGGGAGAGCGTATGAAAACGAATACGGCTGCTTTCATCTTGGCGGCGGGGGTGTTGACGTCGGGCGTGGCGCAAGACAAGCCGCTCGAAATGCACGGGGCCCCGGTCCAGCAAAAACGCGCGGAGATTGTCTGGACGCGGGTGGTCTGCAAACAGCCTGGGCGGTACATCGGCTGGCCGACGGCCTGCCTGCGCAAGAACGGCGAACTGTTGGCGGTGTTCTCGGGGGACCGCGACGCGCACGTCTGTCCGTTCGGCAAAGTGCAGATGATCAGGAGCAAAGATTTAGGAGAGACGTGGTCTGCGGCGCAGACCATTTGCAACACGCAGTTGGACGACCGCGACGCGGGGATCATCGAGCTGCCCAACGGCGATCTGGTGGTCGCGTGGTTCACGTCGGTGGCGTATATGGGAAGCATCCGCGACCGGAGCAAACTCAAGCCCGGCACGCCGCAGTTCTACTGGTGGCTGCACGACGAGAAGATCCCGAAAGCGGTCAAGGAGGCGTGGCTCGGCTACTACACGACGCGCTCCACGGACGGCGGCAAGACGTGGGAGGCACCGGTCAAAACCTACGGTTCGGCCAATCACGGGCCGATCCTGTTGAAGGATGGGCGGCTTGTGCTGGTCGGACGTCGCTGGCTGGGCGACGGGACTTCAGCCGTATAGAAACACGAGAAACACGAACTGACGGTCGAGGAGTCGCGCGACAACGGCCGCTCCTGGCAGAAGATCGCGGAGATCGAGCCGACTGCGCCGGATGAGGTAAACCAGTTCCATGAGCCGCATCTGGTGGAAACGGACGACGGTCGGCTGGTGGCGCAGTTCCGGTTCCATGCCAAACCCGCGCCGGGCAAGAAAGTTCGCGACGAGGCCCAGTGCCTATTGCGTCAGGCGGAAAGCAGCGACGGCGGGAAAACATGGACGCGCATGGTCCCGACGGCGATCCAGGGGTATCCGCCGCACTTGATCAAACTGCGCAGCGGCAAAATCCTGACGGTATATGGCCGGAGAATGCCCCCGTTCGGCGAATACGCTTGCCTCAGCGATGATCAGGGCCGCACATGGGATGTGGCGAACGAGATCAAGCTGGCGGGGCATTTCGATGGCGACCTCGGCTACCCCGCATCGGTGGAATTGCCGGACGGCTCGATCCTGACGGTCTACTATCAGGCGGAGGCGAAGGGCGAGCAGACCTGCCTGATGGCGACCAAATGGCGCGTGAAGTGAGGATATGTTGAACCATAGGGGGAACGGCATGAAGGGTTATCAAACGGGGCTGTGGCTGTTGGTGATCGCCGCAGTGTGCCACGGGGATCCCGAAAATATCGCGCTCAAGAAGCCTTATACGCTGTCGCCGACGCCGCGCTACAGCCATTGTACGGACGCCGGTGACGCGGTGCAGGTGACGGACGGGGTTTATGCGAAAGGCTATTTCTGGACGCAGAAGGAAACCGTGGGCTGGACGCACGCCGCCCCGGCCCTCTGCATCATCGATCTGGGTAAGGTGGAGCCGGTTTGCGGCGTGTCGTGGAGCTGCGCGGCTGGCGTGGCCGGGGTGACGTGGCCTGAGAGCCTGTATGTCCTGACGAGCGAGGACAAGAAGTCATGGACGTATCTGGGCGACCTGTGCGAACTGGGGACAGAAACCAAGGCGCCGCCCGCCGAAGGGTACGCCACGTTCCGTTACGCGTCGGACCGCATGAAAGGGCGCGGGCGGTATGTCTGCGTGGTCGCGGCGGCGCGGCCCTACTGTTTCGTCGATGAGATCGAGGTCTGGCGCGGACCCGATGCCTGGCTAAGCGGCGACATGCCGGGTCGGCATGCGGAGGATCCTCGCCGCTTCTTTGCGGAGGCTTGCGTGCGGTCGGGCGTGGCGGCCCGTCTCCGCGAGGACCTGCGTACGATCTTGGAGCAGGGCGAGTCGCTGGGACGTGCCGATCTGGCGGCTGAACTGAAAGCCCGGGCCGGCGAGCTGAAGGGGAAAATCGCCGGCGAGGCGGAGAAGGCCGGCGACGCGTTCCAGACGGTGCTGCCGTATGACGGTTTGCACCAGACCATTCTGTCGCTCAATGCGCCGGTGCTGCGCACGGCCGGCGTGACGAAGCCGCTGGTGTGGCAGAACAATCGCTGGGACCCGCTGGCGCTGACGTCGGTCCCGCCCAAAGGGGCCGGAACCGACGGCGTCGCGCTCGACCTGATGCGAGGCGAGGTGCGGGGCGAGACGTTCAACATCACCAATCCGAACGACCGTGAACTGCCTCTGACGCTGACGGTGAGCGGCGTTCCCGCTGAGGTCAAGGTGGCGCTGCGTGAGGTGCTGTTCACGGATACGCAGAGCCGGACGCCCGTCGCGGCGGCGCTGCGGCCGCTTTCCTCCGGCGGCCCCGTCGCCGGCCATCTGTCGGTGCCAGCGGGCTGCACGCGGCAGGTGTGGGTGTCATGCAGCCGTCCGGGCGGCGCGGCCAAAACACATGTCGGAAAAATCAGGATCGAGTCGGACGACGCGGCGTTCCGCAAGGACCTTGCGCTGCGCATCAGAATCAGGGACCTGGACTTTCCGAAGCTGCCGTCGCTGCATGTGGGCGGATGGGACTACACGCAGGGCAAGGCGGACTATTATCGCGCTCCGGGCAATTTCAAGGCGAACCAGGCGCTGATGCGGGAGATGTATGTGGACAGCCCGTGGGCCACCTCGGCGGTTTTTCCCCAAGGGGCCGCGTTCGGTGCGGACGGGCGTTTGCAAAATGGCGACAGCCTTGATTTCGGCATGTGGGACGCGTGGGTGGAACGTTGGCAGGGGGCGCGGAACTACTGCGTTTTCTTCAGCGTGGGGACGTCATTCAACGGCGAGAAGATGGGGACGCCGCGGTTCAACGCCATGGTCGGAACGTGGTTGGGCGCGTGGGTGGCTCACATGGCGAAGCAGGAGCTGAAAGCGGCGCAGCTTGTGATTCTGCTGGTCGACGAGCCCCACGAGCGGGGGCAGGATGCGGTCATCGTGACGTGGGCCAACGCGGTGCGCGCGGCGAACCTGGGCGTCGTGTTGTTTGAGGATCCGACTTACGAGGATCCGGCGAAGGGCGACCCCGCGATGTTTGCGCTGAGCGACGTGTTGTGTCCGAACACGCCGATGATGGTGGCGCAGGGGCAGCCGTTCCGCGATTTCTACCTGCGCCAAAAAGCGGCGGGAAGGACGCTCTGGCTCTATTCGTGCAGCGGCCCGGCCAAGCTGCTGGATCCGGTCACGTACCACCGGGCGCAGGCGTGGCTCGCGTTTCAGATCGGGGCCGAGGGATCGTTCTACTGGGCGTTCGGCTGCGGCGGAGGCATCGGCGACTCGTGGCGGGCCTATGCGCAGGCCTCCAGCGAGTATTCGCCGTACTATGTGGCCCCGGACAGCGTGATGGAAGGCAAGCACAGCGAGGCGATCCGCGAAGGGGTCCAGGACTACGAGTATTTGCAGATGTTGAAGGAAAAGGCGGCGAAGGCCCGTTCCTCGGGCAGGGATCCGGCGTGGCTCAAGCGCGCGGACCGCCTGTTGACGGAAGGCGTGTCCGAGGCGGTCGCGGCCGTGACCGCGACGAACATGTTTTGGAAAACCGGAAAAAACAGGTCCGCGATGGATGCGGTGCGCGTGCGTGTGCTGGACGCGCTGGAAGCGGAGTAGCCCGTTTTCCTTTTTGCGCTATTTGCGCAGGCCGATGAGGAAGTCGTGTGACGTGTTGCCGAGCGAAACGCGGCCCGCAGGATCGGCGGTAACGGTCCGGGCCTGGCGCGCATCAAGGTCGTATGCCACGATTTTGGTCCAGCCCTGGCGCAGCGCGAACGCGGCTTCGGCGGGTTGCACGTCGCGCAGGAAGCAGGGACGGGGCGGGGCGCCGACGTCTTTGACGCCGCCGGCCGTGTTGCGCAGATAGAGCAGCGCCTGGTCGTTCTTCTCGGCCAGCAGGGTCGCGATCTGCCAGCCCTTTGCGGGGGCGGCCACGGTCGCAGGGAGCGTCACGCCGTCGGGCGTCTGCGCCGCCATGTCGATGCGTTCGGCGTAGGTGCCGGCTTCGTTGGTGGCGACGGTGTCGAAATCAACGCCCAGGTCGAGCAGGCGCATGGCCACGGCGGCATCGCGCGTATCGCGCTGTTTGAGCGGATGCAGAAGCGCGACCGACGGACGCTGGCGCCTGAGGGCGGGAAGGTCGATCCCGAGCGCGGCAAAGGCCGGCTGCACCTTCGCGTATTCTTGGGCTTCGAGGTCGTTCATGAAGGTCCAATAGAGACAGCCGTTCGCGCCGCAACAGACCGACATCCAGATCTGGTCGCGCGTCCCGCGCGCGGCGGATTCCGCACCGACCTTCTTGACGTCGCTCTGCCAGCGGTTCTGGTTGAGGCCGCCTTCGCCCGTGTACATCGGCAGCCCGCTCTGCGCGCTCCATTTGCTTCGCAGATAGACGATCGCGCCGTGGTCGGCTTGGGCCTGCCCGTCGTTATAGGGATGGTAATTGTAGAGGTCGCAGCCCGATTCGCGCCAGCGCAGCGGCTCGGGCCAGTTGTGCGGACCGGGGTTGCCGACGATCAGGGTGTGCGGGTCGATGGTGCGGATGAAGGCGGCGGTGGCGGCGCACCAGCTCATGGGAGGAAAGACCATTTCGTTTTCGAACTCGTAGCAGAGCACCTCTTCGCGGGATGCGAGTATCGGGATGAGCTCGCTCAGGTAGTCGCGCTGGCAGGCCATGGCGTCGGGGTCGCTGTAGCGCAGCGCGGGAGAGGACAGCGTCTCCTTTTTGATCAGGAAGCGGGCGCGGTGCGGCGGGAGATCTGCGAGCTGCTCAGGCATGTACTGCGGCAGCACGATTTTTTCCAGGATGGCGGGTGAGACATAGGGCGGCTTGTCGTAATCTTCGAAGAGCGCGACCTGAAAACGGATGTTGTAGGGACGCGCGAGGTCGAAGAGGTGCAGGGTGGCCTGAAGCTGCACGGGATCGACCCTGCCCACGATGTCCATGTTCCGCAGCATCAGCCGCAGGCAATTAACGCCGCGTTCCGAGCAGTGCTTGAGATAGGCGTCGAGGGCGGCCTCGGTTTCCGCGCTCCAGGGGAACCCCTCTTTGTAGGGCAAGGGGCCGCAGGGGAAGAGGTCCACGGAACGGGTGATGTTGCCGTCCGCGTTGAGCTTGTGCGGCCAGTTCGCGTAGAGCCCGCCGTTGGGGAAATAGAGCGTGCCGGCGGGGGTGACGAGATAGCCGTTCGCGTTGAGCCGGATCGTGTTTTTGCGGTACTTGACCGTGGTGACGGAGGCCGTTCCGCGGTGTCCCTGATCGTCCTCGAGCGCTATGGCGTATGTGGCGGGCGTGCCGTTCGGACAGGTGACCGCCACGGAAGCGGGATTGCCCCGAAGACGGGAAGCGGGGATCTGGAGTCCCTGCGCGAGCGGCCAGCGCGGCGCTTTGATGTTGACGGGCAAGGGGTTCCCGAAGGCGTCGAGACCTTGGACACGCACGTGAACGCGGGGATCCTGCAAGGGGATGAACGTCTGATCGGGCGTCAGACGGTAGGCGGCGAGCGCCGCGGGTTCAACGTCGAATTGGTTTGAGACGGTATGCAGCGGCTGGCCGAAGTCGCTTGCGAGGCCCAGGGTCCACGTGTGTCGGCCCGCCTGGCGGAAGACGGGCAGCGCGAGCGTCGCGGTTTTCCCTGCGGGACTGCTTTCAATGAACGTGGTGCCGAACTCTTCGGTGATCAGTGTCCAGATGGCGGGAGCCGCGTCAAGCCGGTCGCCATCCGCGCCGTACGTTTTGACGGTGAGTTGGCAGGGGACACCTGCGGTCACGCGCTTCGGGAACGCGGGCGTAATCTTGGCGATGGCGTCGCGGGCGACGACGGCGTCGCGGGTGAATGCCGGGCCGGCGATCACGGAGGGCGGGGCAGGCAGAACCCGCACGTAGTCGACTTCGGCGAGCACGTCGCGCTTGTCGTTGGTGGTGTCGATGCGGACGGCCCGGAACTCGCGCCCGTCCCAGAAGTCGGGGAAGGCGGCTTTGAGGTCAAAGCGGAAGGTCTGGGCGTCCGTGCCACGGACGTCGAAATTCATGGATTTGCACCGGCCGTCGCTGTCGGTCACGAAGAACGCCCATTGGGCTGCGGGACAGGACTGGCGGACGCGCAGTTCGAGCGTGCGGTAAAGGCCGGAGTTGATGTGCAGGTCGCGCGTTGTCGGCGCGTTCCCGAACATGTTGCCGAAAATGAAATAGGGATCAGATCCTTTGACGGGGATCTGCAGCCAGCCCTTATTGACGGTGATGGCGCCGAAGTGGTGGGGCCTGTCGCCCCAAGTCGCGATGCCGCACTGGGTGCCGTTTTCGAAATCCCAAGCGTAGCCGATCTCGTTCGTCGCGTAATCGCAAAGGAGGCGGGGTGCTTCTTCCAACTTCGGCGAGCAGGCCTTCCCGCCTTGGTAGACGATCACGATGCGCGGTTTTCCGGGCGCAAGCGTTCCCGGCAACACAAAGCTGAGGCCGTTGGTGTCACGGTGGACCGGAAGCGGCGCGTGAGGCAGGTCCGCGCTGACGAGCGCGAGGTTTCCGCTCTGGGCTGGTGCAGGGAGCGTCACCGAAGGGTCGCGCATCGCGAGGGGGGCTTCGATCAGGTAGACGGTGCGGAGTGCGGCTTCCGGATGATGCCAGGCCAGGGTGGACTGTGCGCGGACGGAGGCGTGGGGCACGGCGATGGCGGCGGCAAGAAAGAGTATGAATTTCATAGCTTGTGCACACAGGTTAGCGGGTCTCATGCGTGTTAGGCAATGATATTCGGCCGATTTTCGGCATGATTTTAAAGGGATTTAACAGTATAGTATGACACGAAAATCATTGGATGTGTCTGGAGGATTTCATGAAAGTCGGTGCGTCTCTCTTTTTGCTTTTGAGCGTCGGCACGGCGTGGGCGCAGACGGATGGCTTGGAACAGGCGTGGAAAGACGTGAACGACGCCGAAGAGAAGGGCTTGCCGAAGAAAGCCATCGAGACGCTTATCGTCATCGAAAAGCAGGCGATGGAGCGGCAGGCCTGGGATCAGGCGGTGAAGGCTGTTGCTCGGCGCACGAATCTCGAGTCGCAGGCGAAGGGCGACAAGTCCGGGGAGGTCATCTCCGCCTTACGCGAGGCCGCCGGCCGCGCGCCGGATCCGATGAAGCCCTTTCTTGAACTG
The DNA here is from genome assembly GCA_964579865.1 of uncultured Lentisphaeraceae bacterium. Taxonomy (GTDB): domain Bacteria; phylum Verrucomicrobiota; class Kiritimatiellia; order RFP12; family UBA1067; genus DAOPZC01. Next base: position 14,728 of record CAZOIS010000030.1, on the reverse strand, counting down.
CTGGTGGCGCACCATTATTGGCGGTATTTCTGTAACAACCGCTGGCGGTTCTGCCAGCGCACGCAACTTGCCGATGCGACGGATGAAGGAGAGGCTGTCGACACGTGGAGCCTGCCGCGCATTCTCCATGCGATCGAGGCCCAATTCCAGCGGGCGCTGGCGTATGAGCCGGTGCTGAAACAGATTCCCGTCGAAGCGTACGGCGCGCTGTTGGAGAGAGGCACCGTGCCGGACGTTTATCGTCCCACGCTCTACGATTTCATCGCATACGAGATGCTCGATTTCTATGCGCTCGGTGAGCAGGCGGGGGTAACGTGGGAGGACGACATCGACTTGTCGGCGGACGGCCCCGCGCTCGACGATGTGGCCGGTTTCACTTTCATCATACCCGATGAGGCGGCGCGACGGTCACACGTGCTCCGCGCCCTGCGGATTCTTCAGGATCTGCTGAAATTCCACCTGAAGGATGAGGACCCGTCGGCGTATGCGGACGCGGATCTGAACCGGCTGAAGTTCTGCCGCAACCAGGTGACGGGCGAGAACCGGGACGAACGTTACTCCGCGGCCTTGGATCGTTTCTCATACAAGTGGAAGAAGCATGAAATCTCGGCCCGGGCCGATGCGATGCGCGCCCGGCTCGCATATGAACAGGGACGGCCGGGGGTGGCGCGCATGTGGGCTCAGAACGGTGCGGCGGCCTATCCCAAGAGCATCGGCGGTGCGCAGTGCCGCAACCTGATCGCCGAGATCGAGCGACCGTCGGTCTCTTTCAGCGCCGAACGGGTGTGGTGCGAGCCTTGGCCCGAGATGGAGATCAATTACAAAAATTTAACCGAGATCCAGTTCCGCGCCGTGCCTGTGACGTTTGAGGAGATGTTTGCGAACCAAGGACGGCATGACTATCAGCGGCATGAAGTCGGCGTTGCGCTGCTGAAACGGAAGCCCGCTAAAACGTGGGCCGTCATTTTGCCGCGCAAGGAAGACTACACGGAAAACACATTCCGCACGCCGGTGCCGAGAGACTTAAAGCCTGGCTTGTATGCGGTTTTCGCTGCGGTCGACGGCTCTTTCATGGAGGAGGGACAGCCGGTCGCGTGGGGGATTTTCCGCGTCACCAAGTTGGCGCTGGTGGTCGAACAGAACCCGAACCGCATCAGCGGATATGTGCTGGACGCCCAAAGCGGCGAGCCCGTGACAGGCGCACGTGTCGAGGTGTGGCAATTCGACAGCAGAGACCGCCGGTACAGGCGCGAGCAGACTATTCTGACCGGCGGGGACGGAGCGTTTTCTGTTCTCGGCGATCAGGCGGGCGAGATGCTCCTTCTCGCGGAGAAAGGCGGTGACGCCGCACAGACCTGGACGCCGGTCTGGAAAGGCAACGAGCGGGAGCGTGACAGAAGCCCCGACTCCCGGATCGTGTTTTTCACGGACCGGCGCATCTACCGGCCGGGGCAGACCGTGCAATACAAAGGCGTCTATTTTTTGACGGACACTCAGAACGGCCTGTATCACACCGTCAACGGCAAAACGGTGACGGTGCGCTTCCGCGACGGCAACGGCAAACTGATCGCGGAACAGGAAGTGAGAAGCAACGACTACGGGTCGTTCTCCGGAAGCTTTACGGTGCCGCACGACCGCGGGACCGGACGGATGTCGCTTGAGGCGGAAGGCATGGGGCAGGGTTCTTTCGACGTGGAAGAATATAAGCGGCCCAAGTTTGATGTGACACTCGCCCCGCCTTCGGGTGACGCCCGGCTCAGCGCGCTGGTCTCGCTGAATGGCCGCGCGGTCGCGTATTCCGGCGTGCCTGCGGGCGGCGCGAAGGTGGCCTGGCGGGTGGTGCGCGAGGTGCGTTACCCGTTCTGGCGTTTCGGCGGGGACCGGCGCGGGCCGGACCAGGAGCTCGCGCGGGGCGTTACATCGTGTGGCGGCGACGGCGCGTTCTCAATCTCATTTTTCGCCAAGCCTGATCCGAAGGTTCCGCAGGCGGACGAGCCCGTTTTCATGTTCAGGGTTACGGCCGATGTGACGGACACGACGGGGGAGACCCGTACGGGGGAACGCCGTGTGGCGCTCGGCTATACGGCTTGGCAGGCGGCCCTTTCCTGCGATGCTTGGCAGACGACAAGGACGCCGGCGGAGTTGCGCGTCCGCGTGCAGACGCATAACGGCGAGCGTGTCGGGGCAACGGGCGAGCTGAAAGTCTTCTCGGTGAAACAGCCCGATCACGTGTTGCGCCCCAAAATCAATTCCGGCGGGACCAGACCGTGGGACAAGGGGCAAGAGGAAAGGGAAGCGGACCCCTCGAACCCCGAGAACTGGCCCGATGATCTTGAGGTCGCGTCCGAGCCGGTGCGGATCGGCGAGACCGGCGTGACGGCTTGCCGTGTTTCGCTTAAGGCCGGGCTTTACCGCATACGTTTCGCGACGCTCGATCCGGCGGGGAAGACGGTGACCGCACGTCTGATGCTGCGTGTGGTCGACCCGGACGCAAAACGCCTGAACATCAGAGAGCCCGATTACTTCGAGGCGGAGTCGTGGCGCGTGGAGCCCGGGTCAACCTTCCGCGCCATCTGGGGCAGCGGTTACGGCAACGCGACCGCGTTGCTGGTTGTGGAGCAGAACGGGCGGGTGCTTCTGAGGGCGAGGACCCGGCCTGGCGCGACGCAGCAAATGATCGAAGTGCCGATCAACGAGGCGATGCGGGGCGGGATCTTTGTCCGTACGCTCTTTGTTCGCGAGAACCGGATCTACACGCACAGCCGCCTGGTCGATGTGCCGTGGAGCAACAAGCGGCTCACATTGAAGTGGGAGCATGTCGCTTCAAGGCTGGAGCCGGGTAAGAACGAACAATGGCGCGCGGTGATCTGCGACGGCCAGAGCAACAACGCCGTCGGGGAAGTCGTGGCCGTCCTGTACGACCGGTCGCTCGACGCCCTTGTCCGGAACGCATGGATGCATTCGTTCGATGCGTATTTCAATCGCTGTGACATGAGCCGCCCCTTCGTGTTGGCGAATGGTCCCGTTGGTTTCGATCACCTGTTCGGAACGTGGCGGCAGGCCGCCGAGCCCGACGCGTGTCAATACCGCAGCTGGATCGGCGGTTTCAGCCGGGAACGCGTGCTCAGCTTGGGTGCGCTGGGGGGGCGCGCGCGTCGAAAGGCCGCGCTCTTGGGGCCTTCTTCCTCGCCTGATTCCGAGACGCTTGCGGAGACGGCCGCCGCGGTAGATGGGGAAGAAAAAGCCGAGACGCCGCTCGAGGTTCCGGAGGGGAATGCGCCGTCCGCGATGGCGGTTTCCTCGCGGCGGAATTTGCGGGAAACGGCCTTCTTCCTGCCGCACTTGGCGAGCGACGCGAACGGCGTGGTGACGATGGATTTCACCGTGCCCGAGGCTCTGACCGGATGGCGTTTCATGGCGTTCGCTCACGACCGGACGCTGCGAGGCGGTTATCTGGAGGCTGAGGCGGTGACGGTGAAAGATCTGATGGTCGAGCCGAATCCGCCGCGCTTCGTGCGCGAAGGAGACGAGGTCGTGTTCGCGGTCAAGATTTCCAACCGCTCGGTTGCGCCTCAGCGGGGCAGGGCCCGTCTGGGCTTCAGCGATGCGGCAACGCTGCAGAGCGTGGACGATTTGCTCGGCAACGTGAAAAGGGACCAGGATTTCGAATTGGCGGTCGGAGAGTCGAAGGCGCTGGAGTGGCGTGTCCGCGTGCCGGACGGTCAAGGCTTCATGACGTATAAGGCGGTGGCGGTGACGGACGACCTTGTCGACGGCGAAGAAGGATGGCTGCCGGTGCTGTCGCGGCGCGTGGCGGTGCGGGAATCGCTCGCGTTGCCGCTGCGCGGCCGGCAGTCGAAGACATTCATGTTCGCCTCGCTGGCGGCGTCCAAAGGGGCGAAAACGATCCGGCACCAGAATCTGACGGTGCAGATGGTGTCGCAGCCCGCGTGGTACGCCGTGTTGGCTTTGCCATATCTCATGGAGTATCCGTACGAGTGTTGCGAGCAGGCTTTCAACCGGTACTACGCCCATGCTCTGGCGGGGCATATCGCGCGTAGCGATCCCAAGATCCGGGCGGTTTTCGACCGCTGGAAGGACGCGGAGGCGCTCAAGAGCCCGCTCGAGAAGAACGAAGATCTGAAAGCGGTTATGCTGGAGGAAACGCCTTGGCTGTGCGAGGCCGAGAGCGAGAGCACCGCACGGCGCAACGTCGGCCGCCTGTTTGACGAGTCGCGGCTGCAAGAAGAGAGCGCCCGCACGCTGAGGCGCCTTGCGGAAATGAGGATCGCGGACGGGACTTGGCCTTGGTTTCCCGGCGGCAACCGGAACGATTTCATCACGCTCTATATCGTGTCGGGCTTCGGGCGTCTGCGGCAGTTGGGCGTGCCGGCTGAAATGGGGCTGGCGTTCGATGCGCTGCCCCGTTTGGACACATGGATGACGGAGACGTATAAAGCGATGCTGCACCGCAGCGACAAGGAATCGGTTCATCTGCCCCCGACCGTCGCCCTTGCCCTCTACGCCCGCAGTTTTTTCCTTAAGGACCGGGCGGTCGGCGAGACGGAGCGCGAGGCGTACGAGTTCTTCATCGGCCAGGCCCGGCGTCACTGGCAGAAGGTCGGGAGGCAGCCGCAGGCGCAGTTGGCCTTGGCGCTCAAGCGTTGGGGCGATGAAGTCACGCCGGCGGCGGTCCTGAAATCGCTGCGCGAGTCCGCGACGGTTGACGGGGAGATGGGGATGTATTGGCGCGACACGGAGCCGTCATGGAGTTGGGCGCGTGCGCCGGTCGAGACGCAGGCGTTGATGATCGAAGCGCTGCTGGAGGTGTCGGGCGACACGGCCGCGGCTGAGGCGTGCAAGGTGTGGCTGCTGAAGCAGAAGCAGACACGGGACTGGAAAACCACCAAGGCGACGGCGGACGCGGTGTACGCCCTGCTTTTGCAAAACCAGAAGCTGCTGGGGTCGGACGCGCTCGTGGAGGTCGCGCTGGCAGGTCAACCGGTATCACCCGAAAAGGCCGAAGCCGGGACGGGACTCTACGAGAAGCGCTTCGGCCCGTCTCTGATTGTGCCCGAGATGGGGAACGTGACCGTAACCAAACGTGACGAAGGGGTTGCCTGGGGGGCGGTGCATTGGCAATACCTCGACGACCTCGACAGGGTCAAGCCGCAGGCGGATACGCCGCTGTCGCTGCGGAAACGGCTGTTCGTTAAAACCTACACGGCGCAGGGGCCGGTGCTGACGCCGGCCCAGGGCGTGTTGCCCCAGGGGGCTGAACTGGTGACTCGCATCGAGCTGTCCGCGGACCGGGACATGGAATTCGTGCACCTGAAAGACAGCCGCGCCAGTTGCGCCGAGCCCGTGAACGTGCTGTCGCGTTACGCGTGGCAGGACGGATGGGGCTATTACGAGAGCACGCGCGACACCGCTTCGCACTTCTTTATCGACTATCTCCCCAAAGGGGCTTACGTGTTCGAGTATGCCTGCCGGCTGCAGCAAAAGGGCGAATTCCGTAGCGGGCTCGCCGAGATTCAGTGCCTGTATGCGCCGGAGTTCAATAGCCATTCCGAAAGTTTGAAGTTGATTGTGGGCCCGCGATAAGCGTCGGAAACGGCACGGAATCGTTGGGGATGTGTCTTGCCACCTCCCAGCGTGAGTGATATGGTATTGACTTGAAATAAGTTGGTTTTGTTGGCCTTCCATTGAGACGGTGAAATTTTCCCGTTTGATGGGCGAGGGGGTATAGACGGAGGCATGACATAAACTTTTTCGAACTGTTTCGCGGACTGGTGACGAACCTTTTTGTGCTGCTGGGATTTGCCGCCGTATGCACGTTGATGACCACCTGGGCTTTCCGTAAAAAAAGAAAGCCGAGCGCGTGGTTGGTCGGGATGTTGTACGGGGGGATGAGCGTGGTTGTCATGCTTGTGCCCGTGGTGACCCGCTCCGGACTGATCGTCGATTGCCGCTCCGGCGTTATCGGGACGGCGGCCATATTGGGCGGGCCTGTCACGGGGCTTGTGAGCCTCGTGTGTCCTATGGTTTACCGGATCTATGTGGGTGGCGACCGGGTCGTATTAGGGTTGCTGGAGATCTTTTTCGCCTTTGCGTTCGGACTGCTTTGCCATCTGTGGCTGCGGCGTGAGCAGAGGGTGCTGTCGCTGCGTCTGACGATCATCTGTTGCGTGACGGTCGGATTGTTGTGCGACTTGGCGATGGTGTTCGTCTTTATGCCGGACGTTTTCTTGCGTAGCGTCACGGAAATCGGAGTGGCGGGGGTGGCCATGGTGGTTTTGATCCCGCCCGTGTCGATGGCCCTGCTGGGCACGCTTGTTGTTCTGGAGAAACTCCACTTCGAGGCGATGGAGACGCTGGCGGAGACGGAGCGCCGGATGCTGCAGTCTCAGAAAATGGCGGCGATCGGGCAACTCTCGCACAAGATCGCCCACAACATTCTGAATTCCCTGACGGTGATTGTCGGCAACGCCGAGTTGACGAAGAGTGAGTGCCGCGGCTCCGCCGAGATCGCGGAAAACATGGACGGGATCATCAAGACGGTGAACAGCCTCTCGACGTTGACGGGGGAGCTCGTCGCGTTCGCATCGCCAGGCATGCTGAGACTGAGACGCATGGATCTCGGGAAATGCCTGCTGGGCATTGAGAACATGCTGGCAAAAGTCATCGGTTCTGGAATCGAGGTCGTCGTTGACGGCGATTTTTTTGTGGGAGAGGTGATGCTGGATCCCAACCGGATCGAGCAGGTTATCATGCATTTGGCCATCAATGCCGCAGAGGCGATGTCGGGGCAGGGCCGGCTGACGATCGGCGTGGCAACGGCGAATCTGTCCGTTGAGGAGCGTGCGCGTCTACAGGCTGGCGTCTCCGAAAAGAAACGCCATCAGGGCCGCTTCGCCATTTTGTCGGTCAAGGATACCGGTTGTGGCATGTCTCCGGAAATCGTAAGCCGCATTTTCGAGCCGTTCTTCACGACAAAAGATGACAGAGACACCGCGGGGCTCGGTCTTTCGACCGTGTATAACATCGTGCAGCAGCACCGCGGTTTCATCGACGTCAAGACGCGGCCCCAGCACGGCACCACGTTTTTCATCTATTTCCCGATTGTGGAATAGCGGCCGGAAGCGGCCGGCTAAAGGTGTGACTTGACGAAGTCGCGAAGTGCGGCCACAGAGATGAAGTTCCGCACATCGAAATCGCCGTCTTCGATCACGATGCCGAAGGCCTCTTCCAGGCCCACGACGAGTTCGAGTAGGCAGACGGAGTCGACCCCGTACTTTTCGACGAGCGATGCGTCCGTTTCGATGTCCGCCGGAGCGATGCTGAGAAACAGCCGCTCCACGATCATCTCCTTGAGCCTGTTTTCGATGGTTGCCGTATCCATAACGCGTGATTTCCCCCGATGATCCGCGATGCGGTTATTTGCTCAAATTCTTTTCGATGTACTGCAGATGTTCGATGGTCTTCCCGTATTGCTTGGTCGATTGAATCTTGGCCATCATCTGCATCACGATGATGAGGATCAATCCTCCGATGACAACCGCATTGAACATGAGCGAGGAACCGTTGCCCGCCGGCGACGCAGGAAGCTCGGACGAAACGGACGACTCGGACAAGGAGGGCTGCGGGGCCTTGGCGGCCGGCGTGCTCTTGGCCGCAGGAACGGGACGCTCTTCCGGCTTCTTGAGCTTGATCTCTTTGGGCTCCGTAGCCTTTTTTTCTTCGGCGGGAACCTTCGCGGCGGCTTCCGGCTCGGGTGCGGGTTTTTCGGCCTCTTTTTCAGGGGCTTTCGCGGCCTCGACGGGAGCGGGCGCTGCGGCGTCGGTCTCTTTCTTCGGCTCCGTCTCCGGTGCCGCTGCGGCAGGCGTTGCAGACGCGGGGACGGGCTCCTCTTTCTGCTTTTTGCCGTCAGCTTGGGAAGGGCTGTTCGCTTTGTCTTTGTTCTCTTCGGATTCGACAATAAAAGCATTGCCACACTTGGGGCACTTTTGATTGATCGGTTTGCCGATGTCAAAGACCGCCAGCTTCGCTTCACATTTCGGGCACTTGATAATGCGTTTCATAAAGTGTTTCCTTTGCTTATACGTTGACAGTTTAATAAAAAACGTGTGGGCAAGACAAGCCCGAGATTCCCGCGAGATGTCCCGCCGCTCAGCGAGCCGCGTCGGCTTTCAGCCGCGGAGGGGGAGGGTAGACGCCGTTCAGCGCGTTTTCGCACAGCGCGCGCGTGTCTTGCGGGAAATCGTTTTTCATGATCCATTTCAGGAACCCCGGATCGTCTTTGACGAGGTCTTTCACCTTGGCCCCTTTTTTCTTGCCGAAGTTTACGGTGATTTCGCCGTCCACCCAGCGCAGCCGCCCGGATCGGTCGGCGTTGAAGGGGTCGATGGGGTTGAAGGTCCGGTCGAGCGTTTCCATGTCGTGCGGCAGATCGCCGTACCGTTTGAACTGGCCCAGGATCACGTCGAGCGTGGCCCGCACGTCGGCTTCGGCGCCGTGCGCGTCGACGTGCGGGCGGTCGCAGTAGAACTTGAGCGCCGCGGAAAGGTCGCGCGGCTCTTTCGTGTGGAAGATGCGCTGCGCGTCGAGCAGACGGCGGCGGTCAGGATCGAAGGGAATGCCCGCGCGGCTGAACTCTTCCGCGAGCATGGGGATGTCGAAGCGCCCGGCGTTGAACCCGGCGAAGTCGGCGTCGCCGAAAAAAGTCAGGATCTCGAGCGCTTTGTCCTTGAAGGTCGGCTGGTCACGGACGATCTCGTCGGTGATGCCATGGATCGCCGTCGTCTCGACAGGGATGGGGATGCCGGGGTTGAGCAGCCAATATCCGTTTGATTCTGTGCCGTTGGGGTCAATGCGGATGGCGGCGAGTTCAATGATGCGGTCCGCGCGCGCACTGGTGCCGGTGGCTTCGATGTCGAAAACGATGAGTGCGCGGTCGAGCTTGATGGGGAACATGGAGAAACCCTTCAGGATGTGGATGTTAGAGGTCGGGAGTTTGTGGTTTTGAATTTCCGAAAACGAGGTCAAAGTCAACGAAGACGGGGCGTTGCGGCAAGATATCGCCGGAAGACATGGCGGCTTTGAGCTCAGACGCGGAGTCCGCGTCGTACCACCAGTAGCCGAGCAGCGAACGCTCGTCGCCGAATTTCGAGAGTACCGTGTCGGGCATGCCAAAGGTGTCCCAGTAGAGCAGCCGCGTGACGTCGGTGTTCCAGAGCAGGACATAAGGGACGGCAGAAGCGACGAGCGCATCGATCTCGCGGCAGATGTGGTTGCGCTCCGTGATGCTGAAAAGGGTCTTCTGCTTTTCGATCAGGGCGTCGACGCGCGGGTCTTTATAGCCGGTGAGGTTGTTGCCGGACGGGCGGTCCGCCTCTTTTGACAGCCACATGCTTTCCGGGTCGCGGAAGAGCGAGCCGCCCCACGCGGCCCAGGTCACGTCGAAGTTGTACGCGTCCATGTCGCGCATCCATGAGGCGAAGTCCTTGCGGTCGATCTTCATTTCGATGCCGGCCTCCTTGAGGGCCGAGGCGCAGAGGGCGAGGAATTTGTCGGAGCCGCCGTCGCGCGTGAGAAAGTTGAACGTCAGCGGGCGGCCCGCCTTTTCGAGGATGCCGGTCTGCGGATTGGGCGTGTAACCGGCCTCGCGCAGGAGCGCTTTCGCACGGGGGATGTCGAACCGGAAGGTCTCGTTGGTGCAGGGATGCGCGGCATCGTACAGGTCTTCAAAGTAGGACCGGTGGAGGAAGTAGGCGCTGAACATCATGGTCTTGTTCATGGTTTCGCGGTCGACCAGATGCGCGAAGGCTTTGCGCACGCGCAGGTCGTCGAAAGGGGGGCGCCGCATGTTCATGGCGAAGCCTTGAAAACCGATGGGGTTGTGGTTGCGAACGCGGCGTTTGACGATCCAGTTCTTGTCGAATTTCTCGCCGATGGTCTCGTTGGCCCAGATGCGCGCGGTGTAGATGGCGTAGACGTCCACCTGCCCTTTCTTGAAGGCCTCGAACGCGTTCTCGTTGTCGGTGAAGTAGCGGAAGACGACGGTGTCGAAGTTCATCGTGTTGCGCAGGGAGGAGCGCTGGCCAGCCCACCAGTCGCGGCGGCGACTCATGCGGATTTCGATCTGTTCTTTGACGGCGCTCAGCACATAAGGCCCCGAGACCACGGGCCGGTCGAGGTCGAGCCGGTTGAAGTCTTGGCCCTCGAACGCGTGTTTGGGCATGATTTCGAACAGGCCGAGCGCGCTCAGGTTGCGCCAGTGGCTTTCCTTCGCGCGGAAACGGACGGTGCGGGGGCCCAGGACTTCGGGCGTGGCGAAGACGCCGAGCAGGACCTTGCTGGCGCCGGTGGCGTTTTTGGGGTCCATTACCTGGTCGAAGGTCCACTTCACGTCGTCGGCCGAGACAGGGCGGCCGTCGCTCCATGTGGCCGCGGGATCGATCTCGAAGGTGTAGGTGAGTTTGTCAGCCGAGATCGTCCAGCGCTTGGCCAGGTACGGGACGAATTCCGTGGTGACGGAATCGACGCCCAGCAGCGTCTCGTACATCATGCCGAAGACCTGGCGTGTATAGGTGTTGCTGTCGATATAGGCGTTGAGGCTCTTGGGCGGCTGGAACGCGGCGAAACGCAGGGTTCCACCTTGAACCGCGTGCGGGCTGGCCAGCGGGTCGGGGGTGTCCCGCCATTCCGGTTTTGGATACACGTCGTCCGACCACGCGGTCAGCGCGGCGCAGCAAAGAAAAATGAGGGCGAAAAAAGGCATGACATACTCAGGCTTTCAAAACAGGAGAAAGGTTACTGAATCCTGTCTGTAAAAGGGAGACAAAAAGCGCCGTGTGACGTCAGTCCTTTCACGTCGGCCGCGCTGCGGCCGACGTTGCCGAGCGGGGGACCCCCCGCGCACGGCAACGGGGGGCGCATTGGAAAAGACCATTGGCAGGGCAGCCCAGGCCGACGGGCGAAAATGGGCGTCCGGGGCCCGTTTCACCGCCCGCTATTTCAGCACGCGGCGCAGGCGCCGCATGGCCTCTTCCACATTCTCGCGGCTGTTGAAGGCGCTGATGCGGATGAAGCCTTGACCGCAACGTCCAAAGCCTGCGCCGGGCGTGGTGACCACCTGCGCGCGCTTCAACAACTTGTCGAAAAATTTCCATGAGTCCTTGCCGACGTTGACCCAGATGTAAGGGCTGTTCTCGCCGCCGGTCATGGAGTAGCCAAGCTCGGTAAGCGTGCGCCGGATGAGCGCGGCGTTGCCGAGGTAGAAGTCGATGAGCGCCTTGGTCTGTGCCTTGCCGGCCTCGGAGTAGACCGCCTCGGCGGCGCGCTGGATGGGGTAAGAGACGCCGTTGAATTTGGTCGTGTGCCGGCGGTTCCACATGGGGTGCAGCGGCACGGCCTCGCCTTTTTTGGTGTAGGCCACGACTGATTTAGGCACGACCGTGAAGGCGCAGCGCGTGCCGGTGAATCCCGCGGTCTTGGAATAGCTGCGGAATTCGATCGCCACGTCGCGGGCGCCCTCGATTTCATAGATGCTGTGCGGCAGCGAGGGGTCGCGGATGAAGGCCTCGTAGGCGGCGTCGAAGAGGATCAGCGTTTTGTTCTCGCGGGCGTAGCGGACCCAGGCGGCAAGCTGCTCGCGGGTGGCGGTCGCGCCGGTGGGATTGTTCGGGAAGCAGAGGTAAACGAGATCCACGGGCTGCTCGGGCAGGCCCGGCACAAAGCCGTTGGCTTCGTTGCTGTCAAGGTAGACAAGGCCCTTGTAGCGGCCTTTGGTGTTCTTGCCCGTGCGGCCCGCCATGACGTTGGTGTCCACGTAGACCGGATAGACCGGGTCGGGGATCGCGATGGTCAGCTTGTCGGCGAACAATTCCTGGATGTTGGCGGTGTCGCACTTCGAGCCGTCGCTCACGAAGACCTCTTCGGCATCGATCGGCGCGCCGCGCGACTGGTAGTCGTTCTGGGCGATGGCCATGCGCAGAAAATCGTAGCCCTGCTCCGGGCCGTAGCCGCGGAACGTGGCGCGTGAGGCCATTTCGTCGACGGCCTTGTGCAGGGCTTCGATGCAGGCGGACGGCAGGGGCTCGGTGACATCGCCGATGCCGAGTCGGATGACTTTCTTGTCAGGGTTCTCGGCCTGATACGCCTTGACGCGTTTGGCGATTTCGGAGAACAGGTAGGAGGATTGGAGCTTCGAGAAGTTTTCATTAACCCGGATCATACGTTGTTTCCTTTCAAATCAGTTGGCCGCAGGGGCCGCGGGCGCGTTATCGCGCACCGGCGTCAGCACCCAGCGCTTGTTGTACCAGAACCACTGCTCGGGAGATTGGCGGATGGCGGCGTCCACGTGGGCGAGCACCAATCCCGTGATGCGGCGCGCGTCCTGTTCTTTGTCGAGGGTGGGATCGGGCAGAATGATCGGTAGATGGTCGAACCCGTGGCGGGTCCAGCCTTCGCGTCGCAGGATGGCGGGGATGATCGGCACTTTGGCGGTGATGGCGAACATGGCCATGCCGCGCCCGAAGTTGGCGGTGGTGCCGAGAAAGGGGATCTTCAGGTCCGGCGTGTAGACGCGCACGTCGGGCAGGATGGCGAGAACGTTGCCTCCGCGCAGCAGCTTGATGATCTGTTTGAGCGTCCCCCCGCCGCGCTCGAGGATGGTCATCCCCGATTCGCGCTGGCGGTTGATCCAGGCGTTGACCAGCGGGTTTTTCTGTTTTCCTGCGATGCTGAACATGCGGATGCCGTAACGGTGGCAGGCCCATCCCGCAAGGTCCCAGTTGCCCATGTGGGGCACGGTGATCACGGCCCCGCCGTATTGGTCGATCACTTTCTGGACGGCGGGAATGTGATTCTTGAAGTCGGGGATGTGCCGATCGATCCAGTCGCGGTCGATGGACGGCGCGCGCATCATCTCGACCATGTTGAAGGCCACGTTGCGCATGGAGAGCCAGGCGATCCGGTCGACCTCTTTCGCGGGCGTGTCCGCACCGAAGACCTCGCGGATGCGGTTCGCCGTCTCGCGGCGGCGGAAACGGAAGAGGTGGAAGGCCGTGGCGGCGAAAAACCATGCGACCGCCAAGGACGCCCGGTAGGGCAACAGATTCAGGAGCGCGGCCAAGCAACGCAGGGCGGCATATTCGGAGATGTGCTGAAGGCTGTAACGCATAAAAACGGGCACACCATAGCAAAACCGCCGCCGGGTTTCGAGTCTGGATTTTTGCGGTTCAAACGAGCGCGAACCCGGCCTCGGGTGTGAATCTGATCGTGTGCTGGCAGGTGGGGACGCTCTGCGGATCAACGCCGATCAGCGCGAGCGGGTTGTGGAACCCCATGCGCACGAGGTCTTCCAGCGTGAACAAGCCGAGGCCGTGCAGCACGTTCATGCAGGTGAGCAGCGTGGCGGAGGAACCGACCAGGCACTGTTTTTCAGGATTGTGCAGCAGGCCGTCGGGCTCCAGCACCGCGCGGTTACCGAGCACGTCGTAGGTGCCGGGCGGCAGGCCTGCGGCGGGCGAGGCGTCGGACGTGGCGATCAGGCGTGCGGTGCCGGCGGCGCGTGCGATCACTTTGAGCACGTGGGCCGGCAGGTGGTGGCCGTCGGGGATGAACATGACCTTCAGGCGCTCTTCGGCCAGACCCGCCAGCAGCGGATTGTTGTGCCGGTGTACGAGGTTGGGCATGCCGTTGCCGAGGTGGGTGAGCGCGGCCGCGCCGGCTTCGGCCAGGCGCGCAAGGTCGGCCGCGTTCGCGAGTTGGTGCCCGCAGGAAACGGCCACGCCGCGCTTGACCGCGTAGCGCGCGAGCTCGGCGGCTCCCGGGAGCTCGGCGGCGAGCGTCAAGAGCCGCAGCATCCCGTCTGACCACGTGTACAGCTTGTCGAAGAGCGCGCCGTCCGGCGCATGGACGGCGGAAGGGTCATGGGCGCCGACGGCGCCGGGTTCTTGGGAGATGAAGGGGCCTTCCAAATGGAAACCCGGAACGTGGCGCGCCAGCGTGGCGTCTTTTTTGAGCGCGTTCACCATGAGCGTCAAATTGCGGTGCAGCCGGGCCTCTTGCGACGTGATGAGCGTCGGCAGGAACGCGGCGGTGCCGCGCGCGATCAGGGCGTGGCCCGCCCGCAGGAACGCCTCTTCCGATAGCGTCGCGCTGCTGAAGTCGACGCCGATGAAACCGTTGACTTGCAGGTCAACGAAGCCCGGGATATGGAGCAGGATGCAGGAGCTCATGCGTGCGGGTGCCCTCGTTGTTTAATGTGCGTTATGGCGGGATGCTTTCTTTAGGCGCTCAACGTGTTCCATGCGTTTAGCAATCGTGTCCTCGTATCCTTGAGCGGTCGGCCGATAATACCGCTTCGCCACAGGCAGATACGCTTGCTGAACCGTATGCTGTTCGAAATCATGAGGGTATTTATAGGCAATGTCAAGCCCCTCGCGCCCGATCGCTTCGACGTGCACGTTCTTGAGGTGTTCCGGAACGGCCAACAGGCGGCCCGAACGCACGTCGTCGAGCGCCTCGTCCACGGCGAGATAGGCGGCGTTGCTCTTCGGCGCGGTGGCGAGGTAGGTGGTGGCCTGCGCCAGCGTGATGCGCGCTTCCGGCATGCCGATGAACTCTACGGCCTGCATGGCGGCGACGGCTACGGTGAGGCCGCGGGGATCGGCGTTGCCGATGTCCTCGGAGGCGAGGATGATGAGGCGGCGCGCGATGAAAC
>CAZOIS010000029.1:0-38780 GCA_964579865.1 uncultured Lentisphaeraceae bacterium | reverse complement strand
CGGGTGGCTGCACCGCGGCGACAATCCGCCCGGCGACGTGCCGGGCTACTATGTGATTTCGAATTCCGTCAACGGCGTTGGCGGCCAATACTTCGACGCCTTGAGCCGCTGGAATAAGATCGAGTCGCTCCATTCGTTGCTGGACGCCGAAGGCCGCGTCAGCGCGTACGGCATGACCGGTCAGGAACCTGCGGCAATCCTGATCAACTACGGCACCAACGATGCGATCCATCCGACGAACGCCGGCGACGTGCGGGCCAGCATGGCTCAAGGGTTGGCGGCGTTGCGGATAGCGGCTCCGGGCGCGCATATTTTCTTCATCATCCCGTTCGGCCAGTTCAAGGCTGCGGAGATCCGCGCGACGGTCGACGCTTATCGGACGGCGCATCCGGACGACCGGAAGATATCCATCATCGATCTCGGCCCCGATGCGGCACGGGCGCTGACGCCCAAAAAGGGCTATTGGGGTGACCTGCATCCGAATCCGCGCGGGCACGCGACCTTTGCCGCGCAGATCATCGCGCAGGTGATGGCGGCGCTGCATCAGGCGGGGCAGTGAGATGACCCTCCCGCCTCTTCAAAGAGTCACGGGTACGGCGGCGCTGATGATCGGCCTCTTTGGCGCGTTGCGAGATTTGCCTGCCGCTGAAGCGATAGAGTGGGCATTCGACCGGCCCTCCGAGGTTTTCGGAATGGCTAACATCGGAAATGGGCGTGTCGAGAACGGCGCGTTGACCGGTTCAGCCGCTTGGGATCCGCACTTTTCGCTTCGATGTCCCAAAGAGGGCTTCGACGCGACACGCCTGTCGGCTCTAACCGTGCGGATGTATTCATCGGCCGACGCCGACCTGCTCGACGTCTACTACGGCAGCCCCGACGGGCACTGGTGCCTGGGCGGCAAACTGACGGTCCAAAAAGGGTGGGCGACGTATCGGCTTAATCTGCGCGAGAACACGTGGCGCGAGACGACGCACGGCGCGGCGTCGAAACAATGGGGCGGTCCCGCCGGGCGCGTCAGCGTGTTCCGCCTCGACCCCGGAAATCAGGCGGGCCGCTGGATCATGGTCGACCGCGTCAGCATCGCACCGATGGCGCCGGATTTCCGTGAAGGGGTGACGGTTGAGCCCCGTGGGACCGCCGTGCTTACGGCATTCCAGGCGCCGAAGAAGGTTGAGGCCGGCGGCACGTTGACCGCGTCAGCGGAGTTTGAAGTTTCCGTACCGGCCCGTTTGACGAAAGGGACGGCGTTCTTTAAGTTGATGCACGGCGCAACGGTCATGCGCATCAAAGAAACGCCGGTGGCTTTCAAGGGTAATACGGTGACCGTTTCCGCAGAGTTCCCCTTGTCGCGCTACTGGAACCCCGGCAGATTGACTATCGAGGCGGGATTCTATGAGTTGGATGCCTCGGCCGATGGCGTGTCGTCGACGGCCCGCGTCGATTTCGCCAACAGCCGCATCGGCAAGGTGCAACCGCCTGTCTGTGAATTGCGTCCTCTCGGCGGGGATGCGGCACTTTTCGTCAACGGCGCGCCGATGCCGGCGTTCTTCTATGTTTCATCAGGCGGGCTGCATCCCCAGTACCATCGCGAGGCCGCGCAAGCCGGGGTTCACCTTTACAGCGATTGGTTCGGCACCTCGCGCCACGCCGACATGGGCCACGTCGCGCCCGACACCTACGACTACGGCGAATATGACCGCTACTTCGCCGCGATCCTTGAAATCGATCCGGACGCCTGGTTTCTGCCGCACATCGGCCTGAGCGGGCCACTCTGGTGGCAGAAGGCGCATCCCGAGGAATTGAGCCTTCGCGAGGACGGCGTTCGTGATCCGACGTCGTTCGCCTCGGAACGCTGGAAAAGGGAAATGGGTGACGATCTGCGCAGACTCATCGCGCATCTGCGCCGAGCACCGTATGCCGACCGGATCATCGGCTACGTTCTTTACAGCGGATACACCGCAGAATGGCAGATGTGGGGCACGTGGCAGCCGTCGCGGGACGATTACAGTCAGCCCGCGCTTCGGGCGTTTCGCGCGTTTCTTCTGAAGCGCTACGGAAGTGACGCGAAACTGCGCGACGCGTGGGCAGACGCGACGGTGACGCTGGTGACAGCCGAAATGCCATGCGGGCCGAAGCGCCGCCCGCCGGGCCCGCAAGTTTTTCGCGATCCTAAGACTGAGCGACAGACCATGGATTTTTACGAGTTCATTAACACCATGACGTCCGACGCCATCCTGCACTTCGCCCGCATCGCGCGCGACGCCTCGGTGGGTAAGTCGCTCGTGGGCACCTATTACGCATATCTGACTGCCCACGGCATCAACCAACAGGACTCCGGCCATCTTGCGGCGCAGCGTGTCTTCGACTCACCCGATATCGACTTCCTGATGAGCCCGCCGAATTACTGGTACCGCAAGCCGGGCGAAGCCTGCACGTTCATGTCCGCCACCGACTCGCTGAGGATGCGCGGCAAGCTATGGCTCGACGAGTCGGATCACCGCACGTTCCTGAGCGAGCCGGGGGCGGGTTACGGCCGTGCCGAGACATTGGCCGAGACGTTGGGCGTGTTCAGGCGCGAGTTCGCCGAGGTGCTCACCAAGCGTGCGGCCGTAAGTTGGTTCGACATGGGCGGCGGCTGGTTCTCGCATCCGGCCATATTGGCCGAGATGGGCCACACGGCCGCTGTCATGAAACAGAGCCTGTCGTGCCGCCAACCCTTCGCACCGGAGATCGGCGTTTTCGTGGATCCTGACAGCTTCTACTGGATGCGCTCGACGGCGGCCAACGCCGCTCTCGTGCTGAACCAGGTCGTCACGATGCCGCAGTCGGGCGCGCCGTGGGATTTCTGCCTGCTCTCCGACATCGCGGACGAGCGGATGCCCGACTACAAACTTTACGTCTTTCTGAACGCCTTCCGCGCGGATGACGCCCGGCGCGAGGCGATCCGACGCAAGCTGAGGCGCAACCACGCGACCGCGCTCTTTGTGTATGCGCCCGGCTACTTCGGCGCCGATGGGGTTTCGCTCGATAACATGCGTGCGCTGACGGGGATCCGGATCGCCAAGGATGAGGCCGGAGGCGCGCCGCAGGTGGTCCTCGACGCAAAGGCGCCGCTGGCGCAGGGCCTGAGTTCCGGCGAGGCTGTCGGCGCGAAGCTGACGGTGTCTCCGCTGTTCTACGCCGACGAGCACGGCGCGCAGGTCGTGGGCAGGCTTGTCGGCTGCGGACGCCCGGGGCTCGTCGTAAAGAGGCTGGACGGCTGGACGAGCATCTACTCCGCGGCGATGACGCTTCCGCCGCCGCTCATGCGCCGAATCGCGCGGCAAGCCGGCGTACACGTCTGGCTGGAGTCCGATGACGCGATCTACACCGACGGCCGGTTTATCGGCGTTCACGCGGCCGCCGACGGGACAAAACGCGTGTCGCTTCCCTTCGTAGGCCAAGCTGCCGATGTGTTGAAAGGAACATCGCTTTCCTGCGATGGCCGAACGGTCACATTCGAAATGAAGCGGGCGGAAACGCTGTTGTTGGACGTGCAGCCGCGGTGAGGATGTGCCGCCCGTCGGCCCGCCGGGATTCCGGCGAGCAGGTTTATTGGTTAACAGAATGAACAGAAAACGATACCATGGCCGCGTTTCGCTATGGATGTTTCGTATGGGGGATTTATGGGCAGAATGTTGTTTATCGTTGCGTGTCTGACGGGGATGGCCTCGGCGACCTCGGCAGCCGATTTCGCGACTTACCGGCAGACGTTGGCGTGCGAGTTCGCCACGCCGGCGGAGGCGCGGGCGGCGACGCTGGAGCCGCTTGTTCTCCCCGCTGGGAAACGGGTGGCGTTCTCGACGAGGTGGGACGATTCGAATACCGCGCATGCCCAGATGGCGAGGACGTTGGACTCGGCTGGCTTTAAAGGCACGTTTTATCTCAATCAGGTGCAGGCGCCTTTCGTGACCTCGACGGTGAGCGTCGTTTTTCAGAAAGGCGGAACGGTCGGAGCCCATACCGAGCATCATCCATATCTGCCGTATTTTGATCCTGCCGCCATTTTCTGCGAGATCATGGAGAACCGGGTGAATATCGAATCCGGATGTCAGGCGCCAGCGGTGGCGTTCACATTGCCGTTCTGCGCTTTCGTTTCGCCCGCGGATCCCCGATGCGCGCCGCGCATCGGCGCGGCGTTGCACCGGGCGGGGCTGTTGGGCGGGCCGGAATACGAATCGCGTATCAACGAGAAATACGGGTTGACGCGTGACCAGTGGGTTCCCAGTTGGGTGTTCAGTATCGACGATCGGAATCCACAGCAGACGTTGTTCACCGATGCGGTCAAACGGGGCATGGGTCTGGCCGAAACGGATCTTCCGGGAGGCCCCCACTTTACGTTAGGTGTTCACAGCTGGCAGGGCAAAGAGGGTTTTGTCAGGTTGTCCGGAATTCTGAAGACCGAGGCCAGCCGTCCGGAAATCTGGTACTGTAACGAAAATGAGTATATCGCCTACCGGATGCAGTATTTGCATAACCGGATCAGAAAACAGCCGATCCAAGGCGCGAAGGCGGTTTTTGAGATCGATCGGGTTGAGCCGTTTGAAGTGGGCGCTGCGGTCGACTGGAGTGTCCGCGTCTCGGGAAAGCCGGCGACGGCGGCGCTGGACGGCCAAACGGTGCGGATGACCGACTCCTCCGAAGTGAACTTGCGCCATGCGGCCGGACATGGTGTTCCCGCACGTTATTACACGGTCCATAACCGCGACAACACGGCGGCGCTGGATTCATCCTGCAACCGATGTCCGGCGCTGGGAGACAGCGTTTTCGGGGTCACCGCGGATGAGCGGAAGAATGTGCTGCGCTGTTTGATCCGCAACTCAACCGAGGCGGACTGGAACGACTTGGTGCTGACGGCGAGGCTGCCTCTGCTCTGGAAAAACGGGATTCAGCGGAAGACGGTCAAACAGCTGAAAAAAAACGCCGAACTCCGGCTGGATTTTGATCTGGGAGAAAAGGAGCCGGATGCCGAATTTGGCGGAGGACGTTTTTTCTTTGCGGTCCAAACGGATTTCGTCGTCGGCGGCGGACGAGTGCGGGTGTATGGGACAACGGCTTATGCGGCGGCGCCAGCGGCCTTGTCCCTTCCTCGAGATACTGCCTTGTTTGCGGGGCCGATGAAAATGGCGCTTGTTTCAGATGAAATTCTGGCCCGACAGTCTGCGCCCAGCGCGGAGGTCCGCCCGTTCGGAACGGAGATCTATCAGCAGTGGCATCCCGTTTGTAGGGAAGGGGGCGTGGCCGGGCGCACGTTGTTTACCTCGCTGAAGGATCCTGCCTGGGAAAACTGGAATAACGGCATTCCGAAAGAGGGCCAGACGGCCTATATCTGCCTTCTCGATTTTCAGGTCGAGCCTGCGCGGGATGGCGACACTTTCCGGATTTTGCATATGTCCCGGCCCACCCCCAGTTTCTTTTTGAACGGGACCGCGGTGGAGAACGCAAAGCGGGGCGAGACCGTCGTGACGGCGCGTTCAGGAATCAACCGGATCATCATGCGGGTTCCGCTGGAGGCCAAGAACAACATGCGATATCCGTTCACGCTCTGTTCGCAAAAGACCGGCAAAGATGCGCGCTTTGTGAAGTACGGAGGCGGAAGCGGGCCATTCTGATAACGGTGCCGCGGCTTATTCTGAATACGCGATGCGGGCGTAACGCATCGGAAACTTGCGCAACAAGGGTGCGCGCGAAAAAGGGGGGCAAAAGATGATTCGTCGCGATTTTCTGAAAACGGCGTCGGCGTTTGTCGGGGCGGGAGCTCTGCCTCCCTGGGCTCCAACGTGTCGGGCTGCGGCTGTGCAGTACCCCGCATATGAAAACAACCTGCGGGACCGCCTCTGGATGTGGGGGCATGACTCTGGGGTTTATGACGGGCCCAATGGCGTGTATAACATCCCGCTGAGCGCGCCGATCAGCATGGCCGACGGCATCAAGTCCATGGGCATTCCGAACGTGTGCGTGATCCGCAACGGGACGCCGGACGAAAGTTACCGCAGGCAGTTCAAGGATGTGAAGCGGATCGCATGGAATTTGTCCGGCGGCTCCAACGAGTCGTATCATTCCCTGAAAAATTATGTCTTCGGGTTACGGGACACGATGCCGAACCTGACGGGGTATTATCTCGATGACTTCTTCCGCTTCGGCGACAGGTCGGGGTTCAACAGGGACTCCGAAGCCGAGCCCGCGCCGGCGGCCCTCTCCCTCGAGGAGATGAGCCGGCTTCACGAGGAAACGCTGGCCTACAAGCGGCGGCTGGATCTGGCGATCGTCCTTTACACGCACCAGCTGTGCCCCGCGATCAAGCCGGTGATCCGGTACGCCGACGTCGTTTCGCTCTGGATCTGGAGCGGCGCGGACATTCAAAAGATCGAAGACAATTTCAAGAAGTACCGCTCGCTGGTGCCGGACAAGCCCACGCTGCTGGGCATTTACATGTGGGACTTCGGCGGGAAGAAAGCGCTGGATCAGGCGTTCATGGTCAAGCAGCTCGACTACGCGTACAAGCTCTATAAGGAAGGCCAGATCGAGGGGTTGATTTTCCACTGCACGCCGCTCTGCAACAAAGGGCTCGCAGCCGTGGACTACGCCCGGGACTGGATCGCCCGGCATGGGCATGAAAGACGTTGATCGGTTCATCGCGGTTGGGGGATGGAAGAATGAGGGTGTTTTGTCTTTTCGGTTTTGCGCTGGTTCTGCCGATGCTGGCGTTCGGATGGGGGGCGGGTCACGATGTTGTCGGGCGCGCGGTGGCCGCGCGGCTGCCGGAGCCTTGGCACACCACGTTGCAGGGGAAAGCGTTGGCGCTGTTTTGCGCAGACAACCATTATCCGGATGCCCGCGTGGACTTCAAGGCGGACAAACGGGTCACGCCCGACGAGGTGTCTTATCTGGCCGGCAAGAAGATGACCAACAGCGGCCAGTTCCACTCCGACGAGGGGCGCGGCGTGGCCTTCACGTTGCTGGTGCGCGCCCTGCACGAGAACCGTCCCGAAAGCGCGCTGCTGTGGCTGGCCACGCTTTCGCACTCCACGGCGGACATGGTCGCCTGCAATCACGACCCCATCGTGCATCTGGCGACCTACGGGTGGAACGATCCCGGCTGGAATTTCCGCCTGCCCGGCGGCAAATCCCTGGCGGGTTTGGATCTCGGTTGGGTGGAGACCGTGCCAGAAGCCACGGCGGTCTGGAAAAAGAATCTCGCCCACGTGGTCGCCGCCGATTCGGAGAAAGGCGCAGAAGACGCCGTGCTGGACGTGATGCTGGCGGGGTTGCACGGGGTCGGAACGTGCGCGCCCCATGGTGTGCCCATCGTGCGCGACGCGGCCGCGTGGACGGCCACGAAGAATCCGGAAAGCGGCAAGGCGCTTGCGGAAAGTTTTTCGGCGCTGGGCTGCTGGGCCGTGGAAAGGCTGCTGCGCGATTTCGTGGTGGCAGAGCGGCTGGCCAAGGCCGGGACCGTGCCAGAGGAGACCGGGGCGGTGCTCACGCGTTATCAGGCGACCTTCGCGGAACTCACGGCGGGCCGACGCTTCGAGGATGACTCGCTGACCCAAGGGCTGGTTGTTCCCCCGAGGCCGGGCGCGCCGGTTCTCGCGGTTCTCGCCGAGCCGACCTGGCGCATGAACGACGGCATGC
The DNA here is from genome assembly GCA_964579865.1 of uncultured Lentisphaeraceae bacterium. GTDB lineage: Bacteria > Verrucomicrobiota > Kiritimatiellia > RFP12 > UBA1067 > DAOPZC01. Next base: position 31,106 of record CAZOIS010000029.1, on the reverse strand, counting down.
TCGGCTTCAACGACCGCGTGCTGGCGGCTCAGGCGGTGACGTCGCTGCGCAAGCGGGGCATGAACGCGGCGCTGTCGGACGTCCGCGACTTCATGGCGCGCGGACTCCCTGCCGCGGGTTCGCCGGTCTTGCTCGTCTTCGCGCAGAAGACGAGTGCCTATTACACGCTCCAGCCGAAGGCGCTGGCGGAGCAGCTGGCGAAGTACCGCCAGGCCGGCGGAAAGATCGTCTGGGTCGGCGACCTGCCCGCCCGGTCGCTCTGCGACTTCCCGAAAGCGCTGTCTTGGCGCGCCGATGTCGGCAAGGGCTACGATTACTGCTGGACGCGGCTGCCGGTCGGCACGAACGCCTATGCGACGCTGAGCTTGAAGGTCGGGGACCGCGCCGAGCGCAAGCTGGCGCACGACCCGAGTTTCCGCGCGGGGTGGCACATCCCGAGCAGCACCACCGTCTTCAAGCCGGAGGCGGCGCAGGCGCTCCTCCCGCTGGCGACACTGTCCGACAACGGGCGGCCGCTGCTCGTCGGCGGCGCCTGGCCGAAGGCCGCGCCCGAGGTGGCGTACCTGCCGACCTACGCGGTCTACCCGTATCTGTGGACGTGCGAGACGCCGTCGCTGGTCCCGTTTGAGTTGGGGCTCGATGCGCAGGGACTGGATGCGCTGACGACGGCCTTCGCTGCGCTGGGCGCCGATCAGTTGCTTGGCGCGAAGTGAAAAATGGAAGCGTTGGCAGCCTCCGACGGCTGTCGACGGATATCGCCGTGAGTTGAACAAGGAGGGGTTGGATGAAACGCGTGCTGGGTATCGCAAGTCTTCTTTGGACGTTGTCCGCCGGCCTGTGTTCTGCGGAAGGGCTGACGCTGCACGTGTCGCCGCAAGGGCGGGACTGCTGGAGCGGGATGCTCGCGGCGCCGAACGCGGCCAAGACGGATGGGCCGCTCGCCTCGATGGTCGGCGCGCGCGACGAACTGCGGCGCCTGCGGGCGGGCGGTCGCCTGCGGGCGGGCGAAGTGACGGTGCTCTTCCAGCGCGGCCGTTATGAGCAGACCTCGCCGTGTGTGTTTGCGGCCGAGGATTCCGGAGCCGCCGGAACGCCGGTCGTGTTCAAGGCGGCGCCGGGCGCCGAGGTGCGCATCACGGGCGGGGTGGCGCTCTGGCAGATGCGGACGCTCGCCGACACCAATGTCTTGCGGCGGTTGCCCGAGGCCGCGCGCGGCAAGGTCCAGGTGCTCTCGCTGTCGGCGCAGGGGCTTTACGATTACGGCGTGGAGCCGGTCGGCTCGTCTGCTGCGCCGGCCTCCGGCCTCCAGCTCGTCTACGCTGACGAGCCGATGACGCTCGCGCGCTGGCCGAACGAAGGCTACGTCAACATCGTGGACCTTCCCGGCGGCAAGAGCGGCAACACCTTCACTTACGCCGAAGAGAACCCCTCGCGCTGGGCCGAGGAGTCGGATCCGCGCGGCCAGGGATACTGGGCTCACGACTGGGCCGCATGTGCGATCGCTTTCGAGCGGATCGACCCGGCGACGAAGACGATCACGCAGCGGGTGCCGGGCAGCAACTACGGGTTCCGCAAGGGCGGCTTCTGGTACGGCTACAATCTGCTGAGCGAACTGGACCGCCCGGGCGAATACTACGTGGACCGTTTGACGGGGAAGCTCTACTTCTGGCCGCCCGAGAAACCCGCGAACATCCGCGCGGAGGTGACGGTCGGCGTGCGCCTGGTCCTGTTGGACAATGTCAGCTACCTTGAGCTTCGCGGGCTGACCTTCGAGAACTGCCGCGGCACGGCCGTCTCGATCAGCAAGGGCGGGTTCGTGACGGTCGCGGGCTGCACGCTGCGCAACATCGGCCACAAGGCGGTGGAGGTCCGCGACGGCCAGTCGCACCGTATCGCGGGGTGCGAAATGTCCGGACTGGGCGACGGCGGCATCGCGTCGTGGGCGGGCGACGAGAAGACACTGGCGCACTGCGGCCACGTGTTCGACAATAACCACATTTACGACTACGCGCGGTTCAGCCAGACCTATGGCGCGGCGATCCAGATCGGCGGCTGCGGCCACACCGTGACGCACAACCTGATCCACGACGGGCCTCACGTGGCGGTACTCTTCGGCGGCCGCGAGAATGTGATGGCCTTCAACGAGGTGCACAGCGTGTGCCTGACCTCGGGCGAGATGGGGGCCTTTTACACCGGTCGCAACTGGACGCTGGTCGGCAACGTGCTGACCGGCAACTACATCCACGACATCTACAACCCGCGCCAGCAGCGCAACCGCGCGATCATGCTCGACGACGGCGCGGCGGGCATCACCATGACCAGCAACCTGATCGTGCGGGTGGCCGAGGGCATCTCGCTCTCCGCCATCGGCAACGCGATCGACAACAACGTGTTCGTGCAATGTTTCCCCGCGATCTCCGGCTGGCAGACGTGGGACAAGCCGGCCGACTACCACAACGAGCGCGGCTACACGCACAAGCAGCTGGTGGACCTCCTGGCGGCGGTGCCGGTGGACGACCCGCCGTGGAAGGATCGCTACCCCTGGCTGGCGATGGTGCGCGACGCGGTCGAGGGGAAGGTCGCCGTGCGCGACCCGGCCACGCGGACGCGGGTCGAGCGCAACGTGGTCTGGGCCGGGGCACCGGAGTGGATGGTGCACGCCAAGAACTACCCGCGCTCGGAGAAGACCTGGCTGATCGGGGAGAACAACCCTTCGGGAACGGATCCGCTTTTCGAGGATGCCGCGAAAGACGACTACCGCCTGAAGCCGCAATCGCCCGCCTTCAAGACGGGCTTCAAGTCGCTGCCGATCGCGCAGATGGGCCTCTACGCCAGCCCCGAGCGCGCGGTTTGGCCGGTCAAGCACGCGGTGAGCGCCGTCTGCACCAACCTGATCTATTCGCCCCTCATTCCAAATAGGAAGCCGTGATGCGTCGCGCAGATTTCTGAACGCTGCGGTCGCCTTGCTTTGTCCCCGCCGCTCTGGCATACTCGCGTCAAACAAGGTGCTGCGGAAGTGGCGGCTGCAGAATGTTGGTGGACATTGGTGTGCGGAGTGAATTATGAGTGACTGTGATCCGGATCAACACGTTCAACGGGGCGCGGCGGAAAAAGCAGCGACGCTTTGCGGATGGCTGTTTCACGGCGTGACGGTGGCGGCCGTTTTAGTCATCCTGCTGCCGCTGGCGCTTTACGCGTTCATCCCCCCGTTCGTCGGCAAGGCAATCGGCGTGGCCGCATTTCTCGCCGCCTGCCTGGAACGGTGCTGGGCGATGTATTTGCGTCAGGGCTTGGCGCGTGCATGCGACGGGGCCGGGCGCGACTGGACCGCGATCGTCGTGGGTTACGCGTATGCGCTCACCTTCGGTTGCGCCGTGGCCGAATTTCTCCTGAACAGGCGGTTCCCCGCTGCCGGTGTTGTTGTGGCGGGAGCCCTGGTGTATGGGGCGGGCGTAGGGCTGCGGTATTGGGCCTTTTACACGTTGCAGCAGCAGTGGCATGTTGACGTCTCCGACACAGAGGGGCCGCGTCATCTCGTGCGGGAGGGCGTCTACCGCCTGATTCGGCATCCGCTTTATCTGGGCGCGTGCCTTGAGGTGGTCGGTCTTCCGGCGTTCATGGGCGCATGGGGCGCGATGCTGGTTGGCGCCGTGCTGTTCATTCCGTTCGAGATCGCGCGTGCCTGCTACGAGGAACGTTTTCTCTGCCAGCTGTTCGGCGGCGACTATCGGCGCTACATGGAAGAGGTGTGGGGATTTTTCCCGCTGCCTTTCACCCCGGCGAGGAAGCGTTGACCGGCTGCCTTTGCAGGTGCAGCGTGAACGTAGATCCTTGGTTCACGACGCTCTCGACGGTGATCTTGCCCCCGTGGTTCTGGGCGATTTTCTGCGAGATGAACAGGCCGAGGCCCATGCCGCCGATCGAACGGCGCGTCGTGAAATCGGGCGAGAAGATGGTCTGCAAATTCTCTTCGGGGATGCCGCAGCCGTTGTCGGCAACGCTGACGCGGAGCCAAGACGGGTGGACCTCGGAACGGATCCTGATCCGCTTGTCCACTGGAGGAAGCGCGTGGATCGCGTTCTGGATCAGGTTGACGAGGACGCGTTCGAGCTGCACGCGGTCGCCGAACAGTTCGGCCTCGTCGCCGGAGCATTCGAGCGTCACCTGAGCGTGTGCGGCGTCTGTTGCTGGTCGGCAATCTTTCTCGCAGTTCTGCACGAACTCGTGAAACCGGAACAGCGTTTGATGCTGGGGTGCCTTCTTGATCAGCCGCTGCCACGTATCGAGCAGATCGACGCAGCGGTGCATCGCGTTATCGAGCATGTCGAGATAGTCGTCGGCGTCCGGCGAGATTTCGGACTGCCGCTTCTTCAGGTCGTCGATCTCTTCCCTCAGCAGGCTTGAGGCGGAGGTGACCATGGTGACCAGGTTGCGGAGGTCATGGATGAACTCCGCGGAGGACTGCCCGAGCTCGGTCAGCAGCTCTTTTTCCTGAAGGTCGCAGATGCGGCGGTTCAGCGACAGCGCGTCCGAAAGAAGCCTGCTGCGCTTGCGGCGAAGGCGGGCTTGTTCGACGTGGCGCTGGACCACGGCGCGCATTTCGGAGGCGTCGAACGGTTTCTCCATGTAGTCGTTCGCCTCAAAACGGATCGCCTCTTGCGCGGTTCCGAGCGCTGCGAATCCGGTCAGCATGATCACGGACAAGTCCGCATTGATCTTGCGGATTTCGCGAAGCCCGTCGATTCCGTTGCGCCCCGGCATGCGGATGTCCATGATCACGACGTCCGGCATGTGTTCGCGCACCAGATCGAGCCCGCGGTCGACCGAGTCCGCGCACAGCACGCGGTACTCTTCCTTGAGAAGAAAGCGCAGGCTTTCACGGGGGCCCAGCTCGTCGTCGATCACCAGCACCGCGGGGCGTGCGTCGTAGGGATCAAATGGGGTCGTGGATGTCATGCAGCAGCCTCCTTGGAACGTTTCTGACTCGAAGGAGACCGTCCATCGGGCGGTCAACGGCGTCTAGAATTTGTAGGTGTACGACAGCGCAATCAGGTGGCCTTCGAACTCGTACGTGCCGGCGTAAAGGGCGTTTTCGGCGACGCTGATGTCGCGGTCGTTAAAGATGCCGATGGCGTAGGCCAGATCGACGGCATGAGCGCCGGTCTGATAGCCCAGCCCTACGCTTACGACTGACTGGTCTACGTCCAGTGCGGAGGGTGCGAAGGTCTCGTCAGGGATCGGGCTTTGCAGGTAAAGGTAGCCTGCGCGCAGCGTCCATTCGGGGGCGAATCGCCACTCCGGGCCGATGCCGAAAGTCCACGTGTCGTTCCAATTCTGGGGTGCGTCGGCGAGGCCCAGCGTGCTGGCCAACGCGCTGTTCTCGCCGGCATCGATGGACATTGTCTTGTAGCGCGAGTATTCGAGCCATTCGACCTTGGCCTCGACCCTGACTGTCTCTGTGATCTGGATGCCGTATCCCAAGGCAATGATCGTCGGATACTTGAAGGTCGTTTCCAGGTCGCTTTCCGCCGCCGAAGCCGGAAAAGGCGGCGATGCGATGTTGACGGTCTCCATTTCTCCCTCGTACTTCAGGTCGAACGGAGCCTTGTACGTGAGGGCAAGGCGCTGGCGTTCCGTGATGCGCCACGTGATGCCTGCGTTGCCGCCCACCGCCCAGCCATCCGCGTCGGCCGAGACCTTGGACCCGGACGCGTACGGCAGGTATTGGCGAAACTGAAGACGGCCGTAGTAGGCATCCAGTCCGGCTCCGACCGAGACCGAATCAGAAATGCGCCAGGACAAGGAGGGGGATGCATCGATCACCGACATCTCGGAGGAGAGCGCGTAGGCGCCATCTGAATCCCAGCGTGTTTTTCGTCCATATGGGACATGCAGGCCGAAGCCCAGCGCGAGATCGGTCTGATCCTCGTTCTTGTGCAGGGGCCATGCCAACGCGAAGGCCGGCAGCAGTGCCCACGGCCGCTCCGTTTCCGTCTGTCCGTATTGCCCGTCGTATTCCGCGTGGCTGTAGCCGACCAGAGAGGAGAACTGGACCTCCCGCGAAGGCACGTCGACAAGATTGGCCGGGTTGTAGAAGACGGCCGACGCGTCATCGACCCAGACGATGTTGTTTCCGGCCTTTCCCAATGCGGTGGCGGTGTCGGGGGGATTGCGGAACCCGTCCGCGGTCGCCGAAAAACCGATCCCTGCCAGAATCCCCAAAACCAAGCCTCTTCTTGTCATAGTCGTGATCTGCCTTATCGTGGTATTGATTGTGCAATCTTGAACGAAAACGTCGGTTCAATGTTTCAAGCACCATTTGTGCCATTTCGAGCGCAACATGTTTTCGCGTTTCCGGAGAAGAAAAATGACGATTTCAAAACGAAACAGGGGAGCGTATCCGACCATCTGCGTTCAAAAATGAACGGTGTCCTGGGCGGGTGTTCGCAGATGGCCATCGCTGTACATTTTTGAACTTTGGGGTGGACACTGGACGGGAGCAGGTGCGAAACTAACAAACTAAATCATGAGTGCGTATGATCATAAAGATGAGCGTCGTGCAGTCGTCACGGGAATCGGGGTCGTGGCGGCCAACGGCATTGGCGTTGAGGCGTTCTGGCGGACGGTCAAAGCGGGCGTCTCCGGTGCCGGTCCGATCACGTTGTTCGACGCCAGCAAGCTTCCGAATCGTGTCGCCGCGGAGGTGAAGGGGTTCGATCCCAAAAGCCTGTTCGAGGCCTCCGTGAAGTGGAAACGCATGGCGCGGCATACGCAGTTCGCCATGGCGGCTTTGGACATGGCATTGGCCGACGCCGCGTTGGGCGATTGTCTGGCCGAGGCGACGCGTCCGGTCTGTGTGACGATGGGGGTGAGCACCAGCGCGATCGAAGTGGTTGAAAGCGCTGCCAACAGCGTGTGGAAGGGCGAGGAGGCCCGCCTTCGGCCATGGCTGGTGTGGGCTTCACAGCCGCATGCCGTTACCACGACGCTTTCCGAGCAGGTCGGGAAGCAGGTCGCTTTCCAGACCGTCTCCACCGCCTGCAAAGCCGGGGCGGATGCCGTGCTGAGCGCGGTCTCCTCGATCCGTGAGGGGCGTGCCGAGATCGCGATCGCGGGCGGAGCCGATGCACCCATCACCGCGTCCACCTGTGCCGCCTTCAGCGCCGGGCGCTTGTTGTCTGGCCGCAACGACGACCCTCTGCACGCCAGCCGTCCCTTTGACCGCGACCGCGACGGGGGCGTGTTGGGCGAAGGCGCCGGCGTTCTCGTGCTGGAGAGTTTGGCGCACGCGCGGGCCCGCGGCGCCCGCATCTGGATGGAGGTCTGCGGCGGCGCCTCCTGCCCCGACGCGTTCGGCACGCAGGCGGCGGAAGGACTGGGGGCCTGCATGACCCTTGCTCTCGCCAACTCGCGGCTGAGCGGCAGCGCCATTGACTACGTCTGTGCACACGGCCCGAGCGACCCGGTGATCGATCGCGTCGAAACCGCCATGATCCGCAGCACGCTGGGCCGCCACGCCTACCGCATTCCGGTCTCCTCGATCAAAGGCGTCACCGGCAATCCGCTCGCGGCAGCCGGCCCGATGGAGCTGATCGCTTGCGCGCTGGCCTTGCGCGATGCCATAATCCCGCCGACCGCCAACTACGAGACGCCGGATCCCGCGTGCGACCTTGACTATGTCCCCCAGGCCCGCCGGACGCGGTTTGAACACGCGCTCGTTAACGTTCACGGCATGGGAGGCGGCAACACCACCCTCATCGTCCGCGCGCCCTCGTCATGACGAACCTCTTCATAGTCGCGCTGCCGATCGTGATCGCCATCAACCTGCTCTTGGGCGCGCTGGTGCTGCTGACGCATGTGCACCGGCTGGTGAACCGCGTGTTCGCGATCCTGTCGGTCGTGATCTCGCTCTGGCTCTCGTGCCAGTACTTTGGCTCGGTCCAGAAAGACGTGGTGTGGCTGAACTTCTGGATCCGGCAGGCGTGCGCCACCAGCGTGTTCGTCCCCCTGTTTTTCCATTTGCTGCGCGAATCGGTGATGTGTTCGTCGCAGTCCGTTCTCCGCCTCATCGCGCGGTCGTGGTTTCGCTTCGTGGCGGCGATCGCGACGGCCTTTCTTTGCCAGACGCGTTTCTTTCTGGTGGGCGCGTGTCTCCCGGTGGGGAACGAAACGATCGCGGAGCCGATCTATGGGCCGGGATTCGTTCTCTTTGTCGGATATTGGATCGTGACCGTCGCGACCCTGATCTGGGGGTTCTTCCGTGCGCTGGTGCGATCGGAAGGCATCTGCCGTATGGAGCTGCAGATCATGTCACTGGGCTCTCTTTTCGGCTTCTTGCCCGGCGTTCTCCTGGTTTTGTTGGTCCCTTTGTTCACGGGTACTTCGCAGAGCGGACGGATCACGCCGATCACGGTCGTGATCTGGCTCAGCGTGATCGCCTACGGCATCGCTACGCGGCACATCATGGGGGTCGGCGAGTTTCTGCGGCGGGTGGTGACGGTCGTGCTGCTGGTGGGGTTTTTGGGCCTGCTGTATCTTCTCGCGTTCCGGGTGGCTCTGCTTCTGCCGATGGATGACGATGGCTATGTGCGGGCGCTGGCGCACGTGGTCGCCGCCGTCGCGGTGGCGCTGACGCTCGCGCCCGCCAACGCCTTTCTCCGCCGTGGTACGGACCACCTGTTCCACGACGGGCACGACGACCTGACGCGGCTGATGCATAACGGCGGCGAATTGGCGAGGTCGATCACGACGATCGACGCGCTGTTCGACCAGTTCGGGCACCTGCTCCAGGACTCGCTCGGGCTCTCTCAGTTCTGCGTTTATCTCTCGGACGCTGGCGACGAGTATGCGCTCCGGGCGAATCTGGGCGAAAAGGCGGTTGCACAGACGATCGCGAAGCCGGATCCGCTGGTGCAGGCCCTGCTCTTCGAGCGTTATCCGCTTCTGCGCGACGTGCTGCGCCGTTCGGGTGACACGCCTCTTCAGCGGCTGTCGGAGCAGTCGCTTTCCCGCCTCAAGGCCGAGGCCGCTGTCGCGCTGCGCACGAAGAACGGGCTGGTGGGATTCCTGTTGCTTGGCGGGCGGAAGAACGGACGGATTTTCGGTCGCCGCGAGGAGGACGCCCTGATGTTTCTCGGCGACCAAATGGGGATCGCGATCGAGAATGCGATGCTCTATACCCGACTGAGGGACGCCCAGGTCTATGACGAAGTCCTGCTCGACAATCTGGTGACCGGCGTCGTTGCCGCCGACACGGAGGGGCACGTGACAGTCTGCAATCGTGAAGCGCTGCGCATCCTGCAGCCGGCCGGGGCCAGCCCGGTCGTCGGCCGCTTGGCCGCGGAGGTTTTTCCTTCGGCGATCTGGGACGAAATGCGCGAGGGGCTGGCTATGGGAAAAGTCGTGCGCGACCGCGACTTGGCCTTTGAAACCGAGGCGAGCGAGGAGCGCCACGTGCGCTTCGCGACGGCGGTCTTCGGCGGCGACGGCCGTGTTAAGTCGGGCGTGCTGGTGGTGGTGCAGGACACCACGGCGCTGCGGAAGTTGGAGGAGCAGATTCGGCGTAGCGACCGGCTGGCGAGTATTGGCACGCTGGCCGCCGGCATGGCGCATGAAATCAAGAACCCGCTGGTCTGCCTCAAGACCTTCGTCCAACTGCTGCCAAGCCGGTATGACGATCCCGATTTCCGCAGCACCTTCACGCCGCTGCTCGGAAACGAGGTGGAGCGCATCAATGCGATTGTTTCGCAGTTGCTCAACTTTTCGCGGCCTGTCAAGTCCACACTCGAGCCGCTTGCTCTGCATCCCGTTCTGGACGCCGCCTGGCAGCTGGCCGCCCAGCAGCTCAAAGCCAAAGGGCTGGTTTTCCAACGGCGCTATGAGGCGGAAAATGACCGTTTGATGGGGGACCATCACCTTCTCGGACAAGTGTTCCTGAACCTATTTCTGAACGGGATCGATGCGATGGAGTGCGGCGGGACCCTGACGGTGACGACGGCGGAGGTTTCCGCGCAAGACCTGCTCTGGCAGACGCGGGAACAGGGCGGAACGAAATGGATCGAAGTCAAGGTTAGCGATACGGGGCGGGGCATTCCGCTCGAAGACCGGCCGCGCATCTTCGACCCCTTCTTCACGACGAAGGCCAACGGCACGGGCTTGGGGCTGTCGGTCGCGCACGGAATCGTCCTCGAGCACCAGGGGATGATCGATGTCGAAAGCGCGGTCGGGGTGGGCACGAGTTTCCGCATACTGCTGCCGTTGCTCGGTGCCGGAAAAGGATCGGCGGTCAATGGAAAGGATGGGGCGGCATGACAACTCCCGCGACGGCGTGTTTATTGTTGACGTGCGATTCCGGTTTGGCGTCGCGGCTGACTCGGGTTGCCGGTGGCATGGTGGACATTCGCGTCACGGCCAGCCGCGGGGAGTGGGCTCGCGAGAAGGGGGCTCCGACGGTGCGGCTGCTCGATTTGCGGCATTCGGAGGCCGCGGCGGCGCTGGAAGATGCGCCTGCCGAGATCCGCGGCGGCATCGTGGTTTTCGGCGTCCCCGAGTCCGAGCCGTACCAGTCTTGCCGCAGCGAGGGCGTGTTCGCGGTCGAGCCGCTGGACGTGGCGCCCGAGCACCTGCGCCGGACTCTGCGGCAGGCCATCCTGCTGCGACAAACGCAGGAAGAGCTGAGCCTGGCGCGGCAACAGTTGGCTGCGGCCGCACGCCCCGTCTCCGCGCCCGTGGAAGACGAGCCCAGCCTGAATCTTGCACCTTTGGATGAGCTCTGGCGGGCTGCGCGCCACTTCCAGGACATCCGGAAATTGCTCGACCAGCTCGCCGAGGGCGTCGCCGCTGCCAGCAGGGTCGTTCGCGTGGGGCTATTCGCACGGCTACACGACGAGGCCCGGTATCGGCTCTGGGCCGGCTTGCGCTGCCTGGATTGTACGCGCTCGTTCGCAATTGAGCCCCACGATCCGTTCGTGCGGTGGCTCGAGCGCCATGCCCACCTGATTTGCCGGGCCCATCTCGCCCACGTCGATGACCTTCGTGACCGCCGATTGCTGCAGCACGTGCTGGACGAGTCGGGTGCCGAGATCATCGTTCCGCTTCTCGGCAAGCGAGGGCTTCTCGGCTGGATTTTTGTCGGTCACCGTTCGACCGGCGTCCCGTTTACGCCGCGCGACCTGTCCGATCTCACCGTCATCGGCGAGCAAGTCGCGACGTTGCTCGAGAACGCCTTGCTGGTCGAGGAGCTTGCCGTCCAGAAAACGCTGGCCGAAAACTTGCTCGAGGCCATCCCGGTCGGCATTCTGGCCGCGTCGGAGGACGGCGTGGTGCGCTGGTTCAACCGGGCCGCCGAGCAGATCTTGGGCGTGACGGCCGCAGAGGCGGTGAACCATCCCGTGGAGCGGGTCGGCAGCCGTATCGCCGACGTGATTCTCGGGACGATTCGCGAGGAAAAGTCCGCTGCGACGGCCTCCTGGAACGATCTTGCGAGCCGCCGCACCATCCGGGCTGACGCTCTCCGCGTCGGGCGCGACGGGGCCTGCATGGGGGCCATGCTGCTGCTCTCCGACATCACGCGCGAGCGCCTGCTTCGCGAGAAGCAGGAGGAGCTGGAAAGGCACGCGTTCTGGAACGACCTCGCCGCCGCGATGTCACACGAGGTGCGCAATCCGCTGGTCGCGATCAGCACCTTCGCGCAACTCCTTCCCGAGCGTTACGCGGACCCGGAGTTCCGCGAGAAATTTTTCGGCGTGGTCATCGGCGAGGTGAGCCGCCTGAATGCGATCATCACCCAGATCAACGCGTTTGCGCATCCGCCGGCCTTGGTCTTCAAGGCGGTTGCCCCTGCCGAGATCGCGCGTGAGGCGTGCGTCCGCGCTTCGACGTGGCTGGGCGGCAAAGCGGAGCAAGCGGCGGCATGCGAGGTCGAGGAGAGCTTGCCGCTGCTCACGGCCGACGTCGACGTGCTGGCCGACGGCTTGGCCCACGTGCTGGTCAATGCGTTTGAGGCGGTGTGTGACCGGCCGGCGCCGCGCGTGGCGCTGCTTGTGCGCGGCGCCGGCGACGGCGCGCGGCGGTCGGTCGTTTTTGCCGTCGGCGATAACGGCGCGGGGGTGGTGCCGGAGATGCGGGGCAAGCTGTTCTCGCCGTTCAGCACGACCAAGCCGCGGGGCTTGGGACTGGGGCTGCCGTTGGCGCGGCGCGCGGCCGTCGACCACGGCGGCCGGATCGACGTCGACACGACGGGCTGCGGAACGACGGTGACCATCACGCTGCCGCTGGAGGAGAAACTCAACAATGCCGAGACTACTGATCGTTGACGACGAACTGGGCAGCCGCGAGTCCCTGCGCTTAATTTTCTCGCGCGACTATACGGTGCTCTGCGCTTCAACCGCGGAAGAGGCACTGGCGGTTCTGGGGCTGCAGCAGGTGGACCTCGTCCTGCTCGACGTCGTGATGCCCGGGCGTTCGGGGCTCGATCTGCTGCGCCAGATCCATGCCGAGCATTTGGACCTGCCCGTCATCATGGTCAGCGCGTCGACCGCCATTTCACCCGTGGTCGAGGCGATCCAGCAGGGGGCCGTCGACTTTGTGGGCAAGCCTTTCGACGCCGAAAATATCCGACATCTCGTGCGCCGCGCGCTCGAGACCAAACGACTCCACCGCCAAGTCGCCGTGCTGGAGCACGAAGTTTCTGCGACCTTTCCGACGCGTGACATCGTCGGCCGTTGTTCCGTCTTCACGGCCGTCATCGAGCAGCTGCGGCAGGTGGCCGCCACCGATGCGACCGTGCTGATCCAGGGCGAAAGTGGAACGGGAAAAGAACTGGCGGCCCGGCTGCTCCATGCTCAAAGCCCGCGATGCGAGGAACCGTTCGTTGCGGTCCATTGCGCGGCGCTGCCCGAAAACTTGTTGGAGAGCGAGCTGTTTGGCCATGAGAAGGGCGCGTTCACCAGCGCCGACCGTCAGAAGCCGGGTCGCTTCGAGTTGGCGGGATCCGGTACGCTGTTTTTCGACGAGATCGGCGAGATGAGCGCCGTTACCCAGGTCAAGTTGCTGCGCGTGCTGCAGGAGCGCGAGTTCATGCGCGTCGGCGGCACGCGGCTGCTGCGCACCAATGCCCGCATTGTGGCGGCAACGGGGCGCGACTTGCGCAAGATGGTCGCCGAAGGACTTTTCCGCGAGGATCTTTTCTACCGGTTGAACGTTGTGCAGGTCCGCCTTCCGCCCCTTCGGGAGCGCCGGGAGGACATCCCGCTGCTGCTCGCCCATTTTTTGGAGCACCTCGGCCCTGTGCTGCACGCTTCGGTCCACGGGTTCGAGCCGGAGGCCATGCGCCGCCTGTGCGATTACGCCTGGCCTGGCAACGTTCGCGAGCTGCGCAACGTGGTCGAGCGGGTGCTGGTCCTGCACGGCCGGGCTGAGGCGATCTCTTGCTCCCAGCTCCCCGAGGAGTTCCAGACCGCGCTGCCGGCACGCGCGGCGCCGGACCGGGAGGCACTGGCGGTCACCGCGGAGAGCCAGCCGCAGGCCGGCGGGCAGACGCTCGAGGCCGCCGTCAGCGCATACGAGCGTCAGCTCATCGCGGCGGCCTTGCGCCAGGCCGGCGGAGTGCAGACGCGTGCGGCTGAAACGCTGGGCACCACGCGCCGCATCCTGCGCTACAAAATGGGTAAACTCGGTCTCGCCGAACAGTCGCTTTTGGAGACGGCGGATTGACGCTCTGGCCGGACGCTTTGCGCCGCCCCGCGCAGTTCGCAAAAAAGAGTGCCGAGTTCGCATAATGAAGATTGCTGGATTTCGTGAGGGATTTTAAATTTAAAGAACACCGAGTGAGGCGTTTTGCATTTAAAGGGGGGATCATGAGAAAACTGATGACCGCAATGCTGGTCGGATGGTCGGCGTGTTTCATCGCCATGGGGGAGACCAAGGCTAAGGGACACCGTTCCATCACGTGGGAAAATTTCAAAGCGTCCGGGCCGCAGCTGAAACAGATCGGCTGGCTCGATTCGCGGCACTCGAAGGACATCCCGTCCTCGTCGTGGTCGATCGGTTGCGAAACGCTCGACCGCGACTATGCCAAGTTCAGCGTGTACAAGGACTATGTGGGGGAACTCGGTGCCAAGCACGCGCGTCTGCAGAGCGGCTGGGCGAAGACGGAGAAGGAAAAGGGCACGTACGACTTCGCTTGGTTGGATTATCACGTCAAGGGTTTGACGGAGCAGAGCGTCAGACCGTGGATCTGTCTGTGCTATGGTAATCCGGTTTACGGCTCGACGATCAATCTCGGTTCGGGGTTGGCACCGCTCGTCCATTCGGAGGAGGCGATGGCCGCGTGGCTGAAATATGTCGAGGCCACCGTCACCCGGTACAAGGCATCTGTCAACGAGTGGGAGATCTGGAACGAGCCGTTCGGCCAGGGCAAGGACTACGCCGTTCTGGTGCTCAAGACTGCGGCCCTCATCAAAAAGATCCAGCCCGACGCCGTCACCTTGGTCACCGCGATCACCGACAAGGACCGTTTGGACGTGCTCGAGGCACTCAAGGGCGCGAACAGCCTCGACCTCGTCGATTTCTGGGCGTATCACCCGTACACGGGAAACCCCGACACCAGCTACGCGTGGGTCGAGAAATCGCAGAAGGTGCTGGCGGCGTACAGCCCGAAGTACAGGCTGTACCAGGGCGAGGTCGGCTGTCCGGCGATCCTGGAGTGGACGCACGCGCTGGCCGACTACCCGTGGACCGAATACAGCCAAGCGAAGTGGAACCTGCGGCGCATGACCGGGGACCGCGTGCGCAACATCCCGTGCAACGTCTTCACAATGATCGACCTCAAGTACACCAACATGCAGCAGTCGTTCGGCATGATCCGCTCGAACCTGCTGTTGCAATTCATCTACAAGCGGCCGACCTTCTACGCGGTGCAGCACATGATGAGTTTCTTTGACGATGCGGTGAAGGCGGTCGGGCTGCTCGAGTGCGAAATGGCGGCGAAGCGCAAGCTGACGGTCGCCGGTTTCGAAAAGGCCGGGACGCCGGTCGCGCTGGTCTGGTACGGCGACAAGGTCCCGGGCGACGAATTGGTGTGGGAGCCGGTCGACCTGACGGTCAAAGGCGTCGCGTTCAAAGACCCCGTCTATGTGGAGATGGTTACTGGCAAGGTGTTTGAACTCGCGCCGTCCTCCTGGAAGAGCGAAGGCGGGGATACCCGGCTGACACGGCTGCCGGTGTGGGACAGCCCGATGATGCTCGCCGAGCGCGCGCAGGTGCCGCTGCGCCAAGAGGCGAAAGAATAGGCGGTGGGTATGACGCGCTACGCTTTCTGCGCTTGGTTGTGCGTGGCCTCGGCCCTCTCTTCGCTGCGGTGCGGTGCCGCGCCGCAGCCGCCGGAGGTCATTGACGCGAGAATGCGCTGTGAGGTCAAAGAGCATCACGGCCGGCCGACGATGTTCGTGAACGGCACCCCTCGATTCCCGATGGCTTACACCTCGTATTATCCGGAATCCTTCTGCTACAAGCAGATGGGGGCGCACGGCGTTCACGTCTACAGCGTGACGCTGACGCTGACCGACAAATGGCTGGGCGGCGACAAGCCCGTCAAGTGGAACACGACGGGGCTGTGGCGGGGGCCGGACGAAATCGACCTCGCGGTCGTCGAGGCGAGCTTGAAAAAGGTCCTCGACGCGGACCCGAACGCGTTGATCTTTCCGCGTATCTATTGCGACAGCCCCGCCTGGTGGGATCTGTTGCATCCGGAGGAGACCAACGGCGAGGGGACGCTCGGTGGGCAGGCGCGCCGGCAGTCGTTCTCGTCTTTGGTCTGGCGCCGCGACACGGCGGCCGCGGTGGCGAAGCTCGTCCGCGGCGTGGCGGCCTCGAAATACAGCAGCCATGTGATCGGGTTCATGGTCACGGCAGGCGGAACCGAGGAGCTTGCCAAGGGACCCGACCCAAGCGCGTGCGCGCAAAAACGGTTCCGCGAGTGGCTTCTCGAGCAGCACGGCAACGATGCCGCGGCGATCGGGCGGCTCTTCGGCAAGAAAATCGAAGAGCTTTCCATTCCTTCGTTTGCCGAATGCTCGGCCGGCGACTGCGGCAACTTCCTCGATCCGCAAAAATCCCGGCTTGTGATCGAGTACCGCCGCTTCCATTCCACCGAGCTGGTCGATTCCGCGCTGGCCTTTTGCCGGGCGGTGAAAGAGGGGGCGGACGGCCGGCTGATCGCCGGGCTTTTCTACGGATACACGCGGATCTGGCCGGACACCGGCCACCTGGCCTTGCGGCGGGTCCTCGACTGCAAGGAGGTCGATTTCGTGACGACGGCCGGCGGTTTCAGCTACACGGAGACGGACTCCGTCCTGAAGGCCGGCAAGCTGTTCTACAGCGAGATCGACACGCGGACCTCGCTCAGTCAGTGGATCTCCAAGCTGCGGCCTGACATCGACCCTCAGGGCGTTTACAACGAGAAGCGGTGGTTCGGCCCGCCGTCCATTTCCGAGAGTCTGCAGCGTCTGAAGGCCGTGTTCGCCCAGAACTTGGTGAACGGCTGGGCCAACTGGTGGTTCGATCTTTGGGGCGGCTGGTACGACGACGAGGCGTTCCTGCGGATGTTCGCTCAGATGCAGTCGGCCGGCGAAGAGAGCATCGGTCTCCCGCGCAAATCGGTGGCGCAGGTCGCCGTGGTTTTGGATGAGAATTCGTACCGCTATCTGCCCTACGGGGTGGCTCAGAACGGAGGGAAGTTTGCGTGGATCATCGCGCAGCTGAACTCGGTCGCGACCATAGGCGCCCCTCACGACCTCTATCTTCTCGACGACTTGTCTGATCTCGATCTCTCGCGCTACCGCATGATCGTATTTCTCAACGCCTTCGCTCTTTCGGAGGGTCAGCGGAAGATGATCCGCGAGCGGTGCATGACGGAGCGGCGCCTTCTGGTTTGGATGTATGCCCCGGGGCTGATCTCCGACGGGCTCTCGGCAGACAACGTCTCGTCGCTGCTCGGCATGGATGTGCGGATGGAGGCGGCGCACCCCAAGTCGCAGATCGCCGTGAAACTGGGTGGCGCGGAGACGAACTACGAGGGCGCGGCCGCGTCGCCGTTTCTCTATGTCGCCGGCGGGGCCGATGCGGCGCTCGGAAGCACGGCGGAGGGCCAACTTGTGGTGGCGGAGAAGGCCGGCGCGCAGTGCCGGAACCTGTTTGTGGCGATGCCGCCGATGCCGGCGCACCTGCTCCGGCACTATGCCCGGCAGGCTGGCGTGCATCTTTACTGCGAGGCGGACAGCACCGTTTACGCCAATGAAAGCTATCTGGCGGTCACGGCATCGGGCAGGCAGACGATCCGCCTGCCGAAGAAGGCCGCGCTGAAGGAGCTTCTCGCGCTTCGCAAGGGGGCGTCGGCGCTCTCGGAAGGCGATGCGTTTCCTGCCGGCACGGCCTTTGTGATGGATTTCTCAGAGTACCCTTGCCGCGTCTTACGGGTGCTGGAACGATGAAGGTGCGGAGAGGCGCGCGTGGTTGAAACAAGGAGGAGTGGAACGATGAAACGGTTGATCGGGTTTCTGCTGGTGGCGGCCGCGGCTGTGTACGGCGAGGAAAAAACGGGAGTGTTCAGCGTCACGGCGTTCGGCGCGGTGCCAGACGGCAAGACGGACAACACGGCGGCGATCCAGAAGGCGCTCGACGCGTGCGCGTCGGCGGGTGGCGGCACCGTGCGTGTCGCGGGCGGGGCGTTCATGACCTACACGCTGCATCCGCGCTCGAACACGCGGCTGGAAATCGAGGCGGGGGCATCGCTGGACGGCGGGCCAGACCCGCTGGAATATCCCGAGTTTGAGCCTTCGCCCCATTGGAAAGTTGAGTACAGCTTGCGCCGCAACAAACGGGCGATGTTCTACGCGGTCGCCCAGACCAACCTGACCATCTGCGGGCGCGGCACGATCAACGGCCACGCCGAGCTTTTCCACGAAAGCACCGACGGAGGGAAGTCCTGGCACCGGAAACACGACCAGCTGCTCACGGGCCGCAACATCTTTCTCGTGGGCTGCAAGGACGTCACGCTGGACGGCTTCACCATCCAGAGCCCGACGGGGTGGAGCATGTGGCTGCTGGACTGTGACCGCGTGGCCGTTCGCGGGCTGAGGATCGACATGGACTTGCGTTTCCCAAACGGCGACGGCATCCACATCGGCTCCTGCCGCGACGTCACGGTCAGCGACTGCATCGTCCGCAGCAGCGACGACTCGATCATCCTGCGCGCCTATCAGCACCAGCTCAACGAGCCGAAGGCCTGCGAGCGGGTGGTGATCGCCAACTGCGTGCTGCAGAGCAACCAGTCGGCGGTGCGGATCGGCTGGACGCACGACTACGAGATCAAGGACTGCCGCCTGAGCAACCTGGTCATCCGGGAATCGAAGATGGGCGTCAGCATCGTCATGCCGGCTCTGAACAGCGTGCCGAACGATCCGCCGCGCGGTCCGGGCGTGCCGCCGCTGCCGGAGGGCGACGCGGTGCGTCCGTTCGGCGTGGAGAACGTGCACTTCAGCGACATCAGCATGGACTGCCGGCAGGGGCCCATTGCCGTCACTTTCGCGCCGGACACCAAGGTCAGCCGCATCCGCAACCTCACCTTCTCGAACATGACGATCCGATCGCCCGAGCTGCCGTCTTTCGCGCTGAGAAAGGGCGACCGTGTCAGCGACATCCTGCTGAGCAACGTGCGCTTCGAGGTCCAGCCCGGCGGCAAGAACGCCTTCGGCATCCGGGGCGTGGAGCACCTGACGCTGGACCGCGTGACCTTTGTCGACGGGACCTCCGGAACGGCTGCGCCGTGATCAAAAAAGCGTTCGTAAAATCGAGTATCGAGTTCGCATGATCAAGATTGATCGGATAGGACGGATGCCCCTATAGTGGTTTCGTCATAATTAATGGGGGCACACGATATGTTGGAAAAGCGGCTTGTTCTGTTGACGCTGGCACTGTGCGCCGCCGTCGGCTGGGTTGGCGGCGGTGTTCCGACGGGGCAGGGAAAGGTCCTGGAGCTTGCGAATCCGGGGCTCGAAAGCGCTGGCAAAGGGTGGCGGATCTGGAGCGCGGGGGGCGGTCGAGGATACTGGCCTCGTGACGCGCACGGTGGGACCTCAGCCGCCCTGATTGAAACCAGCAATGCCTGCCAGCGCTGCATCCTCGTGTCTCCCGGCGTGCCGGGGCTGCAGTCCGGCATGCGCGTCCGCGTGTCGTTATACGCCAAATGGCTGGCCGGCGACAGCACGGTTTTCATCGGGATTCACGAATATGCCAGCGAAGTGTCCAAGGTGTGTCGAGAGTGGCCTGGGCTGTGGCGGGGGGAGATCCCTAAAGACGGGGTTTGGCACCTTCTTCAGGCTAACGTCGAAGTGCCGGTCTTCGTGCCCGACGCGCAGTCGATGCTGAAGCTCCGCATCGGTATTCCCTACTCCCATCAGGCTCTGTGGAGAGAACCCTTCACGGGCTTTGAGGCGTCGCGCTACCTGTTGGACGACATCAAGGTGGAGGCGCTGAGAGGGCCGGTCTTCGCGCCTGTACAGGCCGTCTCGAACATCACGGTCAGGCACTCGTTCGACAAGGACGATCCCCGCGACGATCCGTCGCGGTTCGGCGTATTTTGGACGCCGTGGCGGACGTACTGCCGGGTTCCTCTTAAATCGCCCCGCGAGTTTGACCGCCCCAGTCAGGAGATCGATGAGGAGCTGGACGCGATGCGTGACGCGGGCGTCCGGTGGATCCGGTCCATCTGGCGATGGGACAAGATCGAGTGGGAGTCAGGCAAGCCGGACTATGCGTTTCTGGACGATGTGGTCGAACGCGCCTGGAAGAGAGGCATCCGTTTCGTGCCGTGCCTGAACACGACGCCGCGCTGGGCCTCGACGGCGCCCGCGGAGGAGGAGGAGTTCCGGTGCTATCCGCCGGATCAGGCGGCCTGGTCCAACTTCGTGTTTCAGACGGTTTCGCATTTCAAGGGGCGCGTCAAGTATTGGGAGACCTGGAATGAGCCCAACCATGTTTACTGGTTGGGGCCGGCCGAAGCGTTCTGCCGGCATCACCAGACGGCGTATCGGGCGGCAAAGGTGGCGGATCCGCTGTGCCAGATTCTGCTCGGCGCGTTTGCGGGTTCTGGAGTGAGTTTTCTGGATCAGCTCTTGTCCATGGGGATTAAAGACACTTTCGATGTCGTCTCTTTTCACCCGTACTCGTTCCAAAAAGAGGATGTCGCGAACGCCGATCGTTCGACGGAGGATGTCCTTCGGGTTCTCGCGGAGTATGGGTGCGAGGGCCGGCCGGTCTGGTTCACGGAAATCGGCTGGCCGGAAGACTTGGCACCGGGCAAGGGTGCCGCGCGACGGGCGGAGCTGTTGACGCTTCTATACGGCCATCCGTTCCCGGCTTGCGTGGAAAAGGTTTTCTGGTTTCCGTTCGACACGTGGGGTCAACGTCCCCCGAAACCGGGCTTGGGCGGCAGCGGGCTGGTGGGCGTCTATGGCGGCCGGGTGGTGAGGACGCCCGCGTTCGACGCGTACCGCAAGGCGGCACAAAACACGCGCACCACGCGTCCCGCCCTTGCCAATTGACTGCAAATCGATGAATGGAGGAACAGAGATGAACAGAACGACCATGATGAAACCGCTTGCGCTCGTTGGGCTGTTTGCCGCTTTAGCGGTCACGGGGGATGCGTCCGCGCAGGCTGCACCTGTCAAGAAAAAGCCCGCCAAACCGCCTGTGGCGCTGACCGAAGTGCCGATCACGAAGGCGGAGCCCGTCGCGGGGCGCGCAGCCAGCCTGCTGCCGGCGGGCAAGACGTGGAAGCTGGTCTGGAACGACGAGTTTGACGGCACGAAACTGGACGACACGAAGTGGAACTACCGCCTGCACTACTGGGGCTACAAATCGCCGACCTTCACCGACGAGGGCGTCGAACTCGACGGCGAGGGCCACCTGAAGATCAACCTCATTCGCAAAGGAGATGATTTTTACTCCGGGCATCTGCAGACAGGCGGCAATACTTTTGATTTGCCGCGCGACGAGAATGCCTCTGGCCCCTGGCTCTTCGGCGCGAAGAAGCCGGCGAAGTTCATGCACCGCTTCGGCTATTACGAGATCCGCTGCAAGCTGCCCAAGAGCGACGGCTGGCATGCGGCCTTCTGGCTGCAGTCGCCCTCCATCGGCGCGCATCCCGACCCGAAGTACTGCGGCGTCGAATGCGACATCATGGAGAACTACCGCCAGCACACCGAAGGGACGATCGGCTGCGGCAACGGCTGGGGCGGCTACGGCAAGGAGAACAAGTGGTTCGGCCACTTCTGGTTCAACTACGAGGAGACGGCCGACGGCTGGCATTATTATGGCGTGGACTGGTCGCGCGAAGGTTACGTCTTCTACGCCGACGGCAAACTGGTGGGCAAACAGATGGCACCCGAATGTCCCGTTTCCGAGGTCGACCAGTTCATCCTCGTCTCGACCGAGTGTCACGGTTATCACCGTTCTGCCAACCGCGGCGGTCTGGAGTCGAAAGCTCCGGGCGGCTGGAATGGCAAGCCGGTGCCCGCGCTGTTCAGCGCGGTGTTGCCCGACTGCTTCGAGGTCGATTTCGTACGGGTGTTCGATGCGGAGTAATTCAAACGCAATGATTAGTGGGACTGAAGTCCCCGCATCCATCAGGCGGTCCAGGAGCGGGACGTCTTCCCGAAGCGTCCGCGGCGGGTCCGGGAAACCCGACCTGCCGGAGGTCGGGGGTTACCTTGCGTTGCGGTCCGCGGTCTGGTTCCGGTAGTCCCCCATGGTGGAACCATAGGTCTGACGGAAAATCACCCCAAGGTGATTGGGTCCGGTGAAGCCGCAACGCTTGGCGATTTCGGAGAACGGGAGCGTCGTCCGGGTGACCAGCGAGCGGACGGTGTCCATGCGGACGCGCTGGATCTCGTCCATCACGGAGCGTCCGAGCGTCTGCGCGAAGCGCTTCTCAACCCAGCGTTGGGTGACGCCGGCATGGCCGGCGACGTCCGAAACGCGGATGTTCAGGCCTGCGTTGATGCGGATGTACTCGAGCGCGCGGATGACGAGGCGGTCGTTGACTTGCAGGCGCTGGGTCGAGGCGCGCGCCACGACCTCCTGCGGCGCGAATGTGACGCACCGCTGTTTTTTCAGCGTCTTGCGCATGAGCTGGTCCAGCAGTTCCGCGGCGGCGTATCCGGCACGCTCCATGTCTACAGCGATGCTCGAGAGCGGCGGAAGACTGGTTTCGCAGATCATCACGTCGTTGTTCACCGCGAGTACGGCGACCTCATACGGGACGGGCAGGTCGGCCGCGAGGCAGGCGTTGAGCACCTGCCGGCCGCGCGCGTCGTTGGCCGCGAAGACGGCGAGCGGCTTGGGCAGCTTGGCAAGCCAGCGGCTCATGCGCGTGCGCTCCACTTCCCATTCGGTGCGTTCGAAATGTGTCGGGGATGGATAAATCGCGCACCCGTGCCCCGCCTCGGCGAGACGGGAGACGAACGCCTCTTGCCGCCAACGCGACCAGTTCATGCCACTGGGCTCGCCGACGAATGCGAAGTTCGTGAAATCGTTGGCGAGATAATGGTCGGCCGCACGCTGCGCCACGGCGGCCGAGTCGCACGATACGCGGCAGCAGCGCGAGAGCGTGTGGCTGGGGTCAAGGTACTCGTCGATCGGGTCGATGAGTACGGTGGGTAGCTTGGCGGCCACGATATCGGCGGCGACTTGCGGGTTCGGGATGCGGGCGATGATGCCGGAGCCGCGCCACGCGTTGAGGTCGGGCATCTTCTGATCGCTCGCGCCGCCCGAGTCGAGGTGCAGGGCCCACGGGCCGTAGAGGCGCACATAATCGAGGATGCCCCGCAGCATTCCGCGGGACACTTCATGCGACGACTCCAACAGGATCGCGACTTGCGGGATCTGCTGACGCGTGGTCTTTTTGGCCTGTGGCCGTTTTTCAAGCATGCGGACAGTATAGCGACAAACGCGGCGTTGAGGAATGCAGATTTAGCGGACTTTTGGGGCGCGAGTGGGGTTCGGAAAATCGAGCATCAAGTTCGGGAAATCGAGGTTGTAGGACTTCTCCAGTCCTCATATAGTGAAAGTGATTTTTGTTTGAGATGACATTTCATCGCACAAAGAACAAAGGAGTCGGTCATGAGACAGCGGATTCTGTTGGCGGTGAGCGGGGCAAGCATGGCCGTGTTCGGCCATGCGGCCAGCGCCAACTTGCATTGGAAGGGGCCCGACGGCGTTTTTGAGGAGATGTCCAGCTGGGTCGAGAACAACAAGGTGCCGACCGCCGAAGATTTCATTATCGTTAAGAATTACAGCGGTGCGAATTGGTCGGTCTCGTTCGCCAACGACGAGACCAGCTGGAAATCGGAAATCGGCACGCCTCGGACGGATTGCGAGACGCTGTTCAAGCTGAACGGCCACGCTTGGGCATTGACGGAGGACCTCCACATGGGAGAGCTGACCGTCGGCGGGGGGCGCATCGCGTTCACGAACGGAACGTTGCGTGCGCCGGTTCTGAGCTTTGTTCCATCGGTGACGAACACTTTGCTGCTGTCGATGAACGCCGTCACCTGCGAGGTGGAAACGACGAAATTCGGGTTTACGGATGCCACGTTTGAGGGCGGAAGGCTGAAGGTGACCAATCTGTTCTCGGTGGGACAGCCCGGTTACCGCGCAGCTTCGGTGAAGTTTGACAAAGGGGTGGTGGTCAGTGTCACGAATACGTTCGTTGTGGGAGATGCCCCCGGCGCGACGGGAGAAGTTGTCAATGCCAACGGGCAAATCGATTATAAGGGGGGCAACTTGTTTTGCATCGGCCGGGCCGGGTATGGCGCTCTGACAGTGGCGGGAGGCTCGACATTTATTCAATACGTCCCCTATGTCGGCTTTACGAATACGGGCGTCGGCGTCTTGACGGTGACCGGCGGGTCGAACATTTTTGGCACGGTTGGAGAAAACAAACTGAATGTCGGGCAATACGGACGGGGAACCGTTTTGGGCTACGGCGGAACCAACTATGCGTGCGGTCTCAACTTCGGCTACAACCGCGGCGGTTACGGCGAAATGACGCTGACCAACGGGTCGTGGACGTTTTCGAACTATTCCTGGATCGGCTGTTTTGGCAAAGGCGTCGTTTCAATGAGCGGTGGAACCATGTATTCGCCTGCTGCTTATTGCATCGGACGCCAGTCCGGAGGAACGGGAATCGTCACGGTTGCGGGTGGAACGCTGGACGTGAATGCGGAGGTTCGGTTGGGGGGCGCTGCGGGTTCATGCGGCACGCTCGCGCTTTCCGGGACAGGCGTGCTGAAAGCGGGGTTCATTTCGGAACAGGAGTCGGGTGCCACCAGTAGCCTGCTTTTCGATGGCGGAACGCTTCAGCCGCGTTGGAATCTTTCATCAGGCGCGCTGATCCGCTCGGTGGACGACATCCGTTTGACGGCGAAGGGGCTGGTTGTCGATACGGCAGGGTACGATGCCGTGATAACGGGGATGCTGCAGAATGCTTCGGGCGAGGCGGGCAGCATCACCAAGAAAGGTGCAGGCAAGTTGACGCTGGTGGGCACGCGCGCGGCGACCGGCTCGGTTTCCGTTCTGGCCGGGACGCTGGCCATGAGCAACAGCGTGGCCGTGTCGGCGGGCACGTCCAGAATTGACGGAACGCTGACGCTGGCGGCGGCGGACGCCCGGCTGGTTGTCGGCACGGGGGCCGCGTTGGCGGGCACGGGAACGGTGGCGCGCGTGACGCTGCAGGACAGCGCCGTGTTCGCGCGGGCCAAGGCGGACAACGCCGTGACGCCGCTCGCTGTCAGCGACTGCGTGGTAAACGACCGGCTGGTGATCGCGCTGACAGGTTACACGCTCGACGAGCTGAAAGCGGCCTTGCCGTTGATCCGGATGCCGACAGTCCCCATCGATGCAAATAAGATCACCGTGACATTGAACGGCCAGACCATGCCCGTTTTGCGCACAAAATATGTCGTAGACGGCGGCCAGTACGTGCTTGCCGTCTCTTACTCGTTTGGGACATTGATTAGGGTGCAATAGCCGCAAAACAAAGGTGATGCCGATCTTGGGCGCGTCAGGGAGCGTGCCCGGTATTCGGCGTTTGCGGAGTGGGGGACGCAATCGTGAATTATCGTTTTATCTTTGTTGTGCTCGCCGTGGCTTGCCAATATGCTGTTGCCGATTGGCAACACCCTTTGGCAATGGGGCGCGGCGGCGTTTGGCGTGCCCGGTTTCCGGTTGTTATCGAGAATCATACGCACTCGGCTCTGGAGGGTGCGCCGGTCGCGCTGGAGGTCGGCGCGGAAGCGGGTCAGGCACCGCTTGCGGGGGCCGAAGCCGGAGCGGTGCGCGTCGTTGACGGGCGGTGCGCGCAATTGCTTTTCCGGTTGCAGGCTCCGGGGCAAAGCGAGGCGTTCATATCCGGCGCGATTCCGGCGGGCGCGACGCTGGTTCTTCCTGCGGTTTGTGGGCCTGTCACCTCGGTCACCTACACCGTCTATTTCGACAACCCGAAGGCGTGGGCATTGGCCGACAGCTTGTCCTCCAAGCCCGTCAGAAACTCGCCGGACGTTCTTGCCCGAGTGGGAGCGGTGGAGCGCCTGGAGCTCCGCGAAGAAGGCGGGAATGCCGCATGGGTCACGGCAGGAGGCGGTGGGTTTTGGCGTCACCTCTCGGGCCTTTTTCCCGGATCAGGGGGGCGAGACGGGTGGCATCACCGGACGCCTGTGTTCGTGACGAACCTTAACGATACTGACGAGACGAATGTGCTGGCCGCGGCGGACCTGATCAGCGCGGCTCACGGTGTTGTCGCTCCGCGCTTCTTGTTGACATTTAACGGGAAACCCGTCGCAACCAGTCGGCTTGGCGACCGGTTGCTCTTCTCCTGCTCCGCTCCCGCCCGCAGTGTGCTTACGTATTATCTTTATGTGGCCGACACCGGCAAAAGGCCGGGGACTGCCAAAGTCTCTGCCTCTGCTCTGGGCGGTGAGCTTCCTTCTGATCAGGTCCTGTCTGAGCGGTTCGGGACGGCAGACGCGGGCGCGTTTTCGGATTTGCTCGGCGGTTTGGCCAATCTTATGCAAAACCCGGGCTTTGAGCGCGGGGGGGATCTGCCCGAGGCGTGGGAAGCAAGCGCTGCGGGGCAGGGCGTGTCCTATTCGCTGGCTTCCTCTGTGGGAGACGGCGCACGATACGCCCGTCTCACGGTGTCGCCATCGGCTCCTGCAGGCTGGTACGGCTGGCGTCAGCGGGTGCCCGTGAAGTCGGGACACAGCTATCTCTACGGCGCCAGTGTCGCGTGCGAAGGCTTGGACGGAACCGCAAGAATGACGGTGAGCTTGCGGGACCGCGCGGACAGGCTTGTCGGGTACCACATCACTTCCGGACAAACCGTCGGGGGAGACGCGCCGTGGACGCCGATGTTTGGTATGGTCACGGTCCCGCAGGGAGCTTCGAAGCTTCTGATGTCCCTGACCATGAACGTGCACGGGACGCTGAAGCACGACAACGCGTTCCTGGTCGAATGCCGCGAGGCTGAGGTGGGTGATCCGGAACTGCCTGCCATGGGTGTCGGAGACTGGCGGGTGTGGCCCGTCGAGCCCGTGGTCAAGGTCTTCCGCGAGACGCCGCCGCCCCGGAAAAACGGGCCGTCTGCGGTCGCGCTCGCACGAAACGAGGAAGAGGCGCTCCAGCTTGCGGTTCGTGTGGGCCGCGACATTCCGGATTTGCGTGTCGAGGCGGATCCGCCTCGCAACCGTGCGGGCCGTGAACTGGCGGCGCCTTCCGTCGGCTGGGTCGAAACTGTCCCGGTCGACCACCGCACGGGGTATTACTATCTCGAGACTCCGGAATGGGAACTGAAGCAGCCGACCCATGAGGGCGTTTCGGACGGCTGGGCCGGCTGGTGGCCGGACCCCATCCGCCCGGATGCGTCGGGGAGCCTTGCGGCGAATCGGACGCAAGCGGTGTGGCTCTCGTTCAAAACCGCCGCCGATACGCCCGCGGGACTTTATCGGGGCGAGGTGCGTTTCGTGGCTGGCGGAACAGTCTTGGAGACGGTTCCGTATGCCGTCACGGTCTGGGATTTCGCGCTGCCGGAGAAGCCCTCGTTCACGGCTGTCTATGACGTGCGGCTGACCTCACTGCTGTGGCGTTCGGACGGCTTGTCCGACGCCGCGCGGCGCGAGCGCGTCATCCGCTTCATGGCGTCTAAAAAGATCTGCCCGGACAGCGTTGGCGCAAACCTGCGCTTCACGAGGGACGGACAGGGACACGTTGTTTGCGATTTTTCGGAATATGATCGCGAGGCGACGCATTACTTTGACGAGCTGAACTTTCCGACCTCTTACATGCCCGGATTTTTCAGCATCTTCAACTGGGAGCATCTCCCCAAGCCTTTCCTCAAGGAAAAACCTTACGAGGGTGAATATCCGTACCCGGGTGTCGACCGCACGAAGCTGCGTCCGGCTTACAAGCAAGCCTATCAGGAGTGTCTGCGCCTCTTCTGGGAGCACGTGAAGGCCAAGGGCTGGTCTGACCGGTTGGTCCTCTACATTTCTGACGAGCCCTTTTTGGATAAGAAGCCGATCGTCGATCAGATGGCGGCGCTGTGCGACATGATCCATGAGGTGGATCCGAAGATCCGCATCTATTGCAGCACGTGGCGTCATTGTCCCGGATGGAACGGCCGCCTCGACATCTGGGGCGCGGGCCATTACGGTTGTTTCCTGGTGGAAGAAATGAAGGCGCGTCAGGCGGCAGGGGAGCGCGTATGGTTCACGACGGACGGACAACTGTGCCTGGACACGCCTTTCTGCGCCGTCGAGCGCCTGCTGCCGCACTACGGTTTTCAATACGGAGTGGAGACCTACGAGTTCTGGGGCGTGAGCTGGCTCACTTACAACCCGTGGAAGTTCGGCTGGCACCGCTTTTATCAAAACAGTGTAACGCCCGACAAGTCCCGCTACGTGAGGTTCCCCAGCGGCGACGGCTGCCTGCTCTATCCCGGCGCGCCGGTCGGCGTGGAGGGACCGGTCACGACGGTCCGTCTCGAAGCGGTTCGCGACGGCGTGGAGGATTATGAATATCTGCGACTGCTGAAAACGCTTGCGGGAACGACAGGCGATCAAGAGGCGTCGGTCCTTTTGAAGGCGTACAGTGAATTGACGGGGATACCCAACGCGGGTGGGCGGTATTCGACGAAGATTCTTCCCGACCCGAGTCGGCTGGCGGAGCTGCGTCTGCGGGCGGGCGGCGTCATCGAAAGGCTTCATTGCGAAAAGTGAAAGGAACACCATGAAAATTGAGATCTGTGTATTGGCGGCCGCCGTCTGGGCGCTCGGGCTTCAGGCAGGAGAGAATGTTGTCAAGGCTGGCAAAGGCTCGCTGCTGGTGGCGACGAACGGGCTTAGCCTGACCCCGTCCGTCGCGGCCTGCCCGGCGAGCCGGGCTACGGGCGAACCTTTCTGGTCGATGACGCTGGAGCCGGACGCGTGGCCCGCCACCACGGGTCAAGGGCTGACGCTGACGGACTTGGCTCAGACAGGTGCCTGCCGCGAAGCGCTACCGGATGGCGTGCGGTTCTGCTATGACACGCTGACCGACGGCCGCCGGACTTTCCGGATTTCACTCACCTTGGAGATCCGAACGAAGGGGGACGGCTTCGAGGTGACGGGGGCTGTCACGAACGGCGCGCGCGGCTGGCTGGTCACCGGATTGACCGCTCCTGCCCTGAACGGCATTGTGGCAGATTTGGCGACGCACCCTGTCCTGTTGCCGGAGGGCTTTGGCAAGCGGGTGAACCGCGTGCCGAAAGAGGGCGAGAAACAAAAGGAGTGGTCACTGCAGGGGACGTCATATGAGATGGGGACGCATTATCCGGGCTCCCGCGGCACGATGCAGTGGTGCGCGTTTGCCGGGCGTGACGGCGGCCTCTATTTCGGCAGCCATGATCCGGAGCACCGCTCCAAGCGCCTGAGCCTGCGGTACGATCCGGCAACCCGCCTGTTCGGTCTCGCAGTCCGTCACGACTTTTTTTGCCGGTCCGGCGAACGGGTCGCAATCCCGCCGGTGCTGATCCAGCCTTACGAAGGGTCATGGCACGTCGCGGCTCGCGTGTACAGCGGATGGGCGAATGCGTCCGAGAAGGCGCGGCACGTGCCCGGCTGGGCACGCGATGTCTCCGGGTGGCTCCTGTGCATACTCAAGCAGCAGAACGGCGAAATCATGTGGCCCTATCCTTCACTGACGAAGCTGTGCGACGTGGCGGATGCGCGCGGCTTGGACGTGCTGGGGCTTTTCGGCTGGGCCGGCGGCGGGCACGACCACCTTTATCCCGACTACGTCCCGTGTCCCGACATGGGCGGCGAGGCGGCCTTGAAGCAAGCGCTGAAGGAGGTCCGGCGCCGCGGCAAGCGGACGATCATCTATGCGAACGGCCAGCTGCAGGAGCGCGGGGCCACAGAGTTTTGGAAGCGGACCGGCAAAGACATCGCGATCTTGCAGCGC
The DNA here is from genome assembly GCA_964579865.1 of uncultured Lentisphaeraceae bacterium. Lineage (GTDB taxonomy): Bacteria > Verrucomicrobiota > Kiritimatiellia > RFP12 > UBA1067 > DAOPZC01. The sequence goes on along the minus strand of CAZOIS010000029.1, from coordinate 1,553 downwards.
AACGGAGAGACCTATCAGCAGACGTATCACAAGTACACCGACATTCCGGTCTATCGGTTTGACCTTGGCTGCCTCTGCGCCCAAGCCTGGTATGACCGCATGCTGTCGTTGGCGCTGCAGGCCAACGAGCTGGGGGCGGACGGCATCCTGTACGACCAGCTGGCCATGATGTCGCCGATGGCATGTTACGGCGAGGGCCACGGCCACCCGGTTCCCTGCATGGTGCACGAAGTCGAGCGGCCGGTTTTTTTGCGGCGCATCGCGGAGCATATGAGAAATCTCAATCCCGGTTTCATCGTGATGACGGAGGGGCTGCACGACTGCGCGCTGGATGCGATCTCAATGTTCCACGGGTGCGAGCTGGGCATGTTTTACGCGTCCGAAGGGGAGATCCTCGAGCGGATGCGGGCCGGCCGCGTGTCGGACGCCTTCCCCGCGATGTTCCGGTACACGTACCCGGAGGTGATGAGCACCGTACGCGTGCCGGCGCCCATGATGGATCGATGCATGGCGAACTACACGTGCGTCTACGGGCTGCGCTATGAGATCGAAAGCCGCTACGCGCCCGACGTGGCCTATCTCCTTGAGAACCGCGTACCGGAGGTGGGCGATTATCGCGCCGTGGTCAGCAAGCCCGACGTCGGCATGATGAAGGCCACGCCGCCGGAGGAGGCCGCGCGCTATCTGAAGCAGGTGATCGGGTTCCAGCGCGCCAACGCCGACTACTTCTGGCGCGGGCGCTACACCGACTCCGCGGGCTTCACGCTGCAGGGCGGGGACCTCGTGGCGAAAGGGTTTGAGGCGGACGGCGGACGTTTCGGCGTCGTGGTCTGGAATCCCTTCGGCAAGGCCGCCCGCTTCACGGTCAGCATGCCGGACGCCCGTTTGATTTCGGCGGCCGAGCCCGGCGATACGAGCGTCGAGCCGTTCAGCGACCTGCCGCCGAACACGGTGCGCTTGTTGCGCTGGCAGCGGAACTGAGCGGACCCAGTCCTGACTTGCAAGGTTAAATGTACGGAGGCGATAGAGCGGCGAGATGATTTTCATGCGGCGATATCCTCGAAGTGGCGCTTGACCTTCTCCTCGGCGGAGAGTCCGTCGAGGGTTTTGCGTGGGAGGGCGTTGATCCAGTCCTCGATCCGCTGGATCTGTTTGCGTGTGAACGCGGAGATGTCTGCGCCCTTGGGGATAGAGAGCGCGGGCGAGCGTTTCCATCCGCACGCGTTCCTCTCGGCTGAAGTGTTTCCATCCGCCTCTCTTTTTGGCATCCTCTTCCTGCTCCACGGACCCTTCGGTTTCCTTGTTGTGTGGCAACTCAAGGAAACCAGAATCCGGCCCGTGGGGCACTCCTTTTTTCCGGCGGCCGGCTCCTATGGGGTTGCTCCGGAGCGCCTCCCGGAACGTCCTACGGACGCCTCGGGGCCCGGGTCCTCCTTCGTTTTCCCTGCCCATGCCTTCGTTCCCGGCAAAGCGTGCGTTTCATTTTGCACCTCGCGTTTGGCGCGGTCCGTCAAATAGAAAAGACACCGTAGGTTTTTCTTGGGGATGGTCGA